>CAZXVX010000006.1:0-44629 GCA_964644105.1 uncultured Occallatibacter sp. | reverse complement strand
GAGACTCATTCTGCATATTCTGCTGAAAGATCTGCGGCGGCAACGGTTGGAGATCTTGGGCTACTGTATCGCAGTCGTGGTTTGGGCGTGGCGCGAGGTGCATCCAGCTTCCTTCCAGTGGTTGCGAGAGGGAGACCTCCCGCCTATGTTGATGTTCGGTCTGTGGATTCTAGTCACGATTCGAGCAATCCAGGGCGAGAGCCTGGTGGGCGATAAGGAGTGGTGGCCCACCAGGCCGTATCGGTGGGGGCAATTGCTGGCAGCCAAGATGCTCTTGTTCGTGATGGCGTTGAATGTGCCGCTCCTCGTAGTACAACTGTATCTGCTCACCCATGCCGAGATCCCGCTCGCGTGGTCGTTTGTGCCAAGGCTGATTTTTTTGCAAGGTATGTTTCTCCTGTTCGTGACCTTTCCCGCTGTGGTGCTCGCTTCGGTGACGGCATCGATAATTCAGTGGGTATTGACCGCAGTGGGGATCGTTCTCACTTTTATCGTCATCTCATGGCTGCCATGGAACAAGCTGCCTCAGACTTTGGCAGGTCAGGAAGAATTGCTCAGTTGGGCGGCGGCGTTGGTGCTGCTTCTATCGATGTTGGCAGCATTGCTCTGGCAGTTCGCACGGCGGCGTGAGTGGCCGGCTCGCATCGTACTTGCCGCTGGGCTGGCGTCCATTCCATTGTGTATCTTGTTCGCTTCGACTGGGCTGGCGCGCTGGATAGCTTATCCGTACGCCGGATCTGACAACTCGATGAAACTCGCGATCAAACCGGCTGACAACGGACTCCGGGAGTTCGACTGGAAAGACGGAAATGAGATTGAAATCCCGGTGGTCGATCCGGCGCTTGGCAGCGATGAAGTGATTGAGGTTCACGGCTATCGTTTACACCTTGCAGGTTCTGGATGGCAATGGGAATCGGAGTGGCAAAACTCGGGGCATCATATGGTGTTCCATGATCCTGTCTTCAATCTGGATAATTCCCTTCCCAAATGGGTTTACGCGAAGGTCGAGCAAGGACACGTTACAGCGCAAATTGACGTGGCCTGGGAAACTTATCGATTCAATCCGGAGGTGCGTGTTCAAGCCGGTGCCCCCGATTATGGATTCGCAGTTCCGGGCATCGGATACTGCCCTAAGGCGACCAGCGCGAAGTATGTGGGGTTTGATTGCGTCGCTCCGTTCACTCTGCCGCCGGTCTATTTGCTCGCCATAGATGCGGAAGGGAATCAATGCAAGGAACCGGATGGCGAATTGGAGGTTCCGGCCGGACACACGGCCTATGCATTGGAGTTTGGTTCGTCAGCCCTTTCCAATTTCGATCCCAACCCGGTACGCAGTTTTTCGTTGATGGCCGGCGATTGGGTTCCAGCACTGCCGCAGAAGTCCGGACAATATGACTATCGTAGCGCTACAGTCTGCCCAGGCGGATCATTCACATTTCGCACAGGGCAACCGCTTGGCCGCCAACAAGCGACGTTTGATCTGGGCGATATTGGTGTTAGTAAAACATACAAACCAAACCAAGCCACTGGTAAGGAGACTGAGAACTTCGACACGGATAATGAGTAGTGCCCAAGTGACCGGAAAACCATCTCCGACCCGGCTTTTGAGCGTTTTTGCTATTGCTGTCAAACAGTCAATCACAGAAGAAACCAACATACCAATATGGATACGCTCGCGGACTATCTGTTCGTGCTGCCGATGCCCACCCAGCGCGCACCATCGCAACCGGTAATTGAATCGGATAGCATTCTTGATGGACCATCCAAGGAGTCATCCCCGAACAATCGGACATCGTCAACCGTGTATCTGCCGTTTTCGAATTTCACAAGCGCGGAGACACGCCAGATTCTCCATTGAGATGAAAGCGGAGCGGAATCCTGTACGGCGGAATCCTCACGAGAAAGCCACACATTGACCAAAAAAGAACCATCTTTCTGTCGCTCTTTGTGGTCTACAAAATCGATGCCCGGCAATGCCAACTCTCCGTCTCCAGAGAAGAGTCCTGTGTTGAACCAGGCTGGCTTCTGCATCTCTGCGGAACCTGGATTTTGGATAAGGTAATCTGCCTGACAAGCCTGCGCGCTCTCAAGCTGCGCACGCAGGCGCTTGCTCAACAAAGGACTGATCCTGACCTTGTCCTGCCCTTTTGGAATGCCAAGCGGATGAGCTGACACGACCGCATCATAGAGCTTGCGCGCCCCATCGATGATCCCTTCCTCGTCCAGAAGGCGAGGCAGATCGGAAAGCCGGTCAGAGTCAGAAGGCTCATCCCGGTTGCCATCCGCAGGCCACGGCGTCAGCAGGCCATCATCCTTATCCCGGACTGCGATAAACTCCACCCTCGGCTGCCCGGAACCGTCCTTGCCCGCAGAGGCAACGCGGATTGTTGCGCGGGCATTGCCCCGCTGAAACCAGACCATCGCGCAAAGTCGGCCCTCCGGCGTACGCGTGACGAGGTATGAGCCGTCTTTGTCGTACGAGCCTTCTTTGATATTGCACTGAAGGGCGTGCCACTCGATGCCTTCGCCGTGCGGGGAACCGGTCTTGAGCCACTCTTCCAGACGCTCGGAGGGCAGCGACGGATCAAGCTGATGCACGTCAACCGCCTTGGCGAAAGTTACTTCCTCGTTATATGCGGCGTTGCGCAGCGCATTCACGGCATTCCAATCCGTGTAGTGCGGACCAGGTAGCTCCGCGGGCAGCTTTTGATCGACGTGCTTTCCACTCCAGTGGTCGCCATCGCAGCCGCCGAAGCTTTCACTCAGCAAATGGGATGGTCCATCGGTATTGATTCCATCAAAGAAGCGAACGTCATCAATGACCAATCGATTCTCCTCCAGGATAACTTTGGCGATGAGAGCCCAGCCCGCCTCATCGGGAACAAAGCCTGGCAACTTCACGTAGGTGAGGCTGACCGATACCGCGAAGGAACCGTCCTTCTGGGGTTCTTGGCGAACAACCGCCGCGGACAATGGTAAAGCGCGTTTGCTGATGCCGGTGAAGATGCCGCTATTGAGCCATGCCGGCTTCGGAGCAGCGTCCGCGTTTGGATGCTGGCGGAAGTAGTCATCCTGACAGGCTTGCACGCTCTCCAGTTGCCGCGTCAGGCGCCGGCTGAGGAACGGCCAGAGGGCTGTCTTATCCGCGCCGGACGGAATGCCGATCGGGTGCCGTTCCACGATCCTCTGGTAAAAGTCACTCACACCTTTCGTGACAACGGGCAGGTCGAGAAGATGAGGAAGGCCAGAGAGCCGTTCGGTGCCGCCAGTATTTACAAACGGCTCTTGAAAGACATCAATCGGCTCGTAAAGCTGAGGAGGACCTATGATTCCTTTTTTCATAGTCCCGATCAGGATAAGAATCCATCCGGATTGTCCGCCTCGTCTGAATTCAATGCGCACACAGCGCGGGTAATCAATATTCAAGTACTGATCCGGTTTGTTATCGCAGGTCTCATCAAGCCTCCAGTTCAGAAAGTCAGTATGTGCCGCTCCGGTCTGCAGAAAGTCTTCCAAACTCTGTGATGGCAGCGAGGAATCCAGCCTCTTGACATCGATTGACTTGACGTAGGCCACAGCATCCTTTTCTTCCTTGTCATACTTGGCCTGGTCAAAGGCTGCGGCTGTATGTTTCTTGGCTGTGCTGTGCTGCGCGGAACTCTTCCCGGCAGAGCTCTGCTGCGCGGAGCAGGAGCCGGCACATACGAACAACACCATCAGCAAACAAAAACTCTTCATGTGCATCCTTTGTACCATCGCTTACACACTTACACAAATGTTGACAAAAAACAAGCCAATACGGAAGCTTCCTATCATCGACAGGTTATCTACTATGAGCAAGGACGTTGAAGCAGGCCGGCGCATAGGATTTTCGGCATTCAAAAAATTCCTGGTCAAGGCCTGTGTCACGCGTAGAACCATATCCTTGGTCTTTGCCGCCGATGATTGTGGTGTAGGCATAGCCTCAGTTAAGTATGCAGTTTGAGTCAAAGCCAGAGCGTCTGCGGCAGGAGTTTCTGGAGTTCGAACGATCATTGAAATTTCAGGCCCTTTGATCCAGCGCATTTTTGGATAGTGCGGAGTTCAATGCCGTTTCAGGGGGGCTGATAAATTCTTGGCGCATTCCTGTAACGAATCCGTTGATCCAGGACTTTATTCAAGGGAACGGACAAAAAGGACTGCGCCCATAATGAAGTCTATCCAGAATCTAGCCATGCTGCTGATCGTCTTCTGCTGTTTATCGAACAGCGAAGCCGGAGCGCAAACAACGAAATTGACGCTTCGGCAGGCCATTGACCGCGCTCTGGGACAAAATCCAGAGGCCGCAGTTGCTGGTGCTGACCAAAAAGACGCTAGCGCCTCGGCTCGCCTGGCGCGCACTTATCTGTTGCCGCAAATCAGTTTTACGGAAGACATCTCGCGCGGGGACGATCCTGTGTATGCCTTCGGTATGCGCCTTCGGCAGCGGCAGTTCACGCAGGCAAACTTTGCCTTGAACGAACTGAACCTGCCACAGCCGATGGGGAATTTTGCTGCTCGCTTCTCCGGCACTTGGATGGCTTTCGATTCATTCAAGACTCAGAGGGTGATTCATGGTGCCGATCTGATGCGTAAGAGTGCTGGGTCCAACGCCAGGGCCGTGGACCAGATGATTATTCTGCGTGTTGTACAGGCTTATGAGTCGGTGCTCTATGCCGAGCGTGAGACCGGCGTTGCGCAGCATGAGCAGGAAACGGCCGAGGCGTTGCTAAGTACGGTAACCGATCACGTCAAGGCTGGCTTGGCGGTCGAGTCGGATCGTATCTCCGCTGAAGCCAGCGTGGCAGCTCGCAGGCAGGAACTGATTGCCGCTCAAGGTGACTTGGAAGTTGCGTGGGCGCAGTTGCGAGAAGCGATGGGCGATGCAGAACTGCAAGCGGTCACATTGCAGCCAATCGAAGCGCACTCGTTTCCTGCGCAGGCGCTCGATCAGGAATTAGCTATAGCCGCAAAGAAAAGACCCGATCTCGCGGCCCTGAGTGACGCGCAATCAGCGCAGGCCACAGCGGTAGGAGCGGCGAAGTCCAGCTACGGTCCGCATGTAAGCGCATATGGAAACTGGGAAGAAGACCGCGGCTCATTCACCAGTTCGGGCGGCAATAACTGGGTTGCCGGAGTTCAGGTTGGAATCGATATTTTGCCTTTTGGCAAGCGCGCAGAATTGGAGAGAGAAAAGGCGAAGATGCAGCGCGTCAATGCACAGTTGGCCACATACCAACAACAGGTACGTCTTGCAGTGAGCCAGGCGCACATCCACCGCAAAACTGCGGAACTGTCGATGGAGACAGCGCGTGCCGCGATGGATCAGTCAGCCGAGAGCCTGCGCATCTTGCGCAATCGATATGCAGCGGGGCTGGCAACCATTACCGATCTGCTGCGTGGCGAAGATGCCGAGAGAGAAAGCCAATCCAACTACTGGCATTCCGTTTACGGAAATGCATCGGCTTATGCCGAACTACTTTACGCGACAGGGACTTTGACTCCCGATGCGGCGGAGGAATTGCAATGAAAATACTTCTATCGGGTTGCTTGATAGCCGTCTCTTCAGCAGTGTTAGCCGGTTGCCACTCAACCGAATCCGCCTCTCCGGCTCCAGTGCAGAACGTGCAGGCGAGAGTTGTCGAAAGCCGGCAGCAAGATGTTCCTGTAACTGTGCGCGCTACGGGGACGATTCACGCACGAGAATCGGTGACCATCTCGGCGCAGCTCATGGGCCGCATTCATCAGGTTCTGGTGCACGAAGGCGACAATGTGCAGGCTGGACAAACGCTGGTCATACTGGACGATGCCACACTCCGCTCGGCAAGCGATCAGGCACAGGCTGAAGTCAGGGCTGCCGATAATCAGCAGGCGGCAGCACAGGCAGATGCCGCACTCGCTGCCAGCACTCTAGCCCGCTACAAACAGTTGCAGGCCGAAAAGAGCGTTAGCCCACAGGAGATGGATGAAATCACGCGGCGGGCAGAGGCCGCTCAGGCGCGCGTGGATGCATTGCGAGCGCAAACAGATGCGGCAAAGGCACAGGTAGACAGTGCACACTCCATGCTGGCTTATGCGCGTCTGCGCGCGCCCTTCGCGGGAGTGGTGACTGCGCGCATGGCCGACCCTGGCACCATGGCTGCTCCGGGTCTCCCGCTGCTTCAGATAGATAGTCAAGGTCTCTTGCAGCTTCAAGTGACCGTCGATGAATCCGCTGTTGGAAGCGTTCGAAAGGGCATGAAGACCACCGTCGTGATAGACGGTGTGCTCAACAGTGAGAATACAGGGACCGTTGCGGAGATCGTCCCCGCTGCCGATCCCTCCAGCCACAGCTTTCTGGTAAAGATTAACTTGGCTTCATCCAGCCTATTGCACGCCGGTATGTACGGAAGCGCCGAATTTGTAACCGGAAAGCATCAGGCAATTCTTGTGCCGCACTCCGCTGAGGTTCTTCGCGGATCACTTTCCTGCGTCTATGTTCTCGACGCCAACAGCATTGCGCAACTGCGTTCAATCACGCTGGGAAGCGCGCATGGTGAATTGGTTGAAGTACTGTCCGGCATCTCACCCAACGAGAAGATGGTCGATCTTCCCGGTGACCGCGATCTGGCTGGCAAGAGAATCGAGGCACAGTGATGAACAAGGAACCCATGCACCATGAGCCTGGCATCGCTGGCCGTCTTGCGCATACATTTCTCAACTCCAAACTAACTCCACTCTTCGTCGTCGCGTCGCTGGCGCTCGGGATTTTATCCGTGGTGTTTATTCCGCGCGAAGAAGAGCCGCAGATTCTTGTTCCCATGCTCGACATCGCCACGGCGATGCCTGGTGCATCACCCGCCGAGGTCGAGCAGCGGGTTACTCAGCCTATCGAGACTCTGGTGCACCAGATCTCTGGCGTCGAGTATGTGTACTCGACCTCGTCACCGGGGCAAAGTCTGGTCATCGTTCGCTTCTTGGTTGGAACTCCACAGGAAGACGCGCTCATCAAGGTGTACAGCAAGCTGTACTCGAACTTCGACCACATGTCTCCGGGAGTGTCGCAGCCGTTAATCAAGGCGCGATCCATTGATGATGTACCTATTCTTTCCCTCACTCTATGGGGCGAGCACTACAACGGATATCAACTGCGCGCCATCGCCGACGAGGTGCAGCACAGCATTCAAAAAATAGACGATGTTTCAGAGACGACCATCATTGGTGGACTGCCTCGCAACCTGCGCGTTGTGCTCAGTACCGCCAAGTTGAATGCATATGGCCTGTCCCCAATGACCATCGTCGGGCATCTCGAAGCCGCCAACGCAAGCGTACAGGCCGGAAGTTTTGCCCAGAACAACAGCGAGATTCGTGTCGATGCGGGCAATCTTTTCACTCGCCCTGAAGACCTTGAAGCCGTAGTGGTTGCTGTCGATCATGGCCGGGCAGTCTATCTTCGCGATGTGGCGGAGAAGGTCGTGGATGGTTCCGCCGATCCTGCCAACTACGTGCTGTTTGGAACCTCCAATGCCAGCGCAGCCGCACATCATCCCCCCAGCCAGTATCCTGCCGTAACCATCACAGTAGCCAAACGCAAAGGAACAAACGCCACTGATATTTCCAGCGCCGTGCTCAAGCGAGTTCATGAGATGCAGGGCGTAATCATCCCCGCGGATGTAACGATCACAACCACGCGCAACTATGGTGAGACCGCCAAGGCCAAGTCGGATGAATTGTTGGAGCACCTTCTGCTGGCGACTCTTTCCGTCACTTTGTTGGTTGCTCTTTTTCTCGGATGGCGCGAATCAGGCGTTGTCCTGCTGGCGATTCCCGTCACTCTTGCACTTACCATGTCGGTCTTCTACTTCATGGGCTACACGATCAACCGTGTCACTCTCTTCGCGTTGATATTCAGTATCGGCATTCTGGTTGACGACGCAATTGTGGTCGTCGAAAACATGGTGCGTCACTTCCGATTGCCGGAAAATCACGGTCGTCCTCTAAGCGATGTCGCTATCGAAGCGGTCGCTGAAGTGGGCAACCCCACCATCCTGGCTACCTTCGCAGTCATCGCCGCGGTGCTGCCAATGGCCTTTGTACGCGGCCTGATGGGACCATACATGCGGCCCATCCCAGTCGGCGCATCGGCGGCCATGTTGTTTTCGCTGATGGTCGCCTTTGTAGTCTCACCCTGGGCAGCCTTGCGGTTGCTCGGCCGGCAAGCATCTAGCAAACATTCCAACGGCGAGGAAAAGAGCGGCTGGACAACCCGCCTCTATCGTCGTGTAATGTCGCCTCTCATTCAAAGCGCACGGCTTCGCTACATATTTCTGGCCGCCATTGTAGTTCTTCTCTTGATGGCTTGTGCCCTTGTGCCCCTGGGACTGGTGCGCGTAAAGATGCTGCCCTTCGATAACAAAAGTGAAATTCAGGTTATTTTAAACATGCCGGATGGCACGCCACTCGAACAGACCGCGCGCGTAGCGCAGGCTTTGGGTAGCACATTAGCAGCCCAGCCCGAGGTGCTGAACTATCAGGTCTACGCGGGAACATCCGGTCCTTACAACTTCAATGGTCTGGTTCGCCATTACTATATGCGACACCTGCCGAATCAGGCCGACATTCAAGTGAATCTTTTGCCTGCCGACCAGCGCAGCGCACAAAGTCACACGATTGCCAAGCGGCTGCGTCCCCTGCTGATTGCGATTAGCAATCAGTATGGAGCGCGCATTCAAGTCAGTGAGGTGCCGCCCGGACCGCCTGTCGTTCAGACTTTAGTTGCTGAGGTGTATGGACCCGACCTTGATGGTCAAACTCAGATTGCTGAGCAGATCAAATCGATCTTCCAACGCACCCAGGGCGTTGTCGATACGGACTGGTATGTCGAAGACCCTCAGCAGAGGCTGTTGATGCGCGTCGATCAAGTCAAGGCCGCGCAGCATGGCATTGCAGTCACCGACGTAGCCCGTGCGCTTGAACTCGCTCTTTCAGGAACTCAGATTGGCCTGCTCCACGATCAAGCTGCGCGAGAGCCTGTACCGGCCATTGTCGAAGTTGAGCGAGCGGATCGTTCCTCTGAGCAAGGTCTCGAAAATATTCACTTGCAAGGCGCAAATGGTGACTCGGTATCGCTGCGCGAACTTGTGATGGTTGAACATAAAACTATCGAGCGCAGCATCTATCACAAGAATCTGCGCCGCGTTGTCTATGTCACCGGCGACGTTGCTGGAGGGGAAGAAAGCCCAGTTTATGCAATTTTAAAAATGAACAAGGATCTCGACCGCCTCACATTGCCCGCCGGCTACACACTCGCTCGTTACAACTCGGCGATGCCGGAATCCACTGACCACTACTCGATGAAGTGGGACGGGGAATGGCACATCACCATAGAAGTATTTCGTGACATGGGTCTGGCATTCGCAGCGGTGCTCATCCTTATTTATGTCCTTGTAGTCGGATGGTTTCGTTCCTTCCTTGTGCCTTTAGTCATCATGGCTCCGATTCCGCTCACGCTGGTCGGCATTCTACCGGCGCACGCAATGCTCGGTGCGTTCTTCACTGCAACCTCAATGATCGGCTTCATCGCGGGAGCTGGAATCATTGTTCGAAACTCGATCATTCTGGTTGACTTCATCGAGGTGCGTCGCAGCCAGGGTCAGCCGTTGGGTGATGCTGTAATCGACGCAGGCGCTATCCGATTCCGCCCTATGCTGCTCACTGCGGCAGCCGTTGTCGTCGGCGCCAGCGTGATTCTGTCCGACCCCATCTTTCAAGGTCTTGCACTCTCACTGATTGCGGGTGAAGTCGCTTCAACTTTTCTCTCTCGGTTGACTGTTCCGGTTCTCTATTACATGGCTAACGCAAACAAAGAAGCAGAAACAAATACTCACTTCAGTCAGACACATGGAGATGTTTTATGACCGTCGAACGCGCATTGCGACTTTTGGCTGGACTGGTAATTCTGATTTCAATTGCTCTTGCCCGCTTCATTTCGCCAAACTGGTTTTGGTTGACCGGCTTCGTTGGACTCAATCTGTTGCAGTCAGCTTTCACCAACAAGTGCCCCGCCATGTCGATCTTTCGTGCAATGGGGATGAAAGATGCTAACTGCTGTGGCGGAAAGTGTGAGACGAATGAGTGATCGGCTCTCTCGGGAAATCATGAACTGGGAGGTTGCGCAATGATTCAGCGCAAAAGCACAGGCAAGTCTTCTGAAGCATCATCAAGACAGTGCGAGCGCCTCAAGGACGAGGTCTATCGTCAAATGTACAGGCAGGAGGCAAGTCGTCCCGGTGCCGATCTGGCCCTCGCCCTTGCCTTGCTGCGTGCCTGGATCACTTCGGACTCCGCAACGGATATATCGCATGATCGCAAGTGGCTGATGAAGATCTCTCCTATCTGCCTCGCTATGATCGAGGCCACGCAGAAGGTGAGTGACGGCGAGCAACAATGCGCTTCGTGAAACCTTTTTAATTCTGCCGTGACCAGCCACTTTGCGTCGGCCATGCCTGAACTGCAATCCACGCTATGGCCATGCTAGACAGACGCTTATACTAAAATCTGTTCTTGTGAGACCGAATCCATGCGCCCAGAACTGATCCAGGCCGTCAAACTTTTGCGCGTCAATACTCATGAAGCTGTCGAGGAAGCCATCGGACTGCTGCAAAACACGGTCTATTCTTTCAGTATGAAAGTCTGCGGGCATCCAGAAGACGCAGAGGATACAGCGCAGGAAGTCCTCTTCCGATCATTGCAGCACTTGGCCAAGATTCAGGAGCCACAGGCACTCGCGGTCTGGCTCTATACCGTAACCAGAAATCGATGTTGGCGAATGCGGCGTAAACCGGCCAATGCTCCAAAGCATCTTCTCTCTCTGGATGAATTGATGCCTGATGATGCAGAGCTTGGACTATTGTTGCAAGATGCCGCCGAAGGTCCAGAGCAAAATGTCCTCCAAGGCGAGCAGGATCATATACTGCACCAGGCAGTCTTGCATATTCCTGCCCAGTTGCGCATTGTTCTTGTACTTTGCGACATGGAGGAATTGACCACTGAACAAGTTGCTCAGATCCTCAACCTTCAGCCCGGGACGGTTCGAGTCCGACTGCATCGCGCACGCCTTTCGGTACGCAAAGAGATGAATGATCGTCTGAATGTTGCCGCCAATGTGACGGAGAGTGGCAAGCGTACGAAGAAGAGCCGCAAGGACAGCCAAGCCCAAAGTTTGCAGCGCTCTCTGGAGTGTCGCGAACTGTTTTCAAATCTATCGGAGTATATGGACGGCCGAGTCGAACCTACCACCTGCGAGGCGATGCGCAGGCATATCGAAGCGTGTCCGGCCTGCGTTGCATTTCTTCAGAACCTGCGCACCGCCATCGATCGCTGCCGCTCTTTGACAGTACCATGTGATCCTTTTGTAGCACTTCGTCTGCGTTCGATCCTCACTCAGGAATATCTGCGATTGCTGAGTATGCCGGACACGACAAAATGTTCCGCAGCGTTGTAACGAATTGCAGTCAACATGTCTCTATTCGTAGGGGGAATCCAAATGGAAGTAACAATCAAGCATATTGATCGCGTCAAGTTCTCCATTCAATCACGATCGCACACCATTCTTTGCGACCAACCAGCGGAGAATGGCGGCAACGACGCAGGCATGACGCCTCCAGAACTGCTGCTCGCATCGCTGGGATCCTGCGCTGCCTTTTATGCGGCACAGTATCTGAAAACGCGCAATCTGGCAGACACTGGTGTCGAAGTTTCGGTGACTGCGGAAAAGCTCAAATCTCCCGCGCGGTTGGGCAACTTCTATATTCGTGTCGTATGCCCCGTTGCCCTGACGGAGGAGCAGACCGAGGGGCTCATGAGGTCCGTGCACCATTGCCTCATTCACAACACGCTGTTATCTCCGCCCGACATCAAGATCGAGCTGGTTGCTTAATAAAGGGTACGTCTAATTTACTTGCTGCCCGGTGCGAGGCGCAGACTCTTGTCAAGATGCAAAGTCCTTCCCGGTCGCAGAGTCACCAGTGATTCGGCGTCTTTGTAAATCAGATTGAACGTTCCAGGAACGTCGCTGCGTATTGCAACGCTCTTCAGTGCGCCCTCTTCCCATTCCATATCGACTTTCGCCCCACCGCGCGCGCGCAGCCCCGTGATCTTTCCACGAGTCCAAGCCGTGGGAAGGGCTGGCAGAAAATGAATTTCGCCATCGCCACTCTGTAAGAGCATCTCGGCAATCGCCGCCGTGCCCCCAAAGTTCCCGTCGATTTGGAAGGGTGGGCAGTTATCAAACATATTAGGAAGTGTGCTTTCGGCAATCAGCTCTTCCAATAGTTTGTACGCGTGGTCGCCGTCCTGAAGCCTGGCCCAGAATGCAACCTTCCACGCCTTCGACCACCCGGTGCCGCCATCCCCGCGCAACTCCAATGTGCGCCTTGCTGCAGCCGCCATCTCCGGAGTTCCCTTCAAGCTGATCTCTCTTCCCGGATAAAGCGCGTAGAGATGCGATACATGCCGATGCTGCGGCTCTGTTTCCTTGTAGTCCTCAATCCATTCCTGCAATTGTCCCTGCTTGCCGATCTGCAAGGGCGGAAGGCGCTTGGATGCGCGCTCCAGTTCTTTGCGCAATTCTCCATCAACTCCGAGAACGCCCGCTGCCTTTGCACAATTGGCAAACAGCGCGTGAATCACTTCAATGTCCATCGTTGTCGCATAGCTGAGATATTCCTTTTTGCCGCCCAACAAGTACTGGTTCTCCGGCGAGGGCGATGGATTCTTCACAAGTTTGCCCGCAAAGGGCGTGCCCGGAGGAGCCTCCACCAGCGTGTCCAACGCAAACAGCGCTGCGCCCTTCATCGCTGGATAGGCCCTCGTATGCAGAAACTGTTTGTCCTGGCTGTACTCATAGTGATCCCACATCTGATTCGCAAGCCAGGCTCCGCCCAATGACCACATGCCCCAAACTCCATCCACCGGCGTCGTAGCCCGCCACAGATCGGTGTTGTGATGCAGCACCCACCCTCGGCTCTGATAATGCACCCGCGCTGTCTCCGCGCCCGTCACCTGCAGGTCATCGATAAGGCTCCACAGCGGCGCTTCGTTCTCCCAAAGATCGCCACTCTCCGCGGGCCAGTAATTCATCTGCAGGTTGATGTTGGTTGTCCACTTGCTTCCCCAGGCGGGAGTCTTATCCTGATTCCAAATCCCTTGCAGATTGGCGGGCTGCCCTCCCGCCCGCGAAGATGAGATCAGCAGATACCGGCCAAAGTGATAGTACAAAGCAACCAACTGCGGGTCTTTCGTGGTCGCAAACTCGCGAATGCGCTCATCGGTCGGATCCGTCTTGCCGCGTGAGCCCAGATCGAGTTGGACCCGCGTGAAAAGCCGCTGATAGTCCTCCACATGACGGCGCCGCAGTTGCTCATAGGTCAGTCCACAAGCGGCGCGCACATAGCCTCTGGCTCTTCCTGCCGCGTCGCCCGAAATGTCCTTGTAATTGTTAAAGCTCGTTGCATTGCTAAAAAGAATCGTGACCGAGTTCGCCTCAAGAACCGCGATGCGTCCATCCGCGCTCTGCACCTTGCCACCCTCGGCAATCACCTGAAGAGCTGCCGCATATCTCTCACCCGCTTCGTCCCACGAAGCGGTCCACGAATATTCGGGTGTCTTGCGCGGCTGAATCTGCCCTTCCAACTCCAACCCGTTCGCTCCAATTGCGGTGCTCCGGGCTCCATCCTGGGGCGTGTCCATCCCAATGGAAAAGCTCTGCTGATGAGGCTTGTCCGCCGTCAGACGCATCACCAGCACTTGATCCGGAAACGAGGCAAACAACTCTCGCGTAAAGGTCACATCTCCGGCCTTGTAACTCACAACCGAAGTCGCATCGTTCAGTCGCAGCTCGCGGCGATAGTTCGTCACCGCGCCCACTCCGGGGAACTGCAAGCGCAGGTCGCAGAAGGGCTGATAAGGTGCCAGCAGTCTGGGTTTGCCCATCATTCCCGCGGTCAGCTTTTCCGCCTCGTCCACCTTGCCCTCAAAGATCAGGCGCTGCACTTCCCGCAGGTTTTCGTGGGCTGCGGGATTGGTATAGTCATGTGGCAATCCGCCCCAGAGTGTGCTCTCGTTGATCTGTACACGCTCGGTTTCCGTTCCGCCAAATACCATGGCGCCGATCCTTCCGTTGCCGATAGGAAGCGCCTCAGTCCACTTCGCTGCAGGTCCTTGATACCAGAGTTTCAGCGCGCTCCATCTGTCTCCCAATTCCGTTGAATCGCTTGGAATCGCAAACATCTTCTTCGATGAAAGCGTCAGGCTCCCCATCAGCGCGGAAAATATCTCAAGAAAACTGCGTCGTGACAATTCGTGGATCAAAACATCCTCCATTCGTTGCAGCGAAAAATCAGGCGATTTGATTACGACGTGGGCGTCACGCCCTTCTTTAAAAGAAGGTTGCCGTACTTGCGCAGTTCACCCGTCACAACAATTGCAAATGCCTGGCGCGCGCGCTCATAAAACGCAAAGCGATCAATGCGCTCCGGGGGATTCGCGGTGGGCAAATGTTTTCGCACGATGCGCATATACTCCTCTTCCACCGATGGATCCGGAGTGTCGCCTGGAACTACGGCCATCATCACCAAAGGCGGGGCGTAGGAGTCCAGTTCAAAGAGCGGCAAAATGCCGTCAAGCAGCGTGGCAACCGGGATTCCGTCCGCGCGCAGAACTGCCGGTCCAATGGAGTGCGCCGGAAAGTGCGCATCCGCCAGAATAATCTCATCCCCATGTCCCATGCGAGCCAGTATCGCCAGCAGATCCGGACTGATTACACTTGATATCCCTTTGAGCATCTCTTGCTTCCTTTCTCTTCGCGGAATGAATTCATCACGATCAGTAAAGAACCACCGACCGCACATTGACCGTCGTGTTCCCTTTATTCACGATACAAACGGGATGACTGGATGCGCCAAGGCAGGCAACAATCGATCTGCGATTGAGCTTCAGAATCCGCTCCGTTACTCGCCGGCATTTCATGACCAAGTCGCAGTCCTCTGTCGCATGGCTACTGGCCCCAATGTACTGCGAATCAGGAACCGGATTTGGTGTCTGAGTGAAGCGGCATCGCAAAAAACAGCACCGTGTCTTTAGAGGTTTCTGGAGCGGCCTTCCAAGCAGAAGGAACACCGTAGACAGCAAGGCCTCAAGTCCATTCAGTCCATATCGCAAATCTAATGTTAAATCAGTTGCGCTGCCCGTAAAGGCAGAAGGAAAGGCGTGTTCGTGGTTGCAACAGACGGCTTCTCCATTCAAAAGCTCGAAAACACTTCTGAAGTACCCTGACAAATTCTTCAGCCCAACGTGCTCGAACTTACCGGCATTGGCTACTCAATGTGACGAATGTTGATCCGGGGAAGAAGTTGCAGCGCACCGAATGGACTCCCCAGTTACGGCCTGAGAGCTGGCGAAGAGTTCATAGGCGTTGGCGCCAGAGCCTTCCCGCATCTCGACCTGCCAGCCGGGGGTGTGTTCCAGCAGGTAAGCGAGAGGCCAGTTGGCTGGAATCAGCAAGTGGTCGATGCGGTACTTATTCAAGTTGTCAAACGGCTGGCGGGAATAAAGGACTCCCAGATAATCCGCAAACTCGCCATGATGGTCAAAAGTGTCTAGCCGCGTATCCAGATAGGTAGGCTTGCCGTTCAAATCCATTATGCCGCCCAGTGTGTCCTGATTGAAGGTACGCCAGGAGGGCTGAATGAACGCGATGGAGCGCAGTGGATACCTGGCCTCCAATGCGTGTTGAAGGGTCGAGTTTGCGGGGAAGAAATACAGGACAGCGCACACCGCTCCAGCCGCGAACAAGGCATTCATCGCCGGAATTGTTTCATTCTTCGGCTTGGAAAAGAAGCCCCTCGCCAGGTCGCAAGCAAGCAGCGGAGTGGTAAGCGCGGCCGCCATAAACGTAAAACGCATATGACTGAAGGCCATGAACCATGCAAAGAACAGAAAGGCCAGTTCATGAATCTTCCAGCTTCTTCCGCGCCAGCAGTTCGCCACAATCATCAGCAGAATTGCGGCCACGGAAAACCGCCCCAGAGCCGAGCCGGAATTCAGCGGCTGCCATTCCGAGGCATGGGCAATCACCAGCTTCTGGTTCAACAGCATATCGAAGGGATACCAGATCAATCTCCAGCCGTAGGGATTGATGAAAAGAGCGGCTAAACTGGCCAGCCACACCAGCAAAAAACGCCGCCGATCCGAGCCGGATAATGCCTGTTGCTGAATGACTCCCTGATGAAAAGAAAAACTTCCGCAAAGAAGATAGAGGGTGAGCAAACCAGCTCCGGCGGCCCAACTCCCGTGCAGGTTGATCCACACGCAAAACAGCGGCGGCAACAGCCACAGCAAGCGCGTCTTGCCGCGCTCGGAGGCTTCCAGAATGCCCATCTCCGCGGACAGCGCCAAGTAGGCAAACAATATGGTGCGCGGTCCAGCGTTGACTGTCATGAGGGGAACGGCCAAAGCACAGGCCCAAAATGCGGCGTCCGCGTGACGCGCCTGCCAGCAACTGCGCCCATAAATAAAAAGTATATTGGCGCACAAACCAATCGCCGTCACAAGATAGATGCCCGCCAGTCCTAGCGATTGGTAGCCAAACCAAAATGGTAACTCAGAGAGCCATTCCGGATTGATCCAACGCTCCCCGGAAACGGTAAAGGAATAAGGCTCAATTTGAACAAATTGGTGTGTCGCCGTCAGGGTGCGCGCATTCGCCAGATGCCACCATATATCCGGATCGCTCAGTAACTCCTCCGGCTTTCTCAAGTTACCGGACAAGCAAATCAACCCGAAGGCCAGTACCGTGGCATAAAAGACCGGCTTGGAGAAGATGCGATTGAAGGTGTGATGGATGGGGTTGAGGGCACGGGAACCGGCAGCGGCAGTGTCTTGTTGAATCTGAGGGAGATCCATGCTGTCAGAATACACGCAAATCCCGCCGCTGAGGGGAGAATCAAGCGATGAACATGCAGTCGCCGTAGCTGAAAAAGCGGTACTTCTGCCGAACCGCATGGGTGTAAGCGGCAAGAACTGGCTCGCGTCCGGCAAAGGCCGAAACCAGCATCAGCAGGCTCGACTGCGGCAGATGGAAGTTCGTGAGCAGGGCATGGACCAGGCGGAATCGAAAGCCGGGAGAGATAAAGATCTCCGTCTCGCCGGAGTGCTCTTGCAGAGGCCTGTTGGCAGCCTGAAGTGCGCAGTGCTCAAGAGTACGGACGACTGTGGTTCCAACGGCGACGATACGCCTGCCTTCGCGAGCGGCGCGGTTGATGGCTTCGGTGGCTGCGGCGGAGAGCGTATAGCGCTCGCGGTGCAGGCGGACTTCCTCCAGGCTCTCCACGCGCAGCGGAGCGAAAGTGCCCAGGCCAACGTGCAGCGTGATGCGGGCAATCTCCACGCCGCGCGCGGTGAGCGCTTCAAGTATTTGCGGAGTGAAGTGCAGGCCGGCGGTGGGCGCGGCAACCGAGCCTCGCTCGCGACTGAAGACGGTTTGATAGCGCTCGCGGTCGGTTGCTTCGTCGTCGCGGCGGATATAGGGCGGCAGCGGAATGTGGCCGATACCATCCAGAGTGGCAAAGAAATCATCCACTGGCTTGAAGCGCAGCAAGCGTTCGCCGAACTGTCCACGCTCCAGAACTTCAGCTTCAAGCGCGATTTCTCCATCGTGCGCGGGAAAAATCAAATGTTCGCCGGCCGGGACTTTTCTTCCGGGTTTGACGAGTGTCTTCCAGAGGTTCACTCCAACCTGCTCAGTGAGCAAGACCTCAATCTTGCCCATTGACTGCGTGGGTGCCCCCGCTCCCGGTTCTGGGACCGGGGAAGCCATCCTTCCTGAACGCCGCGCAAACAACCGTGCCGGAATCACCCGGCTTTCATTCAGCACCAGCAGGTCGCCGGCATTGAGCAGCGTGGGCAGTTCGGCAAAGGTCGAGTTGCGCAATTCTCCGGTTGCCCGGTTCATCGTGAGCATCCGGCTCAATCCGCGCTCGGCGGGCGGCTGCTGGGCGACCAGTTCCGGGGGCAGATCAAAGTCGAAGTCGGTAACGCGCAGGCCGGTCATGCTCGCGGCTTCCCGAAGTAGTCAAGCGCCCGCAAGCGAGCGCGTTCGATGGCCGCGGTCAGCTCCTGGCGCTTGGGTTCAAAGCCCTCCGCGGCCAGATCGGTGGGAACCAGCGTGGCTCTGACCCAACTGACGCAGATGCGCGTAAAGGGTTTGGGAATTAGAAAGCGGTCCCAGGAGCGGATGACCCAAGCGTGCTCCGGCTCCAGATGAAAGGCGCCGATGGGCGCGCCGGTCATCTGCGCCAGCTTGATCGGTCCCATTTTGGTCTGATAGATGGGGCCGCGAGGGCCGTCGGCGGTGAAGATCGCGGTGCGGCCGGTTTCGATCACATTCTTAAGGCCCATCAGCCCCTCGCGCGAGCCGCGGCTGCTGGAGCCGCGCACCGCGCCAAAGCCAAACAAAAGCAGGATGCGCGTAATCAGTTCGCCGTCAAAGCTCTGGCTGATCAGGATAACGGCATGCGAGGCGCGGAAGTAAACCGTGCAGGGCAGCACGCACTGATGCCAGAAGCAGAAGATTCCAGAGGGAGATTGCACGCCATCGGGAACCGGCGTGACGCCCTCTTCGGCGATGACCTCAAAGCGCCAGGTGCGGCCCCAGAGGCTGAAGAGCGCCCAAACCAGGCGCGGAAGAACGGCCAGAACAAGGCGCTGGATAAGGGTGAAGCGAGGTTGATCTTGGGCGGTCATACCATTTGATTTTAGTCGAGCTTGCAGGGTTGGCCGGCCCGGGTTGGTGGCCGGCGTCAGGCAAGCACGGGCAGCGTGGGCATCTCGCCTTGGGCGCAGGCTTCCTGAACCACGGCATCCAGTTGCAGAAGGACTTCGTCGACGGTCATGGTGTAGATTTCGCGCTGTGCGTCGTAGCCCTCCTCGATCAACTGCTTGAGAAAGCGGCCGGCGATCTGCGCGGCCAACTGATCGGTAATCACTTTGCCGGTGAGCTGTTTTTGGCGGACCCAGGCCTCCAGAGGCAGAGCAATCCACATGGGCCTGCCGTTGACCTCGAAGCGAACATCAACAGCGTCGGCGTGGCGCGTGGCGATGGCCACCAAGGTGCCCTTCCAGCGGCAAACCAGTTCTTCGCCGCTCCAGCGATCGGTCACGCGGAAATCTTCATACATTCTCTTAGCGTATCTTGCCGCGCGCGGGGCCGCAAGAGGCTTGAATTTTTCCACTCAATTTCTGAACTCTGCTGCCGATAACGGCAAAAGAGGGAGCTTGAGTTTATGATTATTTCGATTCCGATCTCCGACACTGTGGTGCGCGCCGCACAAGAACACAATATGTCCTTGGATGAATTTGTGGATGCATTGATTGACAAGGGGATGGAGCACATGACGGGACGTCCCATTGTGATCAGTGCGATAGACCGGATTCGCGCTCTGCGCACGGAGCTTCCCAGCTCCAAACGGTAGGGCTTGGGCGACGCTTCGCAGCGCGCCGGTGGACGCCTTGGTTGGCACACTGATAGACTGGTGGGGTTGCAGTTGCAGCGTCTCCGCCGTGCGGAGCGGTCTGCCAGCCTATCGAAGAAGGATCAAAAGAGAGCCCGTGGACACTAATACCCGCCATTCCCTGAAGCAGAACGCCATTGCCCAAGCTACCGCAAACAGCATGAATTGGGTGAGCGGTCATCGTTCCAGCGTGCAGCGCTGGACCATCATTACAGTTGCCGTGCTGGCGGTGGGCGGAGCTCTTCTGGGCTATTCCGCCTGGTCATCGAGCAATGCCAAAACAGCCCTGAACGCAGCGTTGGATGTGTATAGCGCTCCGCTGGCCGCGCCGGGCGCTCCGGCGAGTGACGGCAGTTACGCCACCAATGCGGATCGCGCCAAGGCAGCCAATCAGCAGTTTGCCGCCGTGGCCGACAAGTATGGCTGGCTCGCCGAGGGCAAAAAGGCGCACTACTTTGCCGGTGTCACTTACGAGGATCTGGGAAACAACAGCGCGGCGGAGACGGAGTTGAAGTCTGCTGCCAGCTCGTGGGACAAGAATCTGGCCAACCTGGCCAAGCTGGCGCTGGCCGGGCTTTATCACCAGACAAACCGCGACGCGCAGGCCATTGATCTATACACGGCGCTGGCGGCCAAGCCCTCCGATACCGTGCCGGCGGCTGAGGCGCAACTCGATCTGGCGGACCTATATGCCGCAACAGGCCGGCAGAGCGATGCCAAGGCTCTGTGGGCCAAGGTGAAGGACGACGACAAGGAAGGCCCGGCCGGATCCCTGGCCGCGCAGAAGCTGGCCGGCAAGTAGCCGTCCAGACCGGTTGAATGAAAGAGGCTCGCGGAGCATTGGCTGCGCGAGCCTTTTTACGTGGCGCGAAAAGTAAATGAGCATTTAGGCCGCCGGCTGCGTCTGGTGGACTATGAGCGCGGGTCAGGCGGTATTCTCAGGTTGGATGCAGAAGACGGACAAGAGCTTGACTGACGAGGCACGCAGAGCAGAGGAAGAGCAGGCGCTGGCGGCCCTGGTGAGCCAGTACGCGCCTACGCTCTATCGCGTGGCCTACTCGGTTCTGCGCAACGCGGCGGACGCCGAAGACGCCGTGCAGGAGGCTTTTTTGCGCGTGTTGCGCCACCGCGAGACGCTGGGTGAGGTGCGCGATCAACGGGTCTGGCTGATTCGCATTGTGTGGAATGTGGTGCTGGACCGCAAGCGCCGCATGAAGACCCGTCCGGAGACGGACGACGTAGTTGAACTGGCGCGGGTGCTGCCCGCCGAGGGATTGAGCGCCGATGAGCGCGTGGCCGCCGCCCAACACCACGCGCACGTGCTGGCCTGCGTGGAGCAATTGCCTGCCAAAGAGCGCCAGGTGATGATGCTCTCAGCTTTCGAGGAGTTGAGCAGTGTGGAGATTGCCGCGGTCATTGGCATTACTGAATCCAGCGTCCGGTCGCGGCTGTTTCGCGCGCGCAATTTGATGGCCGGCCTGCTGGATCATGTGAGGAGTTTGCGATGAATACAGGGATCAGGGATCAGGGATCAGGGGTCAAAGCCGCCGAAGAGACGTTGCGGCTGATCGCCCGCCTCCATGCGCCCGACGGGCTGGAGGAGCGCTTGCAAGAGAGCTTGCAGGTGGCGGCGCTTGCCGCGCCGGGAGGTTTGCGTTGGCCGGCGTGGCTGCGCCCATCCGGCGGCTGGATGCGGAGCGCGCCGCTGCGGGCCGCCGCCGCGACGGCAATTGTGGCCGTGGTGGTGGGCGGGGGATGGATTGTCTCTTTGCGACTGCCGGCGGCGCAAACCGGGATGGCCGTCACCGCTTCTCCGCGTGGCGCTTCGGCGGGAGGCTTCTCCTCGGCTGGAGCCATGCGCACACCACAGACGCTCGACAGGCCTCTGGTAACTGCCCCTGCTGAGGCGGCTCCAGCGAAGCTCGCTGCGCACCCCAAGGGGAAGAACGGGGCCAAGGGACTGAGGGACTTAGGGACTAAGGGACTGAGGGACTGAGGGACTGAGGGACCAAGGGACTTAGGGCTAGGGTGGGATTCCACGAAGCTCAACCAACAACTCATCGAGAGGCGATGATGCCCGCAAGAGAGCCAAAATTGCCCAGCGACGGAACCCGTACCATCCTCCAGGCCGGTCTGTCGATGCTTGCAGCGGGGCTGCTGGCGGTGTTGCTGTTGCAAACCCTTCTGGGCGGCTTCTCGGCCACCGGCGCGCACACCAACCTGGGCTGGATGGCGCTGATCGTGGCGCTGATGTGCCTGCCCTTTGGCCTGCTGTTGACGGCTCTCGGCGCGGCCAAGGCGCTACGCAATTGCACCGGTCGCCGTTAATAAGTTCCAAAAAAATCATGAAACTTTGGCTTCCTCCTCTGCTATTCTTTTCGAGGAACGGAGTATACACATGGCAAGAAGCATCAACAAAGTTACGCTCTTGGGCAATGTCGGCAAGGACCCGGAGATTCGCGCCACCGCCAATGGCAACATGGTTGCCAGTTTCGGGCTGGCCACCAGCGATCGTTATCAAGATGCGCAGGGAAACTGGCAGGATCGCACCGAATGGCACAACTTGAAGGCCTTTAAACGCACCGCCGAAATCGTCCGCGATTATGTCAAAAAGGGCTCCAAGCTTTATGTCGAAGGCAAGATCAGCACCGACAGTTGGGAAGACAAGGAGACCAAGCAGAAGCGCTATCGCACCGAGATTCTGGTCAATGAACTGGTTCTGCTCTCAGGCCGCGAAGAAGGTTCCGGCGGCGGCACGGGTGGTTATAGCCGTCCAGCCAGCTCGCCGGCCTCCAGCTACGACCAGCGTCCTCCAGCCTCTGCTGGTGCCCCGGACGATTACGCCCAGCAAACAGAGATATCCGACGACGATATACCCTTCTAGATCATCCCTGAAACCAATTCTGTAAACTTTTTGCCCGTATCGCCCTGATTGATCAGGGCGATACGGGATTCATTGCGCAGAAAAACTTTCAAGTTTTTCTGCATCCAGATCATGCTCCAGTTGGGTCGCGCGAAAGCATTTATAGCGGAATCAGAATCGGTATACCCAGAGCCGGAACACTCAAGTGGTCGCGACCAACAGGGAGCGGCAACCTTCCACTGAACCCCGTAGGGCACAGAGATTCTGATTCCGCTCTAAACGCAAGACGGGGACTACATCCGTAGTCCCCGTCTCGTTTCATGAGGATGGTTTGCCGCTACTGGCAAACACCAGCACTGCCCGCGTTGTAGATGCCCTGGACTTGCAAGGGGGTGAGGGCACCGTTGTAGAACTGCACTTCGTCCAGAAGGCCATTGAAATACCAGCTCGGATAGGCTGAACCTTGCCCTCCGATATAAGCCGGTGTTTGCACTTGTATCGAACTGGGCGACGAGCCGCGCATTTGCGAGACGGACTGCTGAACTCCGTTGATAAAGAGTTGATTCGATTTCACATTGCCATTATTGAAGACGGCTGTAACCTGGACCCATTTGTTGGCCAAGCCGCTTTCACTGATGCCCCACACATCGCCGGAATTCGTGTTGAAGCCAAAACCACCCGAATCAAACGTTAGATCGTAGTTCGGGAAGCCTAGGACCACTTGGTTATCGGTTCCATTCCAATACATCCAGAAACTCACCGTGAACTCTGTTCCAAGCGCTGTGGGGAAGGTTGCAGCCAGTGTGGTGTCCACGTCGCCAAGAGCGGTGAAATTGAAGGCTTGGCCGACCTCTCCGGCAGCATAACCGACTGTGCCTTGCACCGTACCGGTCACGCTGCCGGTCGTGTCGTCCGTATTGCCTTCTGCTTTATACCAGTCGATGATGCTGGTTGGCTTGTAGGCGCACTGCAGGCCGCCTTCGGTCATCGACTGATAAAACGCCGCGGAATTGCTGGAGGCCGTTACCATATCACCGCTATAGGAAGCAGTGATGTTGTGGGTTCCCGCGGCCAGAGCAGAGGTGGTGATTGCAGCCTGCCCTGCACTCACCGCCGCGGTTCCAAGAGACTGGCCGGTCGTGTTGTCGGTAAACGTAACCGATCCGGTTCCCGATGTGGGGGTGATGGTTGCCGTGATGGTCACGGAAGTGCCGACGGCAACCGATGAGTTGGAAGAGGAAAGCACGACTGTAGAAGGCGCGCCCACTGTGCAAACGCCAGCGTCAGCCGCATTGTAGATACCCTGAACCTGCGCGGCAGACAGAGCCGAGTTGTAAACCTGAACTTCGTCGATCAGGCCGTTGAAGGGGTAGTTGGCGGCGTTGTCCTGTCCGATCGCAAACCACTCGCTGCTGCTGTACGCCACCGTGCCATTCCATTGGCTTGTCCCATCGTTTACGGTGGGTTGAGCGACGCCATTGAAGTAAACCTGCATTGGATTGTTGGCTGTTGCCGCCGCTGTCACCAGCGTCCACTGATTGAGCGGCACCTGGGTTGTGGTCAAGGCAAGATGCCAGGCACTTCCGTCCCCGAGGGCGAACTCGATGGATCCAACGGGAACGTTTGTGGCGGCATTCTGTGTTCCGTTCAAGAAGATGGAAGCACCATCGTAGCTATAATCGCTGCCCATGATCATGCCCCAGGTCGCGCTGCCGCTGGGGGTTCCGTTCGAGGTCGGATAAGCCGTGGGGTAAATCCACGCTGACAATGTGATGGCGTTCTGGATTTGCAGATCGGCCGGGACAGGCTCGCCGATCAGTACATATTGGTTGGTACCGTCGAAGCTGAAGGCGTCGTTGACCGCGCCCAAGCCGAAGCCAGCACCGTTCTCCAGGGTGCCATTGTTGTGGCCCATGAAGTCAGTCGCGTCGCCATCGCCCTTCCACCACGAGACCAGGCTGCCCGTCTGCGGGAAGCAGGTCTGGACCGGTGTGACGGTGGCCGAGCAGGAGGCGTTTGTGCCTGCATCCTGGCTGTTGCAACTCCAGGTCAAAGCGCCGGCTGCGTTCGTCAGCCCAGAGACCGTGCCAGCCGTGCATAGATTGGCGGTGGGCGGCGGAGCTGAGAACGTTCCGCCATTCGCTGATCCACATGCGCCATTCACCGCTCCGGTTGAGCCAGTAGTGAAGGTGGCTTCTACACCGTAATTGCTCAGGTTATTGCCGGCGATATCGGTTGGATACCAGTTGTTGGGCCAGTAGACGATGTCGTAGATCGTCGACTCGGCCAACGGTGTTATCGGCGTCAGAGTCACCGTCGTCGCTACCGAGGGAGTAGCGCTTGACGAGAAGCTGATGGTAGTGGGAATGGTGGTCTGCGTATTGTGTGTGCGCAGATAGAACTGGCTCGATGTGATCAGCACTGGATTCAATGCCTCGGTCATGGTCAGCGAGACGGAGGCCGGAACACCAGTGGTGGTAACGCCGTTGGCCGGAACTGTGGAGGCCACCGTCGGATCTGTGTAGTCGAAGCCGATTCCAGTAGTGAAGGTGCTGGTGGTAGTGCCCGAAGCAGGATTGTGGTTCAGGTCCGTAACGCCGGCCACATTGAAGGTGTAGGTAGTACTCGGCGCCAAAGCCCAGGGCAGCGCCACCGAGACAATGGTATTTCCGTATTCCACCGATGTACCGATGGGCATCGGGCTGCCGCCGTTTGGAGTCAGCGTGATATTGCCCACCGAGTCGCTCGCCACCGGCTCGTTGAAGAGCAAGGTCAGGCTGGAGTTGTTCCACGGACCCTGATTGCTATCCACCGGCACATTGGTCATACCGTTGGGTGGGTTGGCGTAAAGCAGCGTCGGACCTTGGCTGCTGGGCCCGTTGCCGGTGTAGAAGTACGAACTGGCGTTGCTCTGGCTGTTGCCGGTAAGGTCGATGGCGCTTTGGCAATAGTAGTTGTACTCGCTGTTGGCAAACAGGTACACCGGCGGAGTCGCGCTGTAAGACGTGGGAGTCATGGTGACGGACGTCAGATCAGACGACCAGGTGTAGGTGACTGGAACCATTGCGTTGTTCACGTAACTCCACACGTAAGTGTTGGTGGCAGTCACGCTGCTCGGATCCATTGCCTCCGAGTAATGGCAGGTGAAGGATGCATTGGTGGCGATGCCGTTGGTGTTGCCGCCAAAGTCCAGCGAGACTTGCGGCGTGGAGTAGTCGGGCGTTGCCGCTGTTGTGAAGCTCGAGGTGGCTGACGTGAAGATGTTGCCGGCATAATCCAGCACGCCGCTCACGTTCACCGAAATCGAACTCGATGCGGGCAGCGGATTGACAGGGCTGAAGTTGACGCCCGTCAAGTCGTTGCCGCTGTAGCTGTACGAGAAGCTGCCCGGGATCGGATTGCCGCTGGTGGTAATCGCCACGTTGGTCGTGTTGATGGTGGTGATGTCCACTGGCTTGGAGAATTGCAGGCGAATGTAAGCGTTAGTGCCCACATTCACGACTCCATTCGGCGGACCTATCTTGACCGTGCCGGGGGTTGTGTCAGGACCGGCGGATGTGTAGATGTAGGTACCCCAGCACGAACTCGGAGCAGCGATTCCATTCACGCCCTTGACATTTCCGTTGGTGCAGAATCCGTAGTAGTTGTAGTTGGGATTCCACCCGCCACTCGGCGGACTGATGCGCACCACGTTCGTCGTGCCCGGAGCAAGACCGACCGAGAACATCTGTCCTGTTGGGCCAACATTCAGATACACATTCCCCGCCAGTGTGGTTGGATCAATTGGCAGACTGTACTCGAAATCAATTTCGGCGTTGGTCGCTACGGTCGATCCGCAGCAGCGCGGACTGATTGCAACCACTGTCGGCGCGGTCGTAGTTGGATTTGGCGGAGCGCTTACCGTGTAGAAGTAGCCGCTGTTGGCTTGGAAGAGATCGCCATAGATATCCTGCACGTTGCCCGCAAACCACCACTGAACCGTTGCGCTGTTCGGGAATGCAGTGTTGGGCGTGTACTGGATCTGGTAGCCTCCGCCATTCACAGCTACGCTTCCGGTGTAGACCTGGCCATTAACCGTGACGGTGATGCTGCTGTTGGAAACCGAGGACGCATTAACCTGACGATTCATATACAGAGTCAACAGGTTATCGGTGGGAACCCCGGATACATTCGTGCCAGGATTCGCCGCATACACGCTTCCGGTACCGGTTGCCGGATTCACCGAAGTTGTGAACGTGCTGGTAAAGGGGGTAGTGAGTGAGTTGCCGTACTCGTCTGTCACTCCGCCCGCCGGGATATCAACGGTATACGTGGTGCCGTTGTACAGCGCGCCAATGTTGAAGGTCATCGTGCGGCCATCCGCTGACCAAGTGACGCTGCCGTTATCCTGCAAGCCTTGACCAGCAAAAAGCTGCGTGTTGTAGCCGCTCGCAGTGTTGTTATTGATCGGGTTGCTGAAGGTTACCGAGACCGGCTGGTCGTGGCCCACATTGGTGGCGCCGTTGACCGGGCTCACCGAAAGCACGGACAGGCTTGTCGGGGCGCCCACAGTGGAGGTTGGCGCGGTGAAGTTAACAAGTTCCTGCGACCAGCAATTGCCGCTTTGGAAGACGTCGCCCAGAATATCAGTTGGTCCACCGCATTCGCCGACCGTGATTTGTGCGCCGCTCGGATAGGGGTTGGTTGGCACAAAGGTGACCTGGTTGGCGTTTGCGCCTGTTCCCACCGTATAGGTTCCAGGCAGACCGCGGTTGCTGTTCCAGGTAACCATCACTTCCAGTGTGTTGCTATTGACCGTTGCCGGATCAAGAGCCTGACTGAAGGTCATCACGATCGGCTGCAAGGGATTGGTGACGGTTGCGCCCCAGCCGATGTTGGAGCCGGTAAAGCTGAGCCCGCCGCCGGAGGCAAGTGTGCCGGTGGTAAAGGAACTGCTGAAGGGCGTTACCGTATTGCCGTTGGCGTCCTTGAAGCCGGAGATGTTCACCGTATAGGTGGTGCTGGCTGCAAGAGCGCTGGTGGGCGCAAAAGTCAGTTCCTCGCTGTTGACCCAGTTTACAGTTCCCGCCACCGGGGTCGCGCCGTTGAGCAGTTGAATCGAGTTCTGATTCACACTGGTCGGATCCATCGGCGCGCTGAGCTGCGCGATGACCTGCGCATTCAGCGGAACACCGGTGGCTGAGTTCGCCGGACTGATATTGCTGACCGTCAGAGGTGAAGTGACCGAGCCGGTGCCGGTATAGAAGTACCACCAACCACCATTTACGCCATTGCCGTTTTCATCCTGCAGCCCCGAACCAGCATAGTACCGGTACTCGGTGTTGGGCAGCAGAGGTTCTTGCGGCGTCAGCGTCACGGTCTTGCCGTCTGCCGACAGCGTAACGTTGAGCGGAATCCACTGGCCGGTGTCGCTGAGGTCCAGTTGGAAGTAGCTATTGTTCACATAAATCGGGTTGAGCGGCAGGTTGAAGACAATCTTGGGCGCCACATTGGTTCCGACCGTGGCGTAATTCGACGGATCAATGTTAATCGCTACGGAAGAGGTGAGGTTGTAGCTTGCGCCCGTCTGGAAGCTGTCGGTAACCGTGGCTACGGTATTGCCGGCCGGATCCTTCACACCGGCAATGGTGATTGTGTAGTTGGTGTTGGCAGCCAGCGGAGCGCTTGGTACAAGTTGCACGATGGTATTGCCCGCACTCATCACCGGCGTTGTTGTCACCGTGCTGCCGCCACTCGACAGCGTGACGCCGGTCAGGAAGTTTGGATCGATCGCCGCGCTGAACTGCGCTTCGAGGATCACGTTGGTGCCCACTCCAGTTGCATTATTGAGCGGATTGAAGTTGATCACCGTGGGTGCCGTGGTAGTGCTGGCTAACTCGGCGTAGAAGGTCACTGAGTAGCTATTGACCTGGTTGCCCGCAAGATCCGTTCCGGTGTTGACGTAGAAGTAGTACTCGCGGCCGGCGGCCAGCGCCGAGCTTGGTGTCAGATAGGCCACTGTCTGCGACGAATTCCAGGTCAGCGTTGCCGGAACGCGCACTCCCAGTAACGAGTCGTAGATGTAGATGTCGCCGCTGCTGCCTGTACTGAATGTGGTCGCATCCATCGACGTGCTGAACTGAATCGTGATCGACGCGTTGGTCGGTACACTTCCGCTCGAAGAGATGCTGGTTGTGACCACGCTCGGCGCGCTAACATCCGGCGTCGCGCCGGTCGTGAAGTTGGAACTGAAGTTGACCGGGTTACCCACCTGATCGGTAACGCCATTCAGTGTCATCACCAGGTTGGTGTTGGCCGGCAACGGCGCATTGGGAACAAACTCCACACGCGTGTCGCTGCTGCTGAACCAGTAACTGCCCGCCAAAGGCGTGCCGCCATTGGTCACGGTGAAGGTAGTGCTGTTCAAACTCACCGGATCGATTGGCTTGTTGAAGATGACGCCCGGCTGATCGTTGACGCCAACATTCGTGGCTCCGTTGAAGGGCACTGCATTGGTCACCACCGGCAGCGTCGTGTCGGTCGCCGTGCCAGTGTAGAAGTACGTCACATAGGTTGAGTTGGGGAAGGGCACACTGGTGGTGCTCTTCAAGCCTGTGTTCACATACACGTAAATGAAGTGATTGGGAGCGAAATTTGCCGACGGCTGGATAAGGATCTCATTCGGCTGCGGCTGCGAATAACTTCCACTCAAATGCAAAC
Source organism: uncultured Occallatibacter sp. (assembly GCA_964644105.1). Classification (GTDB taxonomy): domain Bacteria; phylum Acidobacteriota; class Terriglobia; order Terriglobales; family Acidobacteriaceae; genus Telmatobacter. The sequence continues at coordinate 15,502 of CAZXVX010000006.1, read as the reverse complement.
CACTGGTGCTGTCGTACAGGTATACGTCGGTATTGTTCACCGTGGCCGAATTCAGCGGAACGTTGAACTGCAAGTCAACGATTGAGTTCAGCGGCGTGGGATTGCTGCCGTAAGCCGGAATAGCCACTTGCACGGCGGGCGTCAGCGTCGCGGTGCTGGCGGCCACATTGAAGTAGCCGGAATAGTTGTTGAATGTCGCGTTGTACCAGACATCGGTCATGTTGCTGGTGGTCCACCACTGGATCAGCGCGCCAGGCGTCCAGGGAACACTGGGCGTGAATTCGAGTGTGTATCCGCCATCCAGAACCTGTGCAGTTCCCGGAACGGCTACGTTATTCTGCGCCACCTCGATGTCGGCATCGGGGTTGGAGGGGTTGATCGGGTAGTTGAAGTAAAGCACGATGGGCAGGCTTGCGTTCACACCGCTGGCGCCGTTGCCCGGCCGCTGCGTGATCAGCGAACCGTGCGTGCTGTAGTCGTAGTACGTGGTGGAGAACTGGCTGGTGAAAGGCGTCAGCGCGTCCCCGTTCCAATCCGAGAGGCCGCTGCCGAGCACCGCCGTCAGCGTGGCGCTGGATGGCAGTACGCCGCAATTGAACGAAATAGATGTCCCGTCCTGCGAGTGGCTGTAGCCGCCGCCGTAGCACCATGGAGTCTGGCCGCCGCCGTTGAAGAGCGCGAAATCGTTGTTGTTGACGGAACCGAAGTTCAACGAACGGTTGAAGGTTGCGGTCACTGGAGCGCGCAAGCCTACACCAGTTGCGTTATTGGCCGGGGTGAAGGCCATCACCTGGAAGGCCGTGTTGGCCGGCTGCCCGGATGCTACCGTGCTGGCCGTGGTGAAGTAGGTGATCTGCGTCCAGCAACCGTTAAATGCCGCATTGTCACCGGCCAGATCGAAGGGACCGTTGCAAGCGCCCACCCATATCTGCGTGCTGGTCGGGAAGGGCGTATCTGGCGTAAAGGTCACCGTGTCATTGGGCACGTTAGTGGTGCTGAATGCATACTGGCCCGCAATCTCCGCATTGCTGTTCCAGCCAATCATCACCGGCAGTGTGGTCGAGTTGACCGTCGCGGGATCAAGCGAGTTATTGAAGACAAGCTGAATGTTCGAGTTGGTTGCCACGCCGCCCGCGCTGTAAGATGGCGTCGCGCTGGTCACCACCAGGGGGTCGGTATTGTTGTTGACTGAAGTGGCGGGAGTTTCGCTGGCGCCGCAGGTTTCAATCACCGCCTGCAGGCGGAAGGCCTCATAGTTGTTGTCGGTTGATCCCCAGCCGAGAACCAGCGTGTTGCTTCCGGTTGTCAGGTAGCTGGAGATGGGTACATTCAGCAAAGCCATGCTGCCTACGGCGCTGATATTGCCCGTGATGGCCACGCCGCTGGTATGCGCCGAGTTCACGATCCCCAGCAAGCCGTTGTCGTCGATGCCGACGGCGCCAACCAGGCAGAGGTTTGCGGGAACGCTGGCCCCAGTGATGTTGAAGCTCGTGTAGTAGAGGCCATGCGTGTTGTTTGTTGTGCTGGCTGGGTTCAGAGTGACCCAATCCGACTTCGGTCCGTTGGCCGGCCATCCGCCGTACCAGCCGGTATTTCCCGGTCCCACTGTGAGCAGGGCCTGCGGAGTTCCAGTGGCCGTAAAGGTGCTTTCCGAAGGCTCGCTGGCGAGCGGAATCACCATCCAGTTCGCATCGGCTGTCGCGGTGGTGGTAATTAACTGCCCGCTCGCGTTGAAGCCGGTCGAAACATTGATCGGCGTAACCGAGGTCGCGGTCGTGAATGAGCTGCTGAAGGCAGATCCCATATTCCCGATCACATCCTGATAGCCGCTGACCTGCACCGTGTACGTGGTGCTGGGCGCCAGGGTCGATGCCGGTACAAAGAACAGCGTCACCAGATCGCTGGCCAGCGTAGCCGTGCCGCTGATCGCAGAACCGCCCGAAGGCGTGACCGTGATAACGTTGCTCACCGCATCCGGATCAACCGGCGCGGAGAACTTTACGATGACCTGCGCGTTCAACGGCACTGCAGTTGCAGAGTTGGCCGGCGACACCGAAGTTACGCTCGGCGCTGTCAGGTCAGAGCCGCTGCCGGTAGTGAAGTAAGTGTTGAAGCCGTTCAGATACGCGCCGGTGCTGTTTACCGTGTATCCGTCCGCGTCATAGTAGCCGCCTGCCTGATAGAGCCGGTAGTAGGTGTTGGGCAGCAGAGGAACAGCCGGAGTATAGGTGGCGCTCATGCCGTTCGGAGCCACCGTCACCGTGCCGTTGATGTACTTGCCGCTGTCAGCGTTATACAGCATCAGCGTGCTGGTGTTGATGTTGATCGGGCTGATCGGCTTTTGGTAGAACATCTGCGGCGCAACATTGGTGCCAACGTTGGTCTGCCCGCTCACAACGTCGCTGTAAGCATTGTTGGTCGTCGTATCTGAGCCGCTGCCGGTGGTAAAGGTAAATGAACCCGGCGTTACGGCATTGCCCGCCGTATCGGCCAATGGCGCGCCCCAAGCCACGGTATAGGTGGTGTTCGGCGTCAAGGGAGCGGAAGGCGTGAAGTAAAGCAAGTTGCCCGGCGAAGCCCATCCCCATCCACAGCAGTAGGGAGGAGCGTTCCAAACGAAACTGCCGGCCACCGGATTGCCGCCTGTGCTGACGGTCACGCCGGTATCCGTTCCCTGATTCATCGGAGCGCTGAACAGCAATCCAATCGGCACATTGGTGCCAATGCCGGTCGCGCTCGCGGGCGGATTGAAGGCCACCACCGTCGCCGGTGTGGTGTTGGCGCTGAATTCGGTGTTTAGGTATTGGTCGTAAGTGTTGATCGAATTCCCGGCCGCGGTCGAGTCCTTGATGCCGCTGGTCAGCGTCAAATAGTACTGCGAATTGACGGCCAGCAATGAGACTGGCGTGATGGTCAGCACGCGTCCCGTGGCGTCCACGTTGATGTTGATCGGTACCGAAAACCATCCCTGGCCCTGGTTGCTGGTCAGTTGCAATGTGACCGTGCTCGTCGTAAATGTGGTGCGATTCATCGGCTGGCTGAAGACCACGACGAAGCTGCTGTTGATGGGAATGCCGCCGGAGTCAGCGCCAGGGCTGAGCGAGATGATCGAGGGCGCGGGAATGACCGCTGCCTGTACCGTGAAGCCGCCGGAAACAGATTGCGTCGAGCCGCCGGTGGTTACCGAGACTGTCGTGGGGCCAACCGGCGTGCCGCCGCCGATGGTGATGTTGGCAACCAGACTGCCCGCGGAGTTGACCGTAACCGTGTTTATGGTGATGCCCGTGCCAAAGGAGACTGTGCTGGTTCCCTGGACCCAAGCGGTGTACTGCCCACTGATGGTGACATTCAGGGTCTGGCCCGGGTTGCCGATGTTGGGGTTGATCTGCGTGATGACCGGCGTTCCAGGAGTGACCGTAAAGCCGCCGGACAACGTAAGTGGCGTGCCGTTGGTGGTCACCGTAATAGTTTCAGCTCCAACGCTCGCGTTAGAAGGAATGTTGAAGGTGGCTTCGACCTGCGTGAGGCTGTTGACGGTCGTGATGCTCGGAGCCGGCAATCCGCCGATCGCTACCGAGGTAAAGCCCTGCTGGAAGTTGGTGAACTGGCCGTTGATCGTCACTGTGACCGTCTGGCCTGCCTGACCGCTATTGGGAGTTGCAGTAGTCAGAGCTGGAACACCCGGCAGAATGGTAAATCCGCCGGTCATCGAAGCAACCTCACTTCCGGTTGTTACAGTGATGGTGCGCGAACCTGTCGTCCCGGCAGGATTGATGGTGATGTTGGCTTGAATGTCGGTCGCACTATTGACCACAATCGAGTTGACCGTGATGCCCGCGCCGAAATTGGCCACGCTGGTTCCTTGAACAAAGTGCGTGTACTGGCCGGTGATCTCGACGTAGTACGGCGCATCTCCATCTCCCAGATGACCAAATGGCGGGTTGATGGCGATGATGGACGGTTGGCCTGAGGTCACGGTAAAGGCGCCAAGCCCGGGAGCAACCTCTCCCACGGTGGTCAGCGAAACGTTGTAGAAGGTCAGCGGCGCGTTAGCCTGAACCGTAATGTTGACCGTTGCATGCTGTGCGTCGGCTATCGTGACTGTGTTAACGGTGATGTAGGGACCGAAGTTGGCCGTGGTCGTACCCTGCACCCAATGCGTCTGGCTGCCGACAATGATTACGTTGCCTGTCCAATTCTGCGGAGCGTTATATGGATTGAGCGCCTCGACAATCGCCGCCGGTCCAACGGTAACCTGGAAGGCGTTGGTAATCGAGACGACCTCGGACCCGCCCAGAGAAGTGACACTGACAGTGTGCCAGCCCAGCGGAATCGTCGGCGAGATGCTGATGTTCACTTGCAGCGAAGTCGCGCTCGATGCGCTCACCGAGTTGACCGTGATGCCCGATCCGAAGTTGACGACGCTGCTATTGGTAAAGTGCGTGTAGTCTCCAGTGAGGTTCACATTGCCGGTCCAGCCTTGAACGGCGCTGTTCAACCCCGCCGATGCGCCCGTGGAGGCAACCACCGAGAGCAGTTCCGGCTGAGTCTGGATGACATCAAAGACATTGACTCCGTTGGCCACTTCGCCGCCCGTTGTCACGGTCACCGACTCCTCGCCCGCCGGTGCCGAGTCATTCACCGTAATGTTGGCGGTGATCTGCGTGGCGGAAACCACCGTCGGCGTGCCATTGATCACGACATTGGGGAAGGTCAACACCGAAACACCCTGCTGCCAATTCGTGTTCGTTCCATTGATGGTTACGTTGAGCGTGGCGCCTTGGCCGGCTGAGTTTGCCACGATATTGTTGATCACCGCCGGTCCAGGTGCAATATAGAGGGCGTTATTCAAGCCCAGAGTCTGCGAACTGGTGGAAACCGTAAGGTTGCGGTAACCCGTCGGAGTGGTTGGCTGAATATAGCCGTCCACGGTAAGCGATGTATTGCTGGTGACGTTGACATTGGTCAGCACAACGCCGTTGCCGTAAGAGACAGTCGGCGTATTGGTGAGCCAGTTGGTAGCCTGGCTCAAGATGGTGAAGACCGCCGCGCCTTGCTGCGGCTCCGAACCCGGGCCGCTTGAGAGCAGGTACGGCGTGCCGGCCTGCACTACAAAGGCGTTATTGAGGTTGGCGACTTCGCCCAGCGTCGTCGCACTGGCCCATGTCGGACCCTCCGATGTATACGGCGGAATGTAGAGTTGAACCGTCGCGTCGGTGGCCGTGTTCACCACATGGCTGGTCACCGTGATGCCTGAGCCAAACTGGAAGACCGTAGAGCCATCCCAATGTGTGTTCTGACCGGTCACGTCCACCGTAATCGTAGCGCCTTGCGAGGCGGTGTTCGGTGTGACGGCTGCAATTTGCGCTAAGCTCGGCGTCACTGAGAATCCCGCACCGCTCACAACATTGCCCAAGCCGGAGATATCTGGCGTGGTGGCGACAACGCTGCGTCCGCCCAGTGTGGCCAGTTGAGCCACGCTGATGCTCTGCGATGCAATCGTCGGTCCGATAATCGTCGGCGGTCCGTTGACTGTAATGCCGGAGCCGAAGTTGAAGGTCGTGGTGCTGTCAAAGTTTGTGTAACTGCCGATGATGTTAACCACCAGGTTCTGCGTGCCCTGCATTGCCGAACCCGGATCGACTACGGTCAATGCCGGCTGCGCGATGACCACGTTGAACTGGGCATGGTCAACCTCTTGCGGAACAACAGTATCTGTGGTCAGCGTCAGGTCGCTCGTGAAAGCAGTGGCATTCGGACCAATCGTGATGTTGGCCAATGCGCTCGTCGGACTCGTCACCTGGAAGCTGTTGATGGTAATGCCAGTCAAAGGATCAGTGTTATCGAAGCCCGTCAACTGAGTCCCAGTCGTCGGATTCGGATCCCATTGGGTGTAAGCGCCATAGAAGGTGATAGTGAAGGTCTGGCCAGGAAGTCCCGACGACGGAGATTCGTACCAGATATACGGAGTGGGCGGAGGCGCCGGTACCGTCACCAGGAAGTTGCCGGTGAGAACCTGAATGCCGCCGTTGGGCGCTCCCGAGATTCCGGTCGTCGATGCCGTGACGGTGCGATAACCCTGCTGAGCCGCTGGATCAATGTTCAACACAGCTTCAATGTGGGTCGCATTGTCCACTTGGTACGAGGCCACAGTTACGCCAGGTCCAAAGTTGATCGTGGTTGTCGCCTGAGTCCATTGCGTGTAAAGGCCATAGATATCCACACCCAGGCCCTGTTTACCGACCAGCCCGTTATTTGGGCTGACGTACGTGATTACCGGAACGCCGCCGGTCACCACAAAGGCTCCGCTATCAGTCAGTGCTTCGCCGTCCGTAACCATATAAATGGAGCGCGCGCCTGGATTGGCGGTCGGAGAGATGGTCAAATCCACCGTGGCGCTGGTGGCGCTGTTGATGGTCACCGAGTTGATGGTCAGGTCAGAACCCGCGCCGCCAATATAGAACTGCGTGAAGTTCTGCGACCAGTGAGTCGCCTCGCCGGTGATGTTGAATACCACTTCCTGACCCTCATTGCCGGTATTGGGCGAAACCTGGCTGATGATCGCAGGGCCGGTAATGACAGAGAAGACATTGTTGGAGACAATCTCACTGCCGGTGCCGGTTGAAACTCCCGGAGTGCAGCCGGCGTAATTGAGGCCGGTAACAGAGACCGGCGGTTGGTAAGCGCAAGATACACCCGGCGTAGTCACAGTGACCAGCCGTCCGCCCGTGTAAGAGAGTGGATCAATGTTGATCTGTGCATCGACTTCCGTCGGGCTGATATAGGTGATCCCATCCACTGTAATGCCCGCGCCAAAGGTGGCCGTACTCTGACTGCTGAAGTGCGAGTATTGGCCGATCAGGCGAATCGTGCAGGTTGGCAGCGTCGAGCAGGTGGGGCTGGTGATGATCGGCGCGCCCTGCTCGGCTTGGTTTGGAATCGCCTCATTCAGCGTGGCTACGCTCGGCGTAACCGTGAACGAGTAGAGCTGCGAGGCCACCTGTCCGTAGGTGGTGACCGTGACATTCTTGAAGCCTGGAGTCGCCGCGGTGGAAACTGCCACGGGAACCGTGAGGCTGGTCGAGCTGTTCACCGTGATCTGACCGACCGCAAAGTTCGGATCGCCGAAGCTGACCTGCGTCACGCCCGCCACAAAGTTAGTGAACTGGCCGGTAATCGTCACCGGCAGGGTTGAACCCTGAATGGTCAAAAGCGGCGTAACATTGATGATCTCTTCTCCGCCCTGCTGGACACAGAAGTAGTAGGGAGGAATGCCGGAGGGTGGCTGGTCGCCGATCTCCTGCTCGGTCCCCGTCGTAATCGTCAGATAATGTCCGCAAGGCGTGCCGTAATCGACGTACGCCCAAGGACTCACGGTCACATTCAGGATCAGGTTGTCGTTGTCGATCACGTTGACCGAGTTGACCGTAATGTCTTTGTTGAACTGCGCAACCGTCGTCGGTCCCCAATTGGTAAAGCGCCCCAGAACTTGCATATTGAAGGTATCGGCCTGCTCACCTGCATTCGGCGTAGAAGCCAGGAGAGCCGGGAAGCCTTCTTCAATGTCGATGGCCTGTTGCAGCGTTACCACTTCGCCGTCGGTGGTTGTGGTAAGCGGAGCATAACCGACCGGCGATGTGGACAGCACTGTGATCTGCACCTGCGCCGTTGTCGGGCTGGAGACGGTCAACAAGTCAGTCACAACGCCCGTGCCAAAGCTGAAGGTGGTCTCTCCTTGCAGCCAATGCGTGCCGACGCCGACCACATTCAGGGTTACCGTTTGCAGTTGAGTCACCACATACGGCGTTCCGGCTCCGTTATTTACACCGCACAAATCCGCAATCGTTATGCCGTTGGCATTGCAACTGACAGGCGAGACAATCGAGATTGTGGCCGCATTGGGAGTCACGCTGAAGCCCGAGCCGCTAACCACCTGCGAACCGGTAATCATGATAACGCTGTTGCCGCCCACCGGGGCCGTCGGACTGACAGACAGGTCCGCCGTGGCCGTGGTCGGGCTGGTAATCGTCAAGTTGGACACAGTGACACCCGCGCCCAGAATCGCTTCCGTCGTGCCCTGCGCCCAGTTCGTCAGATTGCCGGTAATCACAACGCCGGTCAATGTCCCGCCCTGCGGCGCGCTGTTTGGAACTACGCTCACAATCGAAGGCAGTGCCGGTGAATCCACCAGGAAGCCGGTCATCACTTGCTCTGTGCTGGCGGTCAACGTCGTAATGCCGCCTCCGCTCACAGCCGTCACCAGGCAGGAACTTCCCGTGGCTCCAGACTGCGTCGGATAAACATAATCGCCGACAATGTATCCACTGCCCGGTGTCGTTGCGGTGCAAGAGGTCAAATTGCCGTTTGAAGCAGTAATCGAAATTACGGCTCCGCTGCCCGCGCCGTTGGTCGTTGTGGGCACACCCGCTGCGGTTGTATAGCCAGTTCCGGTGGAACTGTTGACGAACACATTCTGCCAGCCGTAAGGCGTCGGCAGTAGTACGCCATCCAGGAAGCTCGTGGTCACGCTCACCGTCAGGTGAGTTGAGTCAATCACATTCAGCGTTCCGGGATTGACCGTGATCTGCGGCCCAAACAGAACCTGTGTTGTGTTTTGATTAAAGTGCGTGTTCAGGCCGGTAATTGCCACTGTTGTTGTGGTGCTCTGCGGGGCCTGATAGGGCGAAATATTAATAATTCCAACCGGCGTTTGCGTGACGTTGAAGTTCGTTGTCACAATCTCGCCATTCGTCGTAAAGGTAACCAGCCGTGAGCCGGTTGCCGTCGGGGTTCCATTGGTGATTCCGACGATATTGATGGTGCCCGTGGCGCTGGTTGTGCCGGTAACGTTGAAGTTGGTCAGCGTAACACCTTCGCCGCTGATCACCGGATTGGTGGCGCCGTTCGCAAAGTGCGTGAATTGGCCGGTAAAGTTGACCGTAAAGCTGTTGACCGGAGAGCCGGTCGGAAGCGCGCCATTGCTCGGGCTCATTGTCAAAGTCGGCGTGGCCGCGCAGACGTTGATCGAAGAGCTTACCACCTGGCCACCTGTAGACATATAGAACCCATAGGGCCCAGGCGGCGTGTTGGTGGGAACCGCAACCGCCAATGCAGCGCTGGTCGGACTATTGATCGTTACCTCATCAAAGCTCGGCGCGGGAACCGGGACCGGATAGAAGTTGGCTGTCGTTGTGCCCTGCACCCAGTTCGTATTAATGGCGCTCACATTCAGCGTCAACTGCCCGCCCTGCGGCACGCAGGTAGGCGTCACGCTGGTAATGGCCGCGTTCGACGGTGTCACGGTAAACGTAAACGGATACAGAACCGTGCTGCCCGAAGGTCCGACAATCAAATTCGCGGTTATGCTGCCCACGTTGGCGTTATTGCTGATCGTGATGGGAATCGAAACCTGCGTAGGCGAATTGACAATGACATTCGGCGAAGAGATATTGCCGTCAAAAGTCGCCGAAACCTGACCGGGGTTAAAATTCATGTAACTGTTGGCGGTGATTACAACCGTGGGCGATGTTCCCTGCGCACTGGAATTCGGCGTCACCGAAACCAGGTAAGGCGTCGCTCCATTCACCGTCACTGCGCCGTTCAGCGAGGCAATCTCACCGCCGGTAGAAACCGTCGCGTTCTGCAGCCCTATCGACGCATTCGCCGGCACGGCAACATTCACAATCGCCGTCAGCGGGCTGGTCACTTGAATATCGCCGGTTATGATGCCGCCCGTAAACGCGACCTGCGTCGCATCCTGCAGGAAGTGAGTCCCGGTAGCCGTCATGCACATTGCCCCGCTCCAACCCTGCGGCTCCACAACTGGGTTATTCGTGCAAGTGTAGGTCGACGTCGCGGCGTTGTAAGTGGCGAGTGTGAACCCTGTCAATGTAGCGCTGTTGGGTCCAATGTAGAACGCCGTCGAACTGGAGGTAGCGAACTCTCCGCCGGTCACCAGCGTAATGGTGCGATAGCCCACAGGCGTGGTGTTGCTGATGGTGATATTCGCGTGCGCAATCAGGCCGCTCGGGTCAATGGCCAGCGTGTTGACTGTGACGCCGTCGCCGAAATTCGCGTAGGTGACGCCCTGCACAAAATGTGTGCCGGTCGCGGTCAAGTCCACGTTCAGACTCTGGCCCTGGTTAGCATTGGCCGGCGCAACCGTGGTGATGGTGTGCGCATTCGTCGGATCGGCAATGGTAAAGGCCGATCCTAGAGGCGCCGCTTCCACCACCCCGCCGCCCTGAGGAGAATTGACCTTGACGTAGCGCGCGCCATAGACCACGCCCGCTCCGCCGCTAATCACAAACTGTGCGTTTATCGTATTCGGGGTCGTAGTCGACGGATTGGGTATCGTCGCCACGATGTCGGCCGGGTACCCGGTGCCATTCAGATCCAGAACCTGGATCGTCGAAGAGGCGTTGAAGTGCGTCCAGCCATTGCCCGTTATGACCACATTCACTGTGGTGCCTGCCGACCCCGCCCCGGGCGATATCACGGCAATCGCCGCCGCCGGATTGGTCGCGGTTCCCGAGCCGGTTGTCGCAAGAACCAGCGGTGAACCACCAGAGGCACTATCCGTCACCGTCACCGAACCGCTCCGCGTGCCCGTCGCGCTGGGGTTGAATTCAACCAATAGATTGCACGTCGAATTTGCGTTGATAATACCCGTGGGGCAGTTACTGTGAGCCAGGAAGTCTCCCGCCGGAGTCAGCGCAAATGTTTCGGACTTGTTCTCGTGATTCGTCAGTACAACTGTCTTGGCTAAGCTGATACTGCCCACCAATTGCCCGCTGAAGGAGAGAGACGTCGGCGAAATTGTCAGCGGATAAGTTCCATTGCCGGTCAGGTTGATCACCTGCGGACTGGTCGGTGCCGTATCGTACACCTGTAATTGACCGTCGCCCACTCCGCCCACCAACGGATCAAAGCTCAGCGTCACGGCGCAAGACGCTCCTCCAGCCAGCGTAAAGGGAAGCGTCCCGCAGCTGGTCGAAGTCTGGATAAAGGGGCCGCTTAACTGAAGCACGTTGAACTGCACCGAACTTGCGCTTGCATTCTTGATGGTCACCGTCTGGTAGCCGCTGGTGGTGCCCACCGGCGCCGTAAAGGTGAGAAGCCCAGGCAAGACTGTGACTGGCGCATTTCCCATGCCGGTCAAGGGAATCGGCGTCGGATCGTTGATATTCAACGTGGCCGACCTGGCTCCCGTTCCGCTGGGTGTAAAGGTCACACTCAACGTGCATTGACCGCCGACGGCAATGGTCGCTGGAGAGAATGGGCAGGTCGTCGAAGTGATCGTGAAATCACTGTTATTGGCTCCCGTAATGGTCGCCGATGTAATCGCCAGCGGGGTGCTCTCCTGATTGGTCAGGGTAATCGTCTGAGGCGCGCTGGTGGTTCCTATTGACTGCCCCGTAAAGCTCAAAGACAATGGCGAAACCTTTAAGGGTACAACTGCAAAGGAGCTGACCGTAAATGTCTGCGGAGAACCGGGTGCGTTATCGTTGACGCTAATCGTCCCGGGCTGCGCGCCCACAACTGTAGGCGTCAGGCTCAGCGAAATCACGCAATTGCCGCCCGATGGAACGACCAGTCCCGGCGTGCAACTGTTCGCCACGCTGTTTTGTGTATAAGCGGCCGGCAAGCCTGTAATCGAACCGATCGTCAGTGAACTCGCCTGGTTGTTGGTCAGAGTCAAGCTCCTGACCGTGGCGATGTTCAATACCGTGGTACCAAAGCTCAACCCCGTCGGATTCAGCGTCACCGGCGTGATCCCGGTTCCAGTCAAATTGACGGTCTGCGGACTCAAAGGAGCGTCGTCCGCAAGTGCCAACGCGCTCGCCGGAGCCGCACCGGACGATGTAGGGGTAAAGGTAAGATTGATACTGCAACTTTTCCCGGGCAATACCGGCGTCCCCACCACGCAGGTTGTCGTGCCGGCAACAATGGCATAAGGAGCCGGAGCGCTGATGGAAGTGAAATCCAGATTCACGCCCTGGTTGTTCGTCACCGTTACACTCTTGGCCGCACTCGTGGTGTTCTCCACCACATTGCCAAATCCAACCGAACTCGGTGAAAAAGAGACCGACAGGGTTCCCGTACCGGCCAGTGTCGCAATCTGCGGGCTATCGGTCGCGTTGTCGATCACCGTTATCTGGCCGCTATTGATATAACCCGGTGCCGTCGGCTTGAAGTCGATGCCAATGACACAACTCGAATTCGCGGCCAGTGTGCCGCTTACCGTGCCGCCAGTGATGGGGCAGGTGGTCACGGCGCTCGTGTCCAGTACAAATGGCCCGTTGAATATCGCTTCCGTTATCGTCAGAACAGATGATTCATTGTTGGTCAGCGTGATCGTCTTTGCCGCGCTCGTAATGCCCACAATCTCGTTGCCAAAACTCAAGCCCGTTGGCAAAATCTGGGCCGGGGCAATACCCTTCCCCGTCAGCGTCACCGTCAACGGACTGTTCGGCGCATTGGTACTGATTGTCAATTCGCTTGCCGGCTGAGCACCTGTCGTGGTCGGACTCAAGGTCAACCCTATTGTGCAACTGGCGCCCGCAGCCAACGTGGGGTTCAAGCACGTCGAAGTCGAACTGATCGCGTACGGCGTTCCCGCCGTCACTGCAACAGATGAGATGGTGACAGAAGTGGTCTGATTGTTTTTGAGAGTTACGGTCTCAATAGCGCTCGTCTGGCCAACCACCACATTGCCAAGATTCACCGCCATTGGAGAAGCCACAGTCGGCGCGATGCCGGTTCCGGTCAGCGTCACGGTCTGCGGAGAATTGGGCGCAGTTGTCGTAATGGTCAGCGTGCTCGCCGGTTGAGCGCCCAGAGTGGTTGGACTAAAAGTCAATAATATGTTGCAGCTAGCCCCTTGGGCGAGCGTGGAGGAACATGTCGAAGAGGGACTGATGGCATACGGAGTTCCTGCGGTCACCCCCAGAGGACTGACACTGATGGAGGACGTCCCTGTGTTCTTGAGCGTGACAACTTTGGCTGCGCTGGTTGTATTCACTACCACGTAGCCAAAGTTCACAGACGTTGCCGAAACCGTAGTCTGCGCAACCGCAAAAGACGTGAAAATCAGGCTTAAGATCGCCATCACTGACACGAGAACCGCATGATTCAGCTTCCGCATAGACTTTTCTCCAAGATTCAACATGACCATTCCTCCAACATTACTTCGGGACTTTTCAGACGCTTATTACCATCTCCGACAACGTGACGCAGATCACATATTTTTATTGCCGACGCCTAGATAGCGCAAAAATGGAAGGAAACGTTTCAAAAACTTTTGCGATATCCTTCAAACTTCAGAAAAACATCCGTGATACGCTCTTTCTTCGCCTTAAATTACCTTTCTATTGGTTTCCTGTCCTCAAATCCCGCGTTCCTGCCTCTTGATGTGTTTAACAACACGCTATTTCAGGAAAGTGGTCTCTTAGCCCAAGGCCTTCCGGCACCCTCTGGCCCAATAGAAAAATTAAGGCAACGATTCAGATGTCTCAGAGCGATTCGGGTTAAGGGAAGCAAGCCGGATCGCGAGGAAGTCAATTGACTCCAGATTCTATTCAGCTTGTGACTCAACATGCAAGTGAATTGTTCATAAATACTTCAATCTAAAGAGTTGTAATTTGGTAATCAATTAAGGTTACCGTACAGGCATATTACCTTAACAGTAAAATCAGTCTCTACCATCAACTCATCACCATTTCAATTTGATGTGATTTATATCACTTTTTAAAAACAATTAGCGATTTCGGTTGAACGACTTACCTTATGTGATGCCTATCACTCTTCATGTTTACTTTTTCGCCAACTTCTCGTGCCGATCGCGTAGTCGCCTTCGCGCATGCTCCCATCCAATGGACCGGTGTTTGCGTGCACCGGATAATGGGAGAGACGGACTGCGAATCTGAGCGGCTCGCTGCGCCCGCTGCTCGCGCCGGTCAAAATAGCGCGCCACTCCGCGTCCTGGAAGCCTCCAAGGGAGGTACTGTTTTCATTCTCCTTGAAATCTTTTTGACCCTCTTTGATATCGAGGTGCGCTTCGGCGTCGCCATTCGCATCCAGCATCGCGCTCTCTTCCGGTTCATCTCTCTCTTCCTATTGGAGCGACTTTGGATTCCCCTTCTGTTGGCCGGCATGAGCCTCGCAAATGATTGTCCGGCAGAGCCGGGTCACATGATCCATCAGGTGCGTGGAAAACAGAACCGTCGTTCCCTGCGCGGCGGTCTCGAAGATCAGATCATAAAACAGGTGCGTCGATTCGACATCGAGGCCATTGGTCGGCTCATCCAGAACCAGCAGCTTCGGCTGATGCAGCATCGCCAGCAGCAGTCCCAGCTTCTTCTTCATGCCGCGCGAGTAATCCTCGGCATAGTTATCGATATCTTCCGCCAGCCGCAGCTTGGCAATCACTGGCTCAAGGCGTTCCAAAGTCTCGCCCGGATTCAGCCCATGCATCGCCGCACTCAGTTCCAGAATCTCGCGGCCGGATAAATAGGAATAAAAAATTGGCTCATCAGGAAGGAATCCAATCAGCCGCTTGACCTCCACGCGCTCCTCGAAGGCGTCGCGCCCATCCACCAGCAGCTTTCCTCGCTAGCCTTGAGAATCCCCATCAGCAGCCGGAAGAGCGTCGTCTTTCCCGCGCCGTTGGGGCCGAGCAATCCGCAGATTTGCCCCGGTGGAACGGAAAATGAAACATCCTTCAGCGCCACCTTGGAGCCGAAGGTCTTGGTAACTCGATCAATCTGGACCAACGCTTCGGCAGGCGAGATCACTGAATCCTGAGAGGGTGAATCGTCCGGCTTCACTTCCATTTGAAGATTGTTTTCGCTCATAACCACGTGTGAATAGTTGGAGTAGTTTTCAAGAATTACGAATGAGCATACCATGCTGGCATAACCTGTGGCGCGTCCATGCCAGTTTGACTGGCGCGCTCCTGCGCCGAGTCTGATCAACTATCATTTTTCTTGTGCAACTTCGATGGACCAGGATCTCTGAGTTAGCTTTGCTTGCAGTCATATGCTTGCCGCTTCGGCCAGATTCAGTGCCCGCGGCTCAAGCAGCGCATTCGTTCCGGATGTGGCCTCTACCTTCCAGAACCCTTTGGGTATGGGAGCGCCCGGAAGATCTGCGCGCCATTGACCCTCACACGACAGCCATCGCCTGGCTCGACCAGACGATTCTGCTCGGCGCTGAAACCGTCAGCCAGCCTCGACGCCAGCCGCTCGCCTATCCCACCAGCGTCACGCGCATTGCCGTGGTCCGCATCGAAGCCTTGCCCGGCGCGCCTCTCGATGCAGCGCAGCAACAGCAAACGATCCATCTGCTGCTTGAATCCGCCGCCCGCCCCGGCATCGCCGCATTGCAAATCGACTTCGACGCCACCCGCTCGCAGCGCGCTTTTTATGGCACTCTGCTTGTCGATCTGCGCCGCAAGATGCCTGCCAGCCTGCCGCTTTCCATCACCGCGCTGGCCTCCTGG
>CAZXVX010000005.1:0-45244 GCA_964644105.1 uncultured Occallatibacter sp. | reverse complement strand
TGAGCACGTCCTTGACGATGTTCTGCGCGGCCAGGCCGAGAGCGATTCCGGCGATCCCGGCTGAGGCCAGCAGCGGCGCCAGGTTCACTCCCACAGCGTCCAGGAACTGCAATCCGGCGATCAGCCAAATGATGGCGAGGCCAGTAGTGCGCACCACACCGGCCACCGTCTTCACTTGGGCAATATGTGCTGGTGTGGTCGAGTGCCTCTCCGCAGCGCGCGTCATGTGAAAGGTAATCAAGCGCAGCAACCGCATCAGAACAAAGGCGACCAGCGCAACCACCAACAGGTGCGGCAGTTTGACACGAGTAAACTCCTCGCCGTCGGCAGACCAATGGTCCAGCAAACGCCCCAGAAACCGCTCCTCGGCAAAGATACCCGTCCGCATGGCTAGAAAAAAAAGAAGAGAAGACATTCCAGACTCCTTCTATATAGACTAGACTGTTCATGTTGCCCGGATTGATACAATACAAAATAGGTCCAATTTCCCCACGGATGCATCAAACGAGAGATTGAGGAGTAAAGAGAATGGAAGCAGCGATTTCCAGCGCTCGCGAGACCGTGTCGGCAGATTCCAATCATTTTAGCTCCCGGCAGTTGGTCGAAATCTATCGACTGATGGTTCTGTCCCGCTGCATCGATGACCGCGAGATCATGCTCAAGCGCCAGCAGAAGACCTTCTTCCAGATCTCCTGCGCCGGCCACGAAGCTCTATTGGTGGGCGCGGCGCTCGCCCTGCGCCCCGGCCACGACTGGTTCTTCCCGTATTACCGCGACCGCGCGCTCTGCCTGACGCTGGGTGTTACGCCCACGGAAATGCTCCTCCAGGCCGTCGGCGCGGCCACGGACCCAGCCAGCGGCGGCCGCCAGATGCCTACACACTGGTCCAGCCGTGAGCTCAACATTGTAAGCACTTCCTCGGCCACAGCCTCGCAACTACTCCATGCCGTGGGCTGCGCCGAGGCTGGCCGCTACTTCAGCCTGCACCCCGAAGCCGCTGCCTCTACGCCCGATGATTATCGCGCCTTCCGCGAAGTAAAATTCCACGGCGATGAGGTCGTCTGGACCTCGCTTGGCGAAGGTTCCACCTCGCAAGGCGAGTTCTGGGAGGCGCTGAACACCGCCGCCAATCGCAAGCTGCCGGTGATTTTTTGCGTGGAAGACAACGGCTACGCCATCAGTACGCCGGTCGAGGTGAGCATGCCCGGTGGAAATATCTCCCGCCTCGTCGCCAACTTCCCCAACTTCTACTTTGCTGAGGTGGACGGCACCGACCCGGAGGCCAGCTTCCGCGCCGTTCAATCCGCCGCTGCCTACTGCCGCGCTGGCCTAGGCCCGGCCTTTGTCCACGGCCACTGCATGAGGGCTTACTCGCACTCGCTTTCGGATGACGACAGGCACTATCGCACCCAGGCGGAGAGAGAAGCCGATGCCCTGCGCGATCCAATTACTCGCTTACGCACCCGGCTGATCGCCGAAGAAATCCTTACTGAAGAAGAACTTACCGCGCTTGAGCATCTGCTGGATCAGGAAGTCGCCGCGGCTGCCGAGCACGCCCTGGCCGCGCCGCTGCCACTGGTCTCAGAGATTACCAAGAATGTCTATTCCGAGGATCTTGACCCCACCCGCGCGGCCTTTGCCACCGAGCGCGTCGATGCTGCCGACCCCAAACCCAAGACCATGGCCGACCTCATCAACACCTGCCTGCACGACGAGATGCGCCGTGACCCGCGCATTGTCGTCTTCGGCGAAGATGTAGCTGACGCCAGCCGCGAAGAGGCTCTCAACGAGGTCAAGGGCAAGGGCGGCGTCTTCAAGCTCACCGCCGGCCTGCAAACTGAGTTCGGCTCTGAGCGTGTTTTCAACTCACCGCTCGCCGAGGCCAACATTGTCGGCCGCGCGTTGGGTTACGCCGTGCGCGGTATGAAGCCGGTCGTAGAAGTTCAATTCTTTGATTACATTTGGCCGGCCATGCATCAGATTCACAATGAGTTATCCGTTTTGCGCTGGCGGTCAAATGGCGCCTGGGGCTGCCCGGCAGTGATTCGGGTGCCCATCGGCGGCTACCTGACCGGCGGCTCCATCTATCACTCGCAATCGGGCGAGAGCATCTTCACCCACATTCCCGGGTTGCGCGTCGTTTTTCCGTCAAACGCCTTGGACGCCAACGGCCTGCTGCGCACTGCGATTCGCTGTGACGATCCGGTGCTCTTCCTGGAGCATAAGCGCCTTTACCGCGAGACTCATGACCGCGCGCCTTACCCCGGCCCTGACTTCGCCATCCCCTTCGGCAAAGCACGCACTGTTCGCGCGGGTGCTGATCTGACCATCGTGACCTATGGCGCACTGGTCCCGCGTAGCTTGCAAGCCGCTGAACGCGCTCGCCGCGAGCATAACATCGACGTGGAGATTCTAGACTTGCGGACCCTCAATCCCTACGACTGGGAGGCCATCGCCGCTTCGGTCCGCAAGACCAGCCGAGTGATTGTCGTTCATGAGGATATGCTCAGTTGGGGCTACGGCGCGGAGATTGCCGCCCGAATCGGCGAGGAGCTTTTTCACTCGCTCGATGCCCCAGTCCGCCGCATCGGCGCCATGGACACATTTGTTGCCTACCAGCCAATTCTGGAAGACGCGATTCTTCCGCAACCGGAGACGATCCTCAAAGCGATTGTGGATATGAAGGCGTATTGAACAGAAACAATCGCAACGCAGTTTCAGGTCTACGGCATCTCCCGCTCATTTGAAAACAACTCCGGCTGTTCGATGACGGGGCCTGCGGCATCTGTGCGTTTTCGGCCTGGCGCGCCGATCAAGCCGACCACTTCGAGGGATCGAATTGCCTGTCGGGGCAGGTAGATGCGCTGCGTGTTGGAGCGGGTGTCGGGCGGGGTGAGCAACAAGCCGGTGCCTTCGACGAGCGAGCGATCGTTTGCAGCCAGGCCCTCGAGTTCCTCGCCATCGGTGAGTGTCATGCGCAGCCAAAGACCCGGCGTGCGGGGGCGGATAGAGAAGCGCTTGTGAATAAGGCGCTCGGGGTTTGCCGAGTCACCCGCCGGAAGGTCGCGGACATAACAAACCCACTTGACCTGCTCCCAGGAGATACGTTGCAGCTTGCCGCTCAGGTCGAGGATTTCTACCCATGAGGAGTCCTGCCCGAAATCGGCGCTAGCGTACCCGGCGCACCAGTCGCGGGAGAACTTGCGCACGATCACAGGTTTACGTAAGGAGGCCATTGCTCTGGATTGTCGCACAAAACTCCAATGGCTTGGCAATTCATTTGCTTCGCGCAATGAGACAAATTACACTTGCAGCCGTTCCGAGATGGAATGTTTCTTCGATTTGAAATTTAATTGCGCCTCCGAAAATGCGCGAGGTTAATCTTGAGTTCAATTGGCCCAAGTCGGTTGAATCGCTGGTTTGAAACTATCGCCATGATTGCCCTATTAGTAGCTTGCAAGGGATTCAACGGCTGCTCCTCAGCACCGTCTACCTTGGGTACTCCCAAAATCTCCTGGCCAACTCCATCGGCAATCTCCTACGGAACACCACTGAGCTCAACCCAATTGGACGCGACGGCCAATGTTGCGGGAACGTTTGTCTACTCGCCGGCGAGCGGAGTCGTGCTCGTAGCAGGCAATCAGACGCTTTCGGTCACGTTTACGCCCAGCGATCCGACGAACTACACCACGGCCCAAGCCAGCGTGATGCTCTCGGTGGCGCCCGCAACTCCAGTGATTACCTGGCTAACTCCACTGGCTATTTCGCAGGGAACGCCGCTGAGCCTGACCCAGTTGGATGCCACTGCCAATGTTTCGGGGACGTTTGTTTACTCGCCGTCGAACGGAACCGTACTTTCTGCAGGCAATCAAACACTTTCGGCCACTTTTACGCCTAGCGATACAACCGACTACTCCACTGCTAAAACCAGCGTGACGCTTTCGGTCGTTGCTCTCCCGCTCGCATCTACCAACTGGCTGCCAGTCAGAATCATTGATGGCGGCACTATGACGGGAATTTACATGCATCCCGCGCAGCAGGGGCTGATGTATACCCGCGCCAATGTGGGCGGAGCTTATCTGCGCGATGCGGCGAATCCATTTTGGCTTCCCCTTGTGGACTGGCTCAGCGGCCTCTCGCCGGACTGGAGCTTGATGGGCATTGAGAGCATCGCTCTCGATCCGACGGATGTGAAGCGGATCTACCTGGCCGGTGGTTCGTATATCGGGACGGGATTCCCGAACGGTGCGATCATGATCTCCGATGACCTTGGCGGCAGCTTCCAGACGGTGAACCTTCCATTTCAAATGGGCGCCAACGACCTGGTTCATGGCCAGCAAGGTGGCGAGCGTCTGGCGGTCAATCCATTCAACCCTGCGCAGGTTTTTCTGGGCACACATCAAAATGGCCTTTGGGTGAGCAACGATCATGGAGCCACCTGGAATCAGAGCACGACTTTTCCAGTGACCTCGACCGCTGATCTGGTTGGCGTGAACTTTGTTCGCTTTGATCCGGCGCACAGCGGCATGGTGTATGCAGCCCTTTACACCGGAGGTCTCTACAGTTCAAGCAATAGTGGCGTGAGCTGGACACAGATTTCCAACCAGCCCACCGCGCTGCCGGATGGCGAAACGATCCGGCCCATGCGCAGCGCGTTGGGACCGGATGGCGTACTCTACGTGACCTACACGAACAATGCTGGACTTTCAGCAATCAGCAACGGCGCGGTCTACAAGTTCAACACCGCGAGTGGCGCGTGGACCAACATCACGCCGCTGGTTTCTCCCGCTACAAATGGTTTCGGATATGTAGCTGTGGCGGCAGATGCGGAGCGTCCTGGAACAATCATGGTTGGAACCTGGAACCGCTGGTATCCAGGAGACGACATCTTCCGTTCGACCGACGGCGGCGCAACCTGGAAGAGCCTGCTGGCATATTCCGCGCGCGACACCTCCCTGGTTCCGTATCTGAACGTTTTGAGCCAGCCAACTGTTGAGAACGAGCCGACCTTCGGGGTTTGGAATACATCCTTCGAGATTGATCCATTCAATTCCGACCACGCACTTTACGAGGGCGGGATGATGATGTGGGAGACGAACAACCTTACGGCAATGGACTCGAACCAAACCACGCAATGGACGGTGGGGGCGCAGGGGGTCGAGGAAACGGTGATTCTCGATGTGGTCAGCCCGCCCTCGGTTACGCACTTGTTCAGCGCAATGGCCGATCTGGGTGGGTTCAGGCACGACGATTTTACCGTCTCTCCCACGCCATTTGTGAATCCTTTCATGGTCCAGGTGGCATCACTCGACTTTGCCGCATCGAACCCGCTTTTTGTGGTCCGGGTGGGAGAGCTGGATTACAAGGGAAATGTCGCGGCGGCGTACTCGCAGGATGGCGGCGTAACTTGGACGCAGTATCCCGGAATGCCGCCTGGAGCTGGGCTAGGGCCGACCTCGGACGGCTATGCTGCGATGGTTGCTATTTCTGCCGATGGATCGAAGGTTATCTGGGCACCTCCAGACAGCGTTCCCGCATACTGGGGCAATACGGGAGCGTGGATCTCTTCCCAAGGAACGCCGAAAGGAGTGAGGTTGGTCTCCGACCGGGTCAATGCAAAGAAGTTCTATGGATATGATCCGGGCAGCGGCACGATGTTTGTAAGCACCGATGGCGGTGTCACTTTTACCGTGGGCGCAACCGGGCTGCCCATGGATGTTGGCAATCCGGGGTGGTCGGCGGAGGCTCACCCCAAAGCGGTTATTGGAATAGAGGGGGATCTCTGGCTTCCGACTTCGTCCGGGTTGTACCACTCGACCAACTCGGGAGCCAGTTTTACGAAGATCAGTTCCATGGGTAGCGCTCCGCTGGTCGGCTTCGGAATGGCGGCTTCAGACGCATCGTACCCAGCCATCTACGTGGTTGGAACTGTGAACGGGGTGTATGGAATCTTTTGCTCGATCGACGAGGGCAACACCTGGACGCGCATCAACGACGACTCCCACCAATTTGGGCAACTGGATGCGATATCGGGTGATCCACTCATCTATGGCCGAGTTTATCTCGGCACATCGGGACGCGGCATTGTGTATGGGGATCTCTCCACAAACCCCTAGCCGAGCCTCGCGATGCTTGAAGACCATAACTTTGGCACTCAATCCGGTGATGGGAAAGCCCTGCAAAAGGAGCAAAGTGGCCCTAGCCAAAACAAGCCGTCTGTGTTATTGTACTGGATTGAAACCCTTGCTGGAGCTTGTTGTAAGGCTAATAAGATCAGTTACTTGGATGCGAAAAGTAACCAGCGGAAGAAGGACACGGAATGCCTGACTACATTTATCTTCTGGAAAATCGGCTTTCGGCCGATCAGCAGAGCGCCTTGCGGCACCTGCGCGAGGTTGCCCGCGAGGGGGAAACTATCCTTTTTCTGACCGGAGATGCGGTGCGAGAGCTGACCAGCGGCCACTCGGTGCGAGCGCTGGAAGTCGCCGTGCATGGGAATGCACTCAATCTCAAGAATGCCATCGAGCAGCGCGGGGCGAAAGTGTGGGGCGAAGATGAGGTCTCCGGCGCTCTTTATCTCTGTTTTCCGGGCACAGTGCGAGTGGACCTGGTGAGCACGCATCGCATTGAGTATCCCAAGCCGGGCAAGCCGGTCTATCATGCTGCCTCGATCCAGGAGGATCTGCGTCAGCGCGACTTCACTGTGAATGCCATGGCCATCTCATTGAATGAAGGCTCATATGGTCTGCTTATGGACCCGACCAATGGCGCCGCGGATATAGAGACGGGAACACTGCGGCTGGTCTCAAATTATGGTTTTCTGGAAGAGCCGTCTTTGCTTATCAGGGCTACGCGCTACCTGGCGCGGCTGGGCTGGGAGATGGATTCCAAGACCGGGACACGCTACGGAAACGCCAAAGAAGAGGGAGTGATTGAATTTCTTTCCGCGCAGGCCCGGCGCCAGGAACTGGAGCAGATCGGTCATGAGGAAGAAGGTTTGAAGGTTATGCGGGCGCTGGAGGCCGAGGGCTGGATGGAAGTTCTCTTCCCGGCTTGGACTTCGGCCAAGGCCGATGAAGAGGGTCTGGTGGCGCTGCATGATCTGGCCGTCGAGTTGCTCTTGCAAGGCGTTCATGCCGATATGTCGGCGGCGCAGATGCGCATGCTGACCGCAAAACTCGGCACAAAGGATTTGGCGGCGCTGAAGAAGTTGATGCTGCGCCCGGGCTTTGTGGAAGAGTGGAACAGCCTGGATGCGCTGGCTGCGGGATTTGCCAAGGAATTATTGGCCAAGGAGAACGCCACGCCATCGGTGAGCTACAAGCTCTTCCTGAGCTATGATCCGGAAGCTGTTCTCTGGCTTGGATTCACCAGCAAGGTCGAGGCAGTGCGCGACCGCTTCAATCTTTTCCTCAAAATCTGGCCTGAAGTTCGCCAGCGCATTCCACACTCGTTGATGCAAGAGATGCGCATCACGGCGGAATTGCCTGCTTACAACGAGATTGTACAATCCATCTTCCTGGAGTTGCTGGATGGAAAACTAACGACCGCCGAAGAGATGCGCGCCTTTTTGGAGCCGTATTCGCCACCCGCTCCACCGCCCAAGGAGACAATCAAGCGTCCCCGCGCCAAACGCGGAGAGATCAAGATCAAAGATGACTCTTTCGACGAAGACGAGGATGAATCGGAAGAGGATCTGGACGATGAGGAGGATCTGGACGACATTGGCGGCGAGGATGATGATCTTGATCTTGATCTGCATCTGCCCAAAGTTGATCTCGAGATCGATCTAATGGATGAATCCGATTCTGTCGCCGCCACCGAAGACGATGTGGATGAAGAGGACGATGAGGAAGAGAGTCCAAAGCCGGCACCCAAAACCGAACCCGCCAAACGCACCCCCAAGCCACCCGCCAAAAGCAAAGTGGCCCCAGCGGTGCCGGAAGCAAAGCCGAACCTTGAGCCGGTGCTTAAAGCAACGAGCAAAAGGGATGTAAAACCCTTGCCGGCCAAGTCAACGGCTGGCCCCGCTAAAAAGCTTCTTCCGCCTGTTAAACCAGCAAGCAAGAATGAGCAATCCAAAGCTCCGCAAAAAAAATCCGCGGCAAAGGGAGCGAAGGCTTCTTCAACCGCAAAGAATGTGTCTGTTTCCCCTCTCGCCCACAAATCCGGGCAAGCCGGCAAGTCTTCGGCGCCCGCCGATAAAAAGTCCCCGCCCAAGCCGGGGAAAAAACGTTAGGTATATTTTTGATACTCAATTGCAATATGTGTTAAACAGTTGTAATAATTGTTGCATCATCGAAACAGAGCCTTGACTTTCCTCTTGAAGCGAGGGAGTTGATGCTGGAGGTGTTTCAGCATCAGAGGACGGCCTTGATCTCGCTCTTTTTTCGGGCTTCACAGGGCGCTTACGCCGCTTTTTCAATGTTCTTCTCTTCTTCGTTTCGGCTGGTGTTGAATGGGGTTTCAAATTAGCAGAGAAATGGCTTCTGGTTTGCTGTCGCAGGATTGATTGGGTTTGAGATAAAAGGTGAAGTCGATGAATCGATTTACGCGGGATATCGGGATATGAAGGAAAGTTGCACGCATCAGGGGGCGGTAATCCGGTGAATTCAGACTCTACTCTTAGTCTCGATGAGCATTCAGACTCCCTCATCATCGAAGGACTGTCGATTGCTCTGATTGGCCCTGACGAGGAGCGGCGCAAGGCTGCATCCACCGTGCTTGCCAAGTGTCAAAGCAGCGTCATCCGCGAATTCACCACATACCCGCCTAGTTTGAGTGACTTGCCCAAACTGTTGGAGCAGCATTACGACGTTATCGTAATCGATTTGGACAGTCGTCCTGAATACGCGCTGGAGCTGGTGGAAAATGTTTGCGCCTACGGCACCGCAACAGTGATGGTTTATTCGATGAAGGCCGACTCGGACCAACTGGTCCGATGCATGAGGGCCGGAGCACGCGAGTTTCTTACACTTCCCTTTGTTGAAAAAGTTGTGACCGATGCATTGGTCAGAGCTGCAACCAGGAAGCCAACCACGCCGCCTACGCCGAAAAAGGCAGGCGGTCGGTTGATGGTTTTTCTGGGCGCCAAAGGCGGAGACGGCGTGACGACGCTGGCCTGCAACTTTGCCGTTTCCATGGCCAAGGAATCGGGCCAGAGCACGCTGTTGATTGATTTGGATCTGCCGCTGGGCGATGCCGCGCTGAATTTGGGCGTGGTGGCCGAATACTCGACGATCAACGCGCTGCAGAATGCCGCCCGGCTGGACTCGGCCTTCCTCTCCAAACTCCTGGTAAAACATAGCTCGGGGGTTTCCGTGCTAGCGGCTCCCGGTAAATTTCCGCAATTTGACGCATCTCACGACGCCATTGACAAGCTAATCTCCGTGGCTCGGCAAGATTTTGATAATGTGGTCATTGATATGGGATCCCGGTTGGATCTGATGGGCACGAGTCTTTTCAAAGACGGCTCAACGATCTATCTGGTCATTCAAGCCGGCATCGCTGGGCTGCGCAACTCGAATCGGTTGATTTCGCAGTACTTCGCCACTGGAGTGCCCAAGCTGGAGATCGTTCTTAATCGCTTTCAATCGCGCACTCTGGGAGTAGCAGAAGATCAAATCGCCAAAGCTTTGACGCGTCCGGCGCAGTGGAAGATCCCCAATGATTATGCCGCGGTTCGGCGAATGCAGCATACCGCTGTGCCTTTGGCCTTGGAGGATTCGCCCATCTCACGGCTGATTCGGAAGATGGCCCGCTCCGCTTGCGGGCTGCCCGCAATCCCGGAGAAGGGTTCTACGGAAAAAGGTTCTGGCTTCAGCCTCAAGAATCTCGGTCGCAGCTTTACGTCGAAGATTTCCTCCTCCGAGGAGCCGGTAGCTGTTTCAGTACCGGAGTCAGCTCCCAATGTGGAGCAGGACGCCGCTCCAGCATCTGAGCTCCCGACAGGAGTCAGAACGAGTCATGCAACAGAGGACGCGCTCTCCACGGCTGTGGCTGATTCACAACCTGCTACTGAAATGCCGCCGCTCTCCACCTCGCAAAATACATCCATTTCTGATGTCGTGAAGGAGGATGATTCAGCGCAAACAGGCGCGCCTGCTTTGCCAAGCGAACCAGAGACGCGCAACTATCGCGGCGCCACGTACGTGAAGGGCGCGGATGGAAAGTGGTATCTCCAGAAGGCTCAAATCAGCTCAGAGAGCACGGCGGCGGGTGAGACCGCGAAGCCGCAAATACCGGTGGTTGCCTGGTCTGTACCGGCTCCGATTATTTATGGAACCAAGCTGGGCGCCGCTGAATTGAATGCCACCGCATCGGTTCCAGGAAGCTTTGTTTATATCCCGGCCGAAGGTGAGACGTTGACTGTGGGAGAACATACGCTCACGGCAACCTTTACGCCAGAAGACACCAATGCATTTACAGCGGCTGAGGTCACGGTCGCGTTGACAGTCGCTAAGGCGGTTCCGATCATCAACTGGGTTGATCCAGCAACTATAACATATGGTGTGGCGCTGGACGGATCTCAGTTGAATGCCACAACTTCAGTCCCCGGCGAGTTCGTTTATACTCCCGCCGCCGGTGAGGTGCTGGCCGCAGGCCAGCATACGCTCTCCGTGTCTTTTACGCCTGCCGACGCAGCATCGTATGAATCGGTCTCAGCGACCGTTCAGATCATCGTGAACAAGGCTGTTGTGGCCATCACATGGGCCGCTCCCATGCCCATCACGTATGGTATGGCGCTGGATAGTTCGCAGTTGAATGCCACGACTTCAGTTCCCGGCGAGTTCGTTTATACTCCCGCCGCCGGTGAGGTGCTGACCGCAGGCGAGCATACGCTCTCCGTGTCTTTTGCGCCTGCCGATGCAGTATCGTATGAACCGGCCTCGGCGACCGTTCAGATCATCGTGGAAAAGGCGATTCCGGCAATCACCTGGGAGGCTCCTGCTCCGATTGCATATGGAGCTGCGCTAAGCAGTTATCAGTTGAATGCCACAGCATCCGTTTCTGGTGAGTTCCTATATACCCCTGCAACAGGCGAGTTGCTGCCGGCGGGAACTCACAATCTAAGCGTCTCTTTCAAACCACTGGACGCCAATTATTTGGGTGCCGAGGCAACTGTACCAATTGTCGTGACCAAGGCGACACCAATCGTTTTGTGGCCGGTTCCGGAGAGCATTACAGAAAACACCGCGCTAAGCACCGATCAATTGAACGCTACGGCGCTGGTCGAAGGAAGTTTTGAATACTCGCCCGCGGCCGGTGAGCAATTGGCACCCGGAACACACATACTCTCAGTTACATTTACCCCTAAGAACGCCGAGCAGTTCAACAATGTGCAGTCTTCCGTCCTGTTGACGGTGACTGAGGTTGCAAAAGCAATCGAGGCATCGGCAACCACTCTTGCCGAAGAGAGTGTCGAACCCATCTCTTCCTCCCTCGATCTGTCCTCCGAGCCGTCCATTGACGTTGAAGAGGAATCCAAAGCAGTGGCCGTTGAACCCGAAGCACCATCCGATGGTACTTCAGCCGAAGCGGAGCATGAATCGGAGGCTGCGCTCGCGGTCGAACCAGCCGGCGAACTTGTTACCGAGCAGGCAGTTGAATCGATTGTTGAGACGGTGGAATCGGTTACGGAAGATGCTTCTGAAACGCTCGTTGAAGTTGAAATAGCAACGTCGGTCGAGATCCCTGTCGAACTGGTCATCGAAACAGCCATCGATGCGCACGTTGAATCAGTTGTCGAGCAGCCAATGGCAACGCCGGATGAGATGGTCTCTGTTGAGGCCGACACAGCGGCGGTGATCGAAGTTCCTGCCGAGCCGGTTCCTGAACCAGTTGATTTGGCCACCGAAACGACTCAAGTTGTTGCTCCCGCACTTCCGGAGGCTGAGTCGAATGTGGAGACAGTGGAGACTGAGCACGAGGTGCCGGAGCAGGCTTTGGTCAAGATTCCACCACCCAAGTTTACATTTGAGGCTGGATCGGGACTCAATCTGATGGGCACGGCCGTTTTTCCTGACGGTACAACGATCTATCTGGTCATGCAGCCCGGAAGCGGCGGACACGTGGACTCGCAAAAATTGGTTTCGCAGTTCCTCTCCGGCGGTGAGCTCAAACCAGAGTTTGTCATCAACCGCTACGAGCCACTCGCATACAACAACGATGATGAGCAGCATGAGGAGAATATTGAACAAGCAAGGGAGCTGCAAGGCGCACCACAGATGAATGCCACGGTCCAGCCTGCCGCCGCTCCGGAAAAGAAGAAGAGTTTCCTGAAAGGCCTTCGGCAGAGCCTTTGGGCAAGAGTCACCGCCAGTGAGAAGACGGAGGGGTTCACGCAATTGGGATTGAAGCAAAAGCCGGAGACAGCGGGTTCGACACCTTTTGCTCCAACGGCGCAGGTAAGCGTCAATTCTGAAGTACTTGCTTCAGCCGCGCCGTTGCCTGGGGAGGGCCCCCAGAGGACTGCCCGCAGCGCAGAGGCTGCGGAAGTGCCTCCAATGGAAGCGCAAAGCGCACCAGTCCCTCAAGTGGAGACGCGAACCTACCAGGGTGCAACCTACGTCAAAGGCTCGGACGGCAAATGGCATTTACAGCAGCCGGCGAATCGTGTCGTGTCAAGAGAGACTCAACCCGCTGCGCCTTCTACGCCGGCAATGGCTCCGCTTCCGCAATCCGAATCAGAAGCAAAAGGTACGACGAGCGCGCAGACTGAACCGGATCTCTCGATTCTGTCCACTCCGACTCTTTCGATGGAAACCTCTGCGCCAGTAAAGTCCGTCGAGGTTGAGCCACCAACGGCGGATGAAGTCGTTGCCGCTGAGCCGGTTAAGGAGCAAGCTCCTGTCGAGAATCCATCTCCATTGAAATCATACGAGACGGCTGGTTTGCATTCCATTTCGGTGCCTGAGGTTGTAGTTGAAGCAGAAGATCAGCCGGAGGAGGTTGAAACCGCATTTGAGCCGCCTGCTGAGAGAGCCGGGACTATAACTGCCAAGGAATCTATTCTCCAGATTGAAGAGCCAATCGTTGATTCAACTCCTGCGGTCAAGAGTTCTGTCAAGGCCAAATCCGTAGTAAAGACTACGCCAAAGGTTTCAATCAAGCCTGCCGCCAAAGCCAAGAAGTCCGCGAAATCTCAAGCAAAACCCGCTGCCAAGGCCAAAAAGACTGTAAAAGCTCCCGCCAAATCAGTTGCCAAGGGCAAGAAACCAGTCAAGGGGTTGGCCAAGCCCGCCTCCAAAACTGCTGCTAAAAGCAAGAAAACTGTGAAGCCACCTGTAAAGGCTACCGGCAAGAGCAAAAAGGCTGTGAAAGCTCCTGTTAAAGCTGTTGCCAAAGGCAAAAAGCCGGTCAAGAATCTGCCGAAAAAGGTGGTTAAAGTTGCGGCCAAGGCCAAGGCTCCCATCCGAGCCGGGAAAAAACCTCCCGTAAAAAGCGCAGCCAAAAAGACGGTTAAGCCTCCAGTCAAGCCCGCGGCAAAGTCGAAGACACCCTTGCGCAAGCAGGGAAAGAAGCGTTAGAGACGGCTTGTCTACAGCTAACCCACGATAAATGTACCCAGGGCAACGACTCACAAGCGTTGTTTTCCTTAAGAAAACAACACTGTAAGGGAGCCGATTTGGGCACGGCGATCGTGGTTTAGCTCAAGACGATGTTGACCGAAGATTAAGGATCACGTTCCGGCGCCATGATTTCACCATCTAAACCGCTTCGGAAGAGAGGCGAACAATTTCCTTATGATGAAGACCGAACCAGTTGAAGAATGGCGCAGGCTCACCCAACACTACCGGGAGATGAGCGACGGGGAGTTGTACGAGCTGGAGAGCGATTTTGCTGACCTGACAGAAACCGCGCAACAGGTTCTCCGCGATGAGATGAGGGCGCGCAAGCTGGAAGTTCCGCGCAAGGCGCAGCCGGAGGTAAGTGCTGCCCTTCCTGAGGCACGGCGCTGGAAACTGGTCCAGGAGGCGCCGGAGATCGAGGAGGATGCGGAAGAAGCCGCGGAGGACGACGGCCAGCCGCGTGAATTCACCTGGAAGACAGTGCTGTGCGAGTGCAACGAAGCAACCGAAGCATGGCAGCTTTATAAGGCGTTGGAGCGGTCAGGAATTGAGAGCTGGGTTGAGGGGCCTGGTTCTCCTGTCGGGCACAATCTAACCTATCCGCGTGTCTTGGTTGCTGCCGATCAACTGGAGCAGGCGCGGGAGATTGCCGCTCGGCCGATTCCGCAAGAAATCATCGACGAGTCCAATGAGCCAGATGAGGAGTACAAGCCTCCTGTCTGCCCCCAATGCGGCGCGGAAGACCCAACGCTGGAGAGCACTGATCCGGTCAATCATTGGCTTTGTGAGAGCTGCGGTAAGCAGTGGAGCGATCCGCTTCCATCCGAAGCATCCTAAACTCAGGAAGCCAGGTCCACGATGTGGCCCATTTTTTCCTGTTTGGTGCGCACATACTCCGCAAAAGTTTCTTGTGGCTCGACCTCGGCGGAGACACGCTCGGCAACTGTGATGCCAGCGGACTCGAGCGCACTCACTTTCTCCGGGTTGTTGGTCATCAGCCGGACCTCCCTCACGCCTAGCAACTTGAGCACTTCGGCCGGCAGCTCATAGGCGCGGCAGTCGGCGGCAAATCCCAGCTCGACATTGGCCTCAACGGTGTCCCGGCCCAGATCCTGAAGTTCATAAGCGCGCAGCTTGGCCATCAGGCCAATTCCCCGCCCTTCTTGTTGTTCATAGAGCAGAATACCGGCACCGGCGGCGGCAATCTGGCGCATAGCCAGCTCAAGTTGCAGACGGCAATCGCAGCGCAGCGAGCCAAAAACATCACCCGTGAGACACTGCGAGTGAATGCGGACGAGCGGCGGCGCTGAGTAAATGTCACCCATCACCAGCGCCACCAGCCCTTCGACCTGGTTATTTTTCATCTCGTAAGCGCTGGCTTCAACTCCCGGCGCGGCCTCAGCGCACGGGCGCGGCGTATCCAACACACCTTCAAAACCCAAGATGCGAAAGACTCCCCAACGGGTTGGAAACTCCGCCTCGGCAATCTTCTTCACGCTCTCAAATCCCATGCATCCATTTTACTTTGTGCGGGTATGCGGGTGTCTCAGGCGCTTGAGAAGAGTTTTCCACTGGCTGAATCCAGTTTATCGAGCGAGCAAATTTGAGGCTCCCAATCATCTTGTCTTCTTTTAGGACAGTAGGTTGCCTCAATTCAAGACACTTGGATTTCACACTGCGGCAGGCGCACGTACTTCGCTGCCTGGGGGGATTTGTGTCCTCATCTTCAGCCACCCACGCATCCTACTCTGAGAGCTTTCGCTGTATTGGCTCAGCCTGCGAGGATACCTGCTGCCAGGGCTGGAGCGTGCCCATTGATCAAGCAACCTTTCAGAAATATAGACAACTTCCCAGCAGCCAATTGCGCATCCTGATCGACTCAAGCATTCAAACCATGACGGAAGGGAGCAAGCCCTGCAACTTTGCCAAAATCCGCATGGACGGTGCCAACCAATGCCCCATGCTCACCTCTGACCGCCTCTGCCGGATTCAGTTGGAGTTAGGAGAGAATTATCTCTCCAACACTTGCGCCACCTATCCACGCATCCACCAGGAGACGAACGGCATTCGAGAGACCGCTCTCACGCTCTCCTGCCCAGAGGCGGCGCGGTTGGTTCTACTCGATCCTGAACTACTGTTGCGAGACCTACGCTCCCTTGACGAGCGCCTTGACATGGTGCCTGTGGATGCCGCAGCAACCGATGGTACTTCTACGCTTCTCTCTCATTTCTGGTCAATCCGGCAGAGTGTTCTCGGGTTGATCGCCAACCGCACCTATCCGCTGTGGCAGAGGCTGTTTTTGCTGGGCGTCCTTTGCCGCCGTTTGGATGCAATCGCCAAAGGTGAATTGGAGCGAAACATAAAGAGGTATCTTGCTGATTTTGCAGCAGCCGTCGCCTCGGGAACGCTGCGCACGGCTATGGATGCGCTTCCGCTGGACCGCGCAGCTCAATTGGATGTGGTGCTGCGACTGGCTGGAATGTTGCTTCATCGCTCCAACGTCAGACCGCGGTTTGTGGAGTGTGTTCATGCTTTTACCACTGGGATCGGCAATGGACCCGGCGCCACGCTGGAGAGCCTGACGGAAGAGTATCGCCGGGCGCACGATCGGTATTATGCCCCTTTTTTTGAGAGCCATCCGTACATTTTGGAAAATTATCTGGCGAACACCATTCTTCGCTGCCGATTTCCTTTTGGCAAAGAAAGCACGCAAACCACGATGGAGCGTGAATACGCGTTGTTGAGCGCGCAGTTTGCGCTTACGAAAGGGTTTCTGATTGGAGTGGCTGGTTTCCACGGCGATGCATTTTCGACGAAACACGTGGTTCACACGGTTCAGGCCACGAGCAAGCACTTTGAACATCATCCGGAGTTTCTCGATTTGACCTATCAACTGCTGCGAGAGAGCCAGATGGATGGAGCTCGGGGATTGGCGATTCTGCTCAGGAATGCTGGGCCAACGGTGCCAAAGCCGACGTTGACGGAGATCCATGCTCCTGGACCAAAGGCAGAGAGTCAGGCGTTCAATTGATCCGCATGCGCAGTCGGCCTCTCACTCAACCACACATGGAGACCGGAGATTGAATCTCCCTTGGCTCTGATCCGTGACCGCAATCACCATAGAAGCCTGACTGGACGCACTATAAATTCGGATAAGTGGCCAGCGTTCGCCAGCGGCCGTTCCGTTTTTACCCGCGTGAGGTTATCGATGAAACAGGGTTGGGTCGAACTTGAAGAGCTGGACAGGAACACCAATGAGCAAGCTGGAAGTCAGCAGCCCGGCGAGGACTCTCCGCTGGAGGCCGCAATGTTTTTTGAGGCCGAGGATCTGCGCGAGGAGATCATCCAGGTGGGACGCAAGCTTTGGGAGCGTCAGTATGTGGATGGCAACGGCGGCAACATCAGCGTTCGTCTGGGCGAAAGCTACCTGCTGTGCACGCCGACCATGATGAGCAAGCGAGATATGCTGCCGACGGACATCTGCCTCTCCGATCTGGACGGCAACATCTTGGCCGGGGACCGGATGCGCACCAGCGAACTGCTTCTTCATCTGGCCATCTACAAGGCCAATTCGCGTGCCCGCGCTGTGGTTCACTGCCATCCGCCGCATGCGACGGCCTTTGCCATGACCGGCGCGCTGCCGCCTATCGGTCTGATCTCCGAATACGAAACCTCGATTGGCCCGGCGGCGATTGCGCCCTACGAAACTCCGGGCACGCAAGCCTTTGCCAATACGGTGTTGCCTTTTGTTCAGGAGCACAACACGATCCTGCTCTCCAATCACGGCATCGTCTGCTGGTCCGACACCGTCACTCATGCCGAGTGGCTGGTGGAGACCTTTGAGACTTACTGCAAGACATATCTGATCGCACAGCAGATCGGCCGTCCGCTCAACTTCCTGCCAGAGAACAAGATCGATGAGTTGCTGTTGGTCAAGCAACGGTTGGGTTTGCCTGATGCGCGGATGGGGCGCGTCTCTTGAAGGGACATTCCCCTTAATGAAGGTTTCTATTTTGAAGGTTGTAATGTTGAAGAGATTCCTCCCAGAGAGATGCTCTTCCAGGATGACATGAAAGCGGCTATTCAAATGTCAAAACGACAAACTCCGGGCTGGTTCCGACACGCATTGGCGGACCCCAGGTTCCAACCCCGCACGAGGTAAATACTTGCAGCTTGCCGAGCCGTTGCAAGCCGTAGGTGAAATCGCCGAAGACAAGACGCGTAACCCATGTAAAAGGAATGAGTTGCCCGCTGTGGGTGTGCCCGGAAAGTTGTAGACTGATGCCCGCCTGTTCGACGATGGTCAAGCGGTTGGGAACATGATTGAGCAGGATGCTTGCCCCGCAGGGCGTTGGGCCAAGGCCATCTAGAATGGAGCGCAACCGGATGGGATAGCCGGAGTCGCCATAGTTGACGCCGAGGATGTCGAGGCCGTCGACGGAGACTTTTTCGTTGGCCAGGACGCGGATGCCGACGCGGGTGAGAGCCTCCTCGTAGAGGGCTGTGTCGCCAAACTCATCGTGATTGCCGGTCGAATAGTAGCTGCCCAAAGGCGGTGCAAGCAGGCGGAATGGTTCGGCCATGGCGGCCACATCGGCTTTGCCGCCGTCGAAGAGATCACCGGGAATGAATAGAATATCTGGCTTGAGTCGCGTGGCCAGTGCTGTAATGCGGCGGCTGAAGGCTGGTCCGTTGATGTGGCCCAAATGCAGGTCGCTGATGATCAGGGCGGTTCGGCCGCGCCAGTGTTCCGGCAGGCCTGGCAGTTGGATGGGGACTCGGCGAATACGGATGAAGCGTGCGTTCACCAGACCGTACAGGCCAACCACGACCGCAAATCCATAGAGCGTGGCGACAAGAAACGGCCGGTTCACCGCAACTCCCAGCAGAGTACTGGTGAAACCCACGAGACGCGTCAAACAAGCGGCCCAAAAGAAGAAATTCAGAAAGCCCAGCCATACGGCGGCGAACCTGTAAAGCAGTTGAACCGGCCGGTTAGCATGGTTGAAGCCGAGCAGCGCGGCGATGATAAAACTGAAGGCCAGCAACAGAACCAATTCTCTCAATGAAGCTTGTACCAAAGGACTCAGAGGCGGCCTGAAGGCGATCCAGGTGCGATAAATAAGCCAATGCGCGGCAAGCAGAAAGGCCTGCATCAGGGCAATTCCCACTAGTGGCCATGCCTTCAAGCGCTTCTCCTTCCCTTCAATTCTTGCACGGACTGGTCACACACAGTTAAATTCCTGGAATTATGGCCAATAGACAAGCTGCCAGTAGCGAAACCAGCTTAACTCTTGTGCGGGTTGAGGCATGTGATCATCGCTTTGCTTGTTTGTGAATGGCATTCTTATCTACGAAACATACAACAATTGCCGGTAGAATGAATTTGGATTCATTCTTGGAATAAGCGGCCCTCCCCAGGACAGCAAAGCGTAACACGTTTTCCTTAGATATTCAGAAGATGGAACGCCTCTGCGCGTGAAACAATCTCCTCATGACCGGAATTGAAAACAACGCGCTTGGCCTTTACATTTCGATTCCTTTTTGCCGCTCCAAATGCACCTATTGCAACTTTGCCTCGGGGGTCTATCCGGTCAGCGAACATGAGCGTTATGTGGACCGCCTGATGGAAGATCTGCGCGGCGCGGGAGCCTGGGCGGAGCGCATGGGCGTGGAGCTTCCACGCCGTGTAGACACGATCTATCTGGGCGGCGGAACCCCCAGTCTGTTAGCGCCGGAGCTTATGGCGCGACTCTTTGCCGCGATGCGCTCGGAGTTCGACCTGGACCCTGATTCCGAAATCACCGTCGAATGTGCCCCCGGCCAGCTCGCCGATCAGGCGCTACAGGCGGTGGTTGCCGCTGGCGTCAATCGCGTCAGCCTTGGAGTGCAATCCTTTATCGATCGCGAGGCAGCTCTGAGCGGACGACTGCACAACCGCGCCGTAGTCCTCAATGATCTCAGCCGCCTGCGCGCGGCGGGCATTTGCAATATTAATATCGACCTGATTGCCGGACTTGCCGGGCAAAGCTTCGCATCCTGGGAGGAGTCTTTGGATGTACTGGTCGAATCAGGCGTTCCTCACGCCAGCATTTATATGTTCGAAGTGGACGAGGATTCCCGTCTGGGCCGAGAGGTACTCGCTCATGGTCACCGTTACCATGCGGACTCGGTGCCTACCGATGACACGATTGCCCAAATGTACTCGACCGCCCTTGAACGACTGCGGCAGGCTGAACTGATGCAATACGAAATCTCCAATTTCAGCCGGTCAGGGTTGGAATCCTGCCACAACCTCCGTTACTGGCAACGAAGGCCTTATCTGGGCGTAGGCCTCGACGCTTCTTCAATGCTTCACAAAGCTCGCGGCAAGGGAGTGCTTCCAGTGTTGCGCACGACGAACAGCGACGACCTGAAGACCTATCTCGACCGGAATGAACCCGCCGAAATCGCCTGGATCGACGCCGCCGGACAGCACGAAGAGGCTTGGTTTCTAGGGCTGAGACTGAATGCCGGCGTAGAGATAACCGCACTGGAGCGTGAGTTCGGCACCGCCTTGCTCGCTCCGGCTCTCAAAATTGTTCAGCGCCTCACCGAAGAGGGGTTAGTTGGTTTCGATGGCCAGAAGGTACGCCTGACTCCCCGTGGGCAACTGATTTCGAATGAGGTTTTTCAGGAGTTTTTGGGATAGGTGGAAGAAAGCGATCCGCCCCATCCTGGGAGGTTTTTCATTCTAGAGTAATCTGCGCCGTCCCCAAACAAAAATTCATTAGAAAATCTTGTTACTTAAAGGATTCTTGTCCAATCTCCATTGTGCCGATGAAGGAACTGTGGTTGCTTCAGAGTTTGTTCATGATTCTGATTAAAAAGCTCTAAGGCAAGCCCGCAAGTTCTGTCTGGAGCGCAACTCGTGTCCACCTTCCGCACCTTCGTTCATCGCCGCAACACAGCCTGGCTCTCAACATTGCTGCTGTTGCCGGCGCTGACAGCGGTCGCGGGTGGGCCCAAGTACGTGGCGGGAGTCAGCAACTTCAACTCCGCGGTCGTCGGCCAGCCGGTTCATTGGGCCAACGGGCAGCTCCATTACTACGTTGATCAGGGGCCGTTGAACAGCTCTGTCACCAACCAGCAGGCCAAGGCGATGGTAGATGCAGCGGCTGCTCTGTGGAGCGCCATTCCCACTGCCGGGGTTACTCTCACCGACATGGGCGCACTGAACGAGAATGTGAGTGGCGCGAATCTGGTGGTCAGCGGTACGGGCTTTACGGTCACAGGCGAGCAAACCAGCCAATTGGGCGTCATCACACAACCGGCGGATGTTGCCCCTTCAGCCTCCGGCTATCCAATTGGCGTGATCTTTGACGCCGATGGCTCGGTGATCGACGCAATTTACGGCGCGGGGGTTGCCGAGCAGAATAGTTGCGAGAACAACGGCGTCTATTTTTGGTTGGACAACATCAACCCGAATGCCACCATCGCCCACGGAATCATTTTGCTGAACGGCCTCTGTGCCACCAACTCGAGTCTGTTGCAGATGATGAGTTTTGAGCTGGAACGGGCCTTCGGGCGGATTCTCGGCCTGGATTACGCACAGGTAAACCCCGGCGCGCAGACCAACGGCGAGCTGAACGGCAAACTCGGCTGGCCGGTGATGCAACCGGAGGACGGACTCTGCGGCTACACCGGCGGAGACTGCATACCCAACCCCAATGTTCTGCGCTGGGATGACATCGCCTCTCTCAACCGCATTTATCCCATCACGGCCACCAATCTGGCCAGCTTTCCTGGCAAGCGGATCACCGCAGCCAACACAGTTTCTATTCAAGGAACGATCACCTTCAGCGACGGCGTTGGAATGCAGGGCGTCAATGTGGTGGCGCGTCCCTTGGACGCCTATGGCAATCCGCTCTATCCGTACACTGTCACCTTTGTCTCCGGCTCGTATTTCAGCGGCAATCACGGCAATCCGGTCACCGGCACATCCGATGCGAATGGCAATCCGCTGTCCATGTGGGGATCGAATGTAACCGGCCTGCAAGGTTTCTTTGATCTAAGCGGGATTCCGCTGCCGCCGGGTGTGACCTCGGCCAACTACGAGGTGACCTTCGAAGCCGTTAACCCAAGCTACATTCTCACGAGCTCGGTTGGACCCTATCTGGACGGTTCGCCGGAGCCATCAGGGACGCTGTCGGCAATTTCCGTGCCGGATATGTCAGCGGGCAGCGCGCAAACCCTCGCGGTCAGCGTTGCCAATTCCGCGGCCAATGAATCTGACGATGCACTGGGAAGCGAGACCACGCCGCGCATGCTGCCGGCCAGCGGAATGTGGAGCGGGCTATTCAGCCAAATTGGCCAGACAGACTGGTTCAGTTTTCCCGTCCGTGGCGGACGCACTTTTACCGTGGTCACGCTAGCCTTGGATGAGAGCGGCGCTCCCTCCAGCCTGAAGGCTATGCCAGCGCTGGGAGTTTGGGACGCCTTCGATGCGGTCGGTTCCTCAGCCGTCGGCTTTGGCGATGGATTGAATGGCCTGGCTACTGGCGAGAGCTGGCTGCAAGTTGCCGCTTCCGGCGACGACATTGTTCGGCTGGGCATCGCCGACGAACGCGGCGATGGCCGCCCGGATTACGTTTATCAAGGCTGGGTGCTCTACGCCGATACCGTGCAACCGCTGCGTTTGCCGGCTTCGGGCGGAGCCATCGTCATTCACGGCATGGGCTTTCGACCATCGGATACCGTGAAGGTGGGCGGCCAGCAAGCTCTCATCACAAGTATCTCCCCCAACGAAATCACGGCAATCGCACCTGCCGCGGCGGCCGGCGTCACCGGTTCGGTCGACGTCGAGGTGGACGATCTGCCCACCTACGATGCGGCGACCATTATCGCCGGCGGCATCAGCTACGATTCCGGCTCCGCGGATGCTCTCACCATGGTCAGCGCGCCCATGAGTTCCGTGCCCATTGATGTGCCGGAGCCGTTCTCAGTGATCGCTCTGGGCTCTGACCTGACTCCTGCTGGCGGCGTCTCGGTCATTTATACGCTTGTCAGCGGAACGGCGACGCTGGGTTGCGGCCAAAATACCTGCACGGTGACTACCACCGGCGATGGCCGCGCCACCATGAATGTGACGGCCACCAGCAGCAGTTGGTCGATCGTGACCGCCTCCCTCACCAACGGTTCCAGCCTCAAATCTGAATTTTACGGCGGAACGCCGCCGACGCTGACCTCGCTCTCCTCGATGCTTTCGCTGGCCGCCGGTGCCACGGTCAACTGGACGGTGCAAAGTCTGGTGCTGAGCAATGGCATACCGGCGAGCGGCCAGTCTGTCGCTTGGCAGAGCTCCAGCAGCGGCATTACGATTCAGAGTGGCTCAGTTCTCACCAACTCCAACGGTGTGGCCGCCAAGACACTCACCGTGGGACCGCTCACCGAAGGCCAAACCGTGACCGCGCAGGCCTGCCTGAATGGAAGTAGCCAATGCATCAGTTACACCGCCTTTGGCGCTCGCCCCGAGTACGCATCCCTTGAAGCGGTTTCCGGCACGTCGCAAAGCATCTCCGTCGAGGGAACGGCCAGTCAGGTTATGCTGCGGGTTTTGGACATGGACGGCAATCCGATGGCTGGCGGCCAGGTGACGCTCTATCAGGCACTCTACGCTTGGACCCCGCCCTGCCCGCCGCATGGCCGATGCGATCAAGCTGAACTGCTGGCCACGCAGGTATCCACGGCAAACTCCGCTTTGGACGGAACCGTCAACTTCACCCCTTCTTCCATCCCCGGCGTAGCCACCAATCTTCTTGCCCAGGCCGTAACCGGCAACACCGCCAGCGTCAGCATCGCCATTGAACAGCATCCGTAATAGCCCAAGGTCAACGTCTGGTTGTATACGGGCACTATTTCCGTTGTGCCGTCACCGTAAAACGACTGGAGGTACAGGCTAAGGAGAATTAGTCCAATATGTCGGGCGCAAGTCCAATATTGGTCTCGCCGGCGGCCTTTTTCTCGTTATATTTTTTGACCCAGTCTTCCCAGTGTTTGCCGGCAGCGCGATCCTTGCCGGTGAACTCGATGCGGGCGATTTGAGCGAAACTCACTTTGCGCTTTTCAGGCGCGCTGGGCGTGAAGTATTGCACCCAAGAGTCGGCTAGCGTTGCGCCGGAGTGACGATTGAAGATAAATGCATCAACAATTTCGCCATTCTTCAGGGTCAGCGTCACGTCGCCGCGATAATCGAATGCCTTTTCGAGCGCCTCGCGCAATTCGTCCTCGGAGGCCAGCGTGGGAACCCAGCCCTCAAGATTACCGCGATCCACGCCCGGAGCCAACTCCAGCGCTTCTACCTGTTCCAGTGTGTACTTCAACACTTCAGCGGTCATACAGATAATTCCTCAAACAGCAATTCTGGTTCGTGATATCCCATCCATTTCGCAAAAAAACGCGGAATGGATGGGGCACCCAACTTTGTTGGGAGTTCAAAAAAATACTGTGTTCACGCGTTGGTAACTTCCAGGCTCGGTGCTGGTTGGGCGATCTGCACGAGCGGGGCGGATCCACGCGCAAGGCCATCCTGATAGATCTTCATGGCTTGCGGATTCGGATAGCGTTTGAAGTTGCCACGGGCCATGGCGATGAAGCCCTTCAACGTGGTAAAGCCTTCAATCACCGCCGGAGTTTCGTAGCCGCAACTGACCATGCAGTTGGCGCATTTTGGATTGCCACTGGCAACTCCATACTCTTTCCATTCAGTTGTTTCCAACAGTTCCTTAAAGCTCTCCGCATAGCCTTCCTGAAGCAGGTAGCAGGGCTTCTGCCAGCCGAAGATGTTAAAGGTTGGCATTCCCCAGGGCACGCACTCGTAGGTGCGCTCACCCATCAGAAATTCCAGGAAGAGCGGCGACATATTGAACTTCCAGGAGGGTTTGCGGTTGGCAAGGATGGCGCGAAAGAGGCGGCGGACACGGGCGCGGCCCATAAAATGCTTCTGATCGGGCGCCTTGTCGTAACTGTAACCGGGCGAAAGGATGATGCCTTCGACGCCCATGCCCATCACTTCGTCAAAGAAGGCGCGAACGCTGTTGGGATCGGTGCCGTCAAAGAATGTGGCGTTGGTGGTGACGCGGAAACCGCGGCGAACGGCTTCGCGGATACCCTCGGTGGCGATGTCGTAACCACCCTCTCGGCAGACAGAAAAGTCATGGTGCTCGCGCTGGCCGTCCAAGTGTACGCTGAAGGTGAGATACTTCGACGGCGTGAACTCGGGCAGCCTCTTCTTGAGTTCCAGCGCATTGGTGCAGAGGTAGATGTACTTTTTGCGGGCGATGAGGCCGTTGACGATCTCGACGATCTGTGGATGGAGGAGCGGTTCGCCTCCTGGAATGGAAACCATCGGCGCGCCGCACTCTTCGACGGCGGCAAAGCACTCTTCCGGGGTCAGTTGCTTCTTGAGAATATGTGGCGGATACTGCACCTTGCCGCAACCAGCGCAAGCCAAGCTACAGCGGAAGAGCGGCTCGAGCATCAGCACCAGGGGATAGCGCTTGACGCCCATGAGCTTCTTCTTCAGCACGTAACTGGCAACCGTGCCCACCTGAGAGATTGGAATAGCCATCTTGGAATTAACCTCCGGCGCTTAGTGTGCGCGTTCCATGGTCCTGCGATACGTGGTGAGAGCCAGCAGTGGGAAGTACTGGCGGTAAAGGGTGTAGGCCAGGTAAAAGACGCGAGGAAAGCCAGTGCCAGTGATGATGCCTTGACGAGTTATTCCTTCGCCCATCGATTCGTCCCAGCTTCCGTCCACCAACTGGCGATCCAGCAGCCAGCGCACGCCCTTGGCGATGGAGTCGGAGCGGTCGTCGCCGGCGGCGAGCAGGCCGAGCAGAGCCCAGGCGGTCTGCGAGGGCGTGCTGATTCCCTGCCCCCGCGTATCCGGATCGTCATACGTACCGCAACTCTCGCCCCAACCGCCGTCGGCGTTCTGCACCATGCGCAGCCACTCGGCAGCCTGCTGAACCTGCGGCTCATTCTGGTCAAAGCCAATCGACTCCAGCCCGCGCAGCACCAGAAATGTACCGTAGATATAATTCACGCCCCAGCGCCCAAACCAGCTTCCGTCCGGCTCCTGCTCACTAAGGATGAACTTGATGGCCTTCTCGACGCGCTTGTCGCCGCGCCCGTAGCCGTAACTGGCCAGCATCTCCAGCATGCGCCCGGTAATGTCCACCGTCGGCGGGTCCAGCATCGCGTTGTGATCGGCGAAGGGAATGTACTGAAAAATCATCTTGGTGTTGTCTTTGTCAAAGCTGCCCCAGCCGCCGTTCTTGCACTGCATGGCAAACTCCCAGGCAATGGCGCGTTCGGCAACCTTGTGCTGGTAGCCTTCGCGTGGATTATCCACTTTATTCAAAGCAAGCAGCACCTGCGCCGTATCATCCGTGTCAGGATAGAATTCGTTATTGAACTCGAAGTACCAGCCGCCCGCCTCGACGTTTGGCACCTTCACCGCCCAGTCACCCTTGTGGCGCACTTCTTTTGTAAGCATCCAATCGACGGCCTTGAGCAGGCGCGGATCGTTGCGCGCGACGCCCGCCTCGCCCAGCGCGTAAACGGCCTGCGCCGTGTCCCACACCGGCGACATGCAAGGGGTCATGCGGAAGGTCGGCTCCGGCATCTCCGCGGTCGGCGCTTGTTCAATGCCCAGCTTCTCAAACTCGTCGCGCGCGCGAATGACCTGCGGATCGTCCTCGGAGTATCCCAGACAGCGCAAAGCAATGATCGCGTTCAGCATCGCCGGATAGATGGCGCCCAAACCGTCCGTCATCTCCAATCGCTCCATCAGCCATTTCTCCGCCTTCTTAAGTGCCAGCGTGCGCAGAGGGCGAATGTGAACCGCTTCGGCAAAGTGCAGGATGCGATCCACAACCAGAAAGAAATTCCTCCAGGAAACGATGTGCTTGAAGTCCCAATGCAGGCGCAGGTTGGCGTTGGCGCGTCCGCCGACAAATAACTCGTCGATTCCCTGCTCCGGCGGAATCTTCTTGAATGGTTTCTTGGCGTAGATGATGGCCAGCGGAACCAGAATCGAGCGGGACCAGGAAGAGATCTCGTAGATGTTGAAGTAGAACCACTTGGGAAAGAGAACAATCTCTGGCGGGATGGCTGGAACCGCATCGTAGTCGTACTCGCCGATGCCGCAGAGATACATTTTGGTGAAGGTGTTTGTGGCCACGACGCCGCCATGCGCCAAGACCCACTCGCGGCACTTGGTAAGGCGGGGATCGTCGGCGCTCAGGCCCATCAATTTGGCTGAGGAGTAGCACTTGACGGAGAGCGAGATGTTGCCTGGGCCGCCGGGATAGATGCTCCAGCTTCCATCTTCATTCTGATAGCGCATCATTTCGGTGAAGGCGCGCTGGAGGCGTCCCGGATCGCCACTTTCCAGTTGGGTGTGCAGATAGATGTAGTCGGCTTCCAGCATTGAATCGGCTTCGAGTTCGCCGTTCCAGTACCCATCAGGATGCTGGCAACTGAAGAGAAAATCGCATGAGCGGGTAATGGCCGACTCAACCTCGGCCATATCCGCATCGATCCGCCCAAAGCGCGGCGCGGCGAGTTGCGTCTTTTTCTGCTGAATCTTCATACGATTCAATTGCCTCAAAGTCTTTCCGGCCGAAGATCAGGATTGTCCTGAATCGGCTCCTTACCCGCTTCCGTAACCCCTTGCGCAGCTAAAATTGCCAGGTTCTCCTTCAATTTTCCGGTATCGCAATAAATATGAAGTTCAGTTGCTCTTCCCCATTTCATTGTGATGATAAAGACTCCTTGGTTCGGGAGTGGATTACCGAGACGATCCTTGACAATATCCACCCACTCGACTGTTACGTAGGTCTTCCAAGGCATCCCGCTGACAAAGATTTTCTTCATCTCGAAGCGGATACCATCAAATACGACACTCAGCCGGCGATACCAGGCTCGAATTAACTCAGGCGAGTGCCGGCCACCGGAAAGAGCGTGATCTCCCGAAAACCAATGTTCCGCTCCGGGAGCGAACTGCCGCACGACAAATTCGTAATCCCCCTGGCTCAAGCGACGAAAGATTTCACGAACTCTCCTACGAACAAAGTAATGGTACACGGCCTCGGCTCCCTTCTGGGTCGACGAGCATTAACCGACCGAAACAGACTCATTCCGGCTGGCGCTGCCGATGGCCTGAACAATCTCCGGCGGCAGGCCAAAGCGCACATTCTCCGGCATCACTTCTACCTCTTCGACGTTGTCGAAGCCGTTTTGTCGCAGGTAGTTGACCACATCCTCAACCAGCACTTCAGGGGCAGATGCGCCGGCGGTCACAGCAACTGTGCTTACGCCCTTAAGCCATTTTGGATCAATAGCTTGTGAGTTGTCTATCAGATAGCCGATGGTTCCCAGATTGCGCGAGACCTCAACCAATCGGTTGGAGTTTGAACTATTGGTTGAACCCACCACCAACACCAGTTCCGCATTATGAGCCACATTGCGCACCGCCACCTGGCGATTCTCTGTGGCGTAGCAAATGTCCTGCGAATGGGGCCCTGCGATATTGGGAAATTTTTCCTTGAGGGCATGGATAATGTCCCGCGCCTCATCCAGGGAGAGCGTGGTCTGGGTCAGATAAGCGACGCGGTTGGGGTCAGGAACCTGGAGCAACGCAACCTCGGCAACGTTCGAGACCACCTGTGTTGCCTCGGGCGCCTCGCCCAGTGTGCCTTCAATTTCGTCGTGGTCGCGATGACCGATCAGCACCAACGAATAGCCCTGCTTGGCAAACTTGACTGCTTCAATGTGGACTTTGGTGACCAGCGGGCAGGTGGCGTCGATTACGCGCAGATTACGGCTTTTGCTGATCTCCCGCACCGCGGGTGAAACGCCGTGCGCCGAATAGATGACGCGCTGCCCGTTCGGAACATCGTCAATTTCATGCACAAAGATTGCGCCCTTGTCCGCCAGTTCATTCACCACATAGCGGTTATGCACAATCTCTCGGCGCACGTAGATGGGCGCGCCAAAGGTTTCAAGAGCGATCTTTACAATATCGATCGCGCGCACCACTCCGGCGCAAAATCCGCGCGGCTTGAGCAGCAACACCCTCTTCTGACTGGGGGAAGTCTCAGAGTGGAGACCATTCGAGATGGAATCAAGTAGAGTTGTCGTCACTCTGCCAGTATATCAATAGGCAGGGATCAGGGGTCAGGGAATATGGATTGTGAACTTTTGAAGCGGCATTCACCATTAAAAGCAAGCGTGGACCGGGAGGTCCACGCTAGAGCCGGTCAAGAG
Source organism: uncultured Occallatibacter sp. (assembly GCA_964644105.1). GTDB lineage: Bacteria > Acidobacteriota > Terriglobia > Terriglobales > Acidobacteriaceae > Telmatobacter. The sequence continues at coordinate 16,361 of CAZXVX010000005.1, read as the reverse complement.
ACCGGCGCTACAAAGTAATGCATGGCGTCTAACGCGCGGCGCTGGGTTTTACGCCCATGGCGTTCAGCTTGGTGCGCGCCTGGGCCGCCTCGGCAGTCTGCGGATGGCGCTGAATCAGCGTGCGCAGTTCGTGTATGCCAGCGTCCCGGCGGCTCATCTCGAGCAGCGCCAGCCCCTTGCGCAGTTGCGCCGCGGGAGCCTTTGAGTTGCCCGGGAAACCCTCCAGAACTGCATTATAGGACTTTACCGCTTCGCTCAGCTTGAGCTGCTTATAGGCGATCTCGCCCAGATAGAAGTGTGCGCTTCCAGCCAGATCGTCCAGCGGATAGTAGTGGATTACATCCTGAAATTCACCTGCCGCAACCTCGTATTTGGCCGTGTTATAGTCGCGCAGTCCAGCTTGAAAGGTCTCCGCCAAAGGCGGCGTCTGATCAGCGGGCGATGCCTCGGCGGGGGCAGTTCCATCCGCGGCAGGTCCATTCGCTGCCGGAACCGGGGCTGGAACTGGAGCCGGGACCGGTACGGGCGCTGGAACCGGCTGCGCGGCGGGAGTCGTAGGCGTTGTGGAAGTTGCGGCAGCGGGCGGCGCAATCTGAATGTTTTGCAACTGCGTCTGCAAATCCTGGACGGATTTATCCAGCTTGCTGATGCGCGACTTCAACTCATCCACCGAGTCGTTCAGCGATTGCGCCTGACCGGAGGCAACATCCAATTTACCGGTGAGCGCGTCGTTCTGCGTGGAGAGCTTTTGCTGTAGCGCGGTCACGGAGGCAGAGACCCGATTGGCGTCATCCGCCGTCTGCTCAGCCAGGTGCTGAATCACGCCCAGCCGCGTGTCCAGCGTTGACTGAATGCGCTGAACGTTATCCAGCAACTGCTGCACCTGGGCTTGCAGCTCGATGATCTCCTTGGATGCGGCGCGCGCGGGCGCTGAAGCAAAAAGAAAGATCGCAACCAGAACAGCCAAGGCTGAAAGACGATAACGAAGTACGTGTGCTCTCTGCATGAATCACCCTTACAGTAGACAGTAGACAGTAGACAGTAGACAGTGAAAACAGCCATCCGCAGGCTAACGTTCACTCATTCCAGCTCTCAATGTTATTTTACCTGTCCCGTACAATTTTGGCACAAAAAAGCCCTCCCAAGTCTCAATATAGAAACCTGGGAGCGCTTGACTGTCCACTCTTTGCTGTTCACTACTTATCAATCACAAATCCGCCACGGCGGTTCTGCTGCCAGCACTCTTCGGTGGACTCGGTGCAAAACGGCTTTTCCTTGCCGTAACTGACGACGCGAATGCGACTCGCCGCCACACCGGCCGTAACCAGCGCGTTCTTGGCCGCGTCTGCGCGGTTCTGACCCAGCGCCAGGTTGTACTCGTTGGAGCCGCGTTCGTCACAATAACCGCCGATCACAATTTTAGCGTCAGGATGATTCACCAGGTAGGCCACATCCTTGGAGAGCGCGGCCTGCGCATCGGCTCGGATATCGTAGGTATCGTAATCAAAGAAGATATCCTGGACGCTGCCCTTGAACTCCTCTTCCGCGCTCAGTGACCGGGTGGGAACCACCACGGCCGGCGCAGCAACAGGCGAAGCGGGGTTGACGGTGACGCGCACCGAGGCATCCGCTGATCCGCCATCCCCGCGAGCGGTGAGGGTATAGACAGTTGAAACTGTAGGGGTTACGGTCTTCACGCCAGAGGTCGGCACATCGCCGATTCCCTCGATGGTGACTTTGTTGGCATCCGTGGTGCGCCAACTGAGCTGGACCTGATCACCAGCCGTAATCAGGGTAGGCGTCGCGCTAATCTGCGCTATGGGAGTGACTGCCGGAGCGGCCGCTGGCGCGGTTTCCGCTGGAGAAAGCTCCGACTGCGATTTCTTGTGGCCGCAGCCTGCAACCGCAGCCAACACAACTATCAGAACAAAAGCCAACAAAGTGCGATGTATTCGGTTCAATGGTTTGCTCCTTTCAGCAAAATCATGTGTGAGTTGAAGAGCGATCCTCCGAGAACGTTCAAAGCAAGTTGCTCGATGTTTCGGTTAACGTACTCATCATAATCCAAGGGTCCAAGGCCAAAAGAGCAATCCGGCTCGCCACCGCCGGTTCATCCGGTTCCTGTATTACTTCCAGCTCCAGTTGGGCATGAAGTTATTGCCGGTATCGGTCAACTGATGCTGCTCGGTTCCGTCGGCCAGCATGGTCCACAGATCAACGCGCTTGCCCATCGCTCTTTCAAAGACAATGTGTCGCCCGTCGGGCGCCCAGGAGGGATAGTCGTTACTGCCCGCGTCGTGGGTCAGTTGCAGCCACTTCAATGGCTTGGTGGAGATGTCCATGACGTAGATGTCCTGCCCGCCCGGCGCGCCTGGGCCATACTTTCGATTCCAACTGAAGGTCAGGAAAAGCCCGCTGGGCGACCAGGAGGGCGAGATGGCATATCCCGTGTCGGTCAAGCGCTGCACATTGGCACCGTCCTGATCCATGGTGTAGATTTGCGGCTCTCCGGTGATGCCGCTAACCCAAGCGATCTGGGCGTTGGTGCGCGGATTCCAGGTGGGTGCAACATTAGGCCCGCGCATGGATGTCACGCTATGCAGATTGGCGCCGTTCGCGTCCGCCACCCAAAGTTCGGAATCGCCGGAGCGGGAGGAGGAGAAGGCGAGGTGCGCCCCATCCGCAGACCACGCCGGAGTCAGATTGCTGCCTCCAGCCACGCCGGCCGGAAAACTCACCACCCGTCCCAGATCCAGCGAGAACATACGGATCGCCCAGCCGCTTGCATCCAGCGAAGCAAAGGCGATGCGGGAGTTATCCGGCGAGATGCGCGGCGAAAGCGAGACCGTGCCCAGATGCGTCACCTGATGCTGATTCTGCCCATCGTAATCCATCGCCCAAATCTCTTTGGTTCCCGAGCGCGAGCTGACAAAGTAAATCTTGGTTTCGGCGATACCGTTCAGGCCTCCGCCCAACCGCAAGATGATCTCATCGGCAAAGCGATGCGCAAGCGTCCGTGCATTATCCTGGCTGGCTTCTTCGTTGTACTGCTTGCCCAGTACCAGCGGACTGCCGGGGTTATGCGTATCGTCCAGCCAGCCCCAGACCACCAGCCGCCCTTTGACGCTGGAGAGCGCGCCAAAGGCCACCATCGCCGCGTTCGAGGGCGGCGCCGACCATTGCGCCAGATTGATCTCCTGCTGCGAACCGGGCGCGGCCTGCGGAATCATGCTCTTCGAGACCAGATCGAAGATGCCCGCATTGGCCAAATCGTTGAAGAAGGTCGCGTCAAAAACGGCCTTCAGCGCTGGCGTCTGTGGATCGTCGCCCACCGGCTTGAACTCCGCCGCGGCAATGCGAATGCGCTCGTTGTTCAGATTGGTCCCAGTGCGCACCCAATCCTGCGCACTGACAAAAGAAGAGAGTAGCAGAACAAGAGCGGCCAAGGCGAGGAGTGAAATCCGGGAGTATGCTTTCATGCGGTGAGCAATCCTTCCTGGTAATGAAATAGACGTTTGAGTGCGCGTTTCCGCTCGCGTTTGAGGAAAGCAATGAAGAGGGAAAATATCCGGGCTTAAGGGCCCTATTATTTTGAGCTCGTTCAGAAGCCTGAAGGCACCTGCTCCCTCTGCACTCTCTCGTTAACCATTGTAGACCTTACTAATACTCACAATAATATGAGACATTCAGCGAATTCATTTGGTAACCCGATGGGAGCGCTCCCAATGAATCAACACGCTGCACGGCGCGGAGGCAGGAGCGGTCCAGCGTCGGACTGCCGCTGCCTTGGGCGAACTTCACATCCGACACTGATCCATCCCTGTGAATGGTGAAGATCAGATAAACACGCGATCCCTTCTGGGTGGAAGAGTTCACCTCTCCGTTATACCAGTTGGTGCTGATCACCCGGTTCATATTGTTGACATACCAGCCAAAGCGCGTGCCGAAATCGACGTCGGCGATGGAAGTATGGCCAACGGTGACCACGGTGGGCGCCGGCGGCTGCGTGTTGCGGGCAATGGAGGAACCGCCTTGCTCGCCGTATTGAGCTCTATTGTCCGGCGGCGGCTTGATCTGGCTCTGCGGTACGCGGGCAATTGTCTGCTGCTGGGGCTTGACCTGCTTGCCGCTGATCGCAATGGCGCTCTCGTCGACCGCCTGATGCTCTTTGGCGGCTGGTTCGGCTGGCGCCTGGCTGGGTGTGTCGGTGGCGAGCACATTGTCGTTCTGCGGCTGATCGGAGGGTAAAGGCAAGGCGCTGGTCACCAGGCTCACCTGAATCGCTCCGTTCGCGCCCGAATCGCCCCACTGATTGTGATGAAAGAGCCCGCCCAGATAGCCGTAGATCAAAAGGACAGCGGCCAGCCCGCCGTGCAGCAACAGCGCTCCGAAGGCAGACGCAGCGATCGGCTCAGGCCTCAATTGCCTTCCCAGTCGCCCGCCGCCCTCCAGTTGCATCTCCATCGGCTAATTCCCCGCCGCCTTGGTTTCCAGCGGCTGCGTCACAATGGAAATATTGGTGATTCCGGCCTGCTTCACCGCGTCCATCACGCTGGCGAAAGCGCCAAAGGGAACCCGTTCATCGGCCCGCAAGTAGATCACCTTCTTGGCGTCGTCCACGCCCGGCTGACGGAGCTTTTTGGCCAGCTCGTGCACGTTCACCGGCTGATCGCCCAGAAAGACCTGCTGATCGCGGTCGATGGTGACCACCAGGCGCTGCTCGGTAATCTCGCGTACAGTGTGGGTTTTGGGCACAGCCACTTCGATTCCCGACTGCAAGACCGGCGCGGTAATCATGAAGATGATCAGCAGCACCAGCACCACGTCCACCAGCGGCGTGATGTTGATATCCGCAAGTGAGCTTTGCGTTTTGCCGTTGCTACTTGAAAAGGCCACGGTCCACCTCCCGGGTGGCTTCATAGCCTGCGGGGGCTGCCGCGCGCGGAGTAGTCGGACGCGCTGGGATCTCCTCCAGCGAGTTCAACAACTCGCGGCAAAAGTCGTCGCACTTGGCCGCAAAGTCCCGTATGCGCGCTGAGAAGATGTTGTAGGCCACCACCGCCGGCACGGCGACCGCCAAGCCCGCCGCCGTGGTAATGAGTGCCTCTGATATGCCCGGAGCCACGGCCCTGAGCGTAGCCGCGCCTACCGTGCCCAGCCCGTGAAAGGCGTCCACGATGCCCATGACCGTGCCAAAGAGCCCAACAAACGGACTGACCGAGGCAATGGTCGCCAACCAGGTAAGGCGCGATTCCAGAAGTGTCACCGCCTCGCTGGAGGCTGTCTGCGCCGAGCGTTCCAGAGGCATCAGGTTGCGCGGCGGACCAAATCCACCCGTCTGTCGCTTGTAGGTCTCGTAAACCTCTTCAAAGACGCGCGCCAGCGGACTCGCCTTGCACTCGATGGCCGTCTGAGCCATCTCCTGCAAGCGGCTCGCCTGGCGGAAAGCGCGCAAGAACTTGCGATTCTGGCTGGCCGCCTTGCTGAATGAAGACATCTTGCCGAAGATAACCGTCCACGAATAGAGGCTTGCGATAAACAGCAACACCAGCACGGCCATCGCCACCGACCCGCTGTTCAGGATCATCTCCACCAGTGCGCTGGAGGCGGTGGCCGGCGTTGCCTGTGCCGGACCCGCGTCAGGCGGAAGTTGTAAGAGCAAAGCTGCAATCAAAATCGGCGTATACCTCACTCTTAACGGTATCAGACGCGGTGCCTCGCGCCCAAGTGACCCTTCTGGTCCCACCGGATGGATTCGAGTTCTTGGGCGTACATCGCGGAGGAGTGCAGATTCAAACTTTTATCCATTTCTGCGATTTCCGCACTAAAATGGACTCGACTTACTGAAGATCGTGTAAAGATCGCCGATGAAGTAGCCACTAGATTTCACACTTGTTTCACCAGGAGAGTCGTTTTCATGCCCGATTTCAGCGTAATTACCGACAAATGCATCAAGGATCTGCTTTGCGTGGACGCCTGTCCCAGCAGCGCGATTCATCCTACGCCGGATGAGCCTCATTTTTCAGAAGTAACTCAGCTTTACATCGATTCCGAATTGTGCGGCAATTGCGGTTCATGCTATGTGACTTGCGAATGGAATGCCATCTATGGAGTGGATGACCTGCCGGAGGAATACAAAGATTCCGCGGAAGTCAATGCGGAGTATTTCAGAAAATAGTTGAATAGTCAGATGAATTTCACGGTGTCAAAAACGGTTGGTCGTGGTTAAAAAATTATTCATTAACCACTACCCCTCTGCTTGATGGCTCTTTTTCTCCGCAAAATACCGGGCCAAAATAATTTACCTCCCACTCATTGCAGAATTGCAACGAATGGGAGGCAAAGTGAAAAGAGAGACTGCTTTGTCAATGCGAGCGCTGGCTACCGTTGCGGCGCATGCTCATCGACGGTGGCCAGATAGCGGTCCACGGCGGCAGCGGCTTTGCGGCCCTCGCTGATCGCCCAAACGACGAGCGACTGGCCGCGGCGCATATCTCCGGCGGCGAAGATGTTCTCGACCGAGGTTTGATAGTCGGTAGCGGCGACGTTGCCGCGCCCATCGAGCGCCACGCCGAGCTGCTCGATCAAGCCATTGCGGACCGGACCGAGGAAGCCCATCGCCAGCAGAACCAGATCGACGTCGAGCGTGAACTCGGAGCCGGCAATCGGCGTGAAGGTTGGCGGCGGGCCTACGCGCACGGCGTGCAACTGCTTGACGTTGCTGTTCTCGTCGCCGGTGAACTGGACGCTGTTGATGCTCCAGTCGCGGATGCCGCCCTCTTCGTGCGCGCTTTCGGTGCGCAGTTGCAGGGGCCACATCGGCCAAGGCGTCGAGGCGGCGCGCTTCTCCGGCGGCTTGGGCATGATCTCGAATTGATGCACGCTGAGCGCTTTCTGGCGGAGGCTCGTGCCGAGGCAATCGGCGCCGGTGTCGCCGCCGCCGATGATGACGACTCGCTTGCCGGTGGCCAGAATGTCGAGCGCGGGATCGAGCTGATCGCCCTCGCAGCGCTTGTTCTGCTGCGGCAGGAACTCCATGGCGAAGTGAATGCCCTTCAGCTCGCGTCCGGGAATCTTCAGGTCGCGCGGCTGCTCGGAGCCGCCGGCGAGAAGAATTGCATCATAGTGCTCGGTGAGCGCTTCGACGGGTACATTGACGCCGACATGGGCGTTGGTCACGAAGGTGACACCCTCGGCGCGCATCTGCTCGATGCGGCGGTCGATGACGTGCTTTTCCAGCTTGAAGTTGGGAATGCCGTAGCGGAGCAGACCGCCGATGCGGTCGGCTTTTTCGTAGACAGTAACCGAGTGCCCAGCGCGGCGCAACTGCTGCGCCGCCGCTAATCCAGCAGGCCCGCTGCCGACTACGGCGACGCGCTTGCCGGTGTTCTGCTCGGGCGGCTCGGGCTGGATCCAGCCCTCCTCCCAAGCGCGTTCGACGATGCTTTTTTCCATCAGCTTGATGGAGACGGCGGGCTGAGTGATGCCCAGTACGCAGGCGGCCTCGCAGGGCGCGGGACAGATGCGGCCAGTAAACTCCGGGAAGTTGTTGGTCGAGTGCAGACGGCGGATCGCCGGCTCCCAGCGATTGTTGTAAGACAGATCGTTCCAGTCGGGAATCAGATTATTGACCGGACAGCCGGTGTGGCAGAAGGGAACGCCGCAATCCATGCAGCGCGCCGCCTGCTCCTTCTGCTTCTCTTCGGGAAACGGCTGATAGATCTCCAGCCAATCCTGCACCCGCTCTTCGACGGCACGGCGTGTGGGTTGTTCGCGTTCAATTTCCAGAAAACCAGTCACCTTACCCATGGATCACCTCAACTGCCGCCATCAGAGGCGACGAAGTAATGGGGGAATAAACCATTTCAACCCGCGCGATGCCCAGCACGCGTTTGTACTCGTGCGGAAAGATCTTGATGAAGCGCGGTTGTGCCTCGTCCCAATGCTCCAGAATCCAACTGGCGTGCGGGCTGCCGGTCAGGTCGCGATGGCGTTCGAGCAGGCTACGAACTTCGAAGATGTCTGCATCAAGCACAAGCGGCTCCAGATCGACGCTGGTGGTGTTGCAGCGCCGAGAGGCAAAGTCGCCCCGCTCGTCAAAGACAAAGGCGCGCCCGCCGCTCATGCCGGCGGCAAAGTTACGGCCTGTTTTGCCGATAATGAGCACCGTGCCGTTGGTCATGTATTCGCAGCCGTGGTCGCCCACGCCTTCGACCACCGCCGTTGCGCCGGAGTTGCGCACGCAGAAGCGCTCGCCGGCTATGCCGTTGAGGAAGACCTCGCCGCTGGTTGCGCCGTAAAGCACCACGTTGCCGACCAGGATGCTCTCTTCCGGCACAAAGCTGGAGGACTTGGGCGGATACGCGATGATGCGCCCGCCGGAGAGCCCTTTGCCCAGGTAATCGTTGGAGTCGCCTTCCAGTTCGAGCGTCACGCCATTGGGTACGAATGCTCCGAAGCTTTGTCCTGCCGAGCCGTTGAACTTGAAGTGAATGGTCTCTTCTGGCAACCCGGCCGATCCGTAGCGCATGGCGATCTGGCCGCCCAGCATTGCGCCCACGGTGCGATGCACATTGCGAATCTCGAAGCTGGCCTTGACCAGTGTCTGCGATTCCAAAGCAGGCGCGGCGGCTTCAATCAGCTTGTGGTCGAGCGCCGCGGTCAGGCCGTGATCCTGACACTGCACCATGCGGCGGGCGACGCGCGAAGGCAGCGTCGGCGCATAGAGAATCGACGAGAGATCGATGCCCTTGGCCTTCCAGTGTGCTTCGGCGACGGCGGAGTCGATCTTGTCCACCCGGCCCACCATTTCGTTCACCGTGCGGAAGCCCAGCTTGGCCATATGCTCGCGGACCTGCTCGGCGATAAAGAAAAAGAAGTTGACCACGTGCTCGGGAGCGCCCTGGAAGCGCGCGCGTAGAACCGGGTCCTGCGTGGCAATGCCCACCGAGCAGGTGTTCAGATGACACTTGCGCATCATGATGCAGCCCATGGTGATCAGCGGAGCGGTGGCGAAGCCGAACTCTTCTGCGCCCAGCAGAGCCGCAATGACCACATCGCGTCCGGTGGCCAGCTTGCCGTCGGTCTGCACCTTGATGCGCCCGCGCAGATCGTTCAGCAGCAGCACCTGTTGCGTCTCGGCCAGACCCAGCTCCCACGGCAGCCCGGCATGCTTGATCGAGCTGAGCGGCGATGCGCCTGTGCCACCGTTGTCGCCAGAGATCAGCACCACGTCGGCATGCGCCTTGCTGACGCCCGCGGCCACTGTGCCCACGCCCACTTCTGAAACCAGCTTGACCGCGATGCGCGCGCGTGGGTTCACGTTCTTCAAGTCGTGAATCAGTTGCGCCAGATCCTCGATGGAATAAATGTCATGGTGCGGCGGCGGCGAGATCAATCCCACGCCGGCAATCGAGTGGCGCGTTTTGGCGATGATCGCATCCACTTTGTGCCCCGGCAACTGGCCGCCCTCGCCAGGCTTTGCGCCCTGCGCCATCTTGATCTGCAACTCATCCGCGTTCACCAGGTAATTGGTCGTCACGCCAAAGCGGCCGCTGGCCACCTGCTTGACCGCCGAACGCCGCGAATCGCCGTTGGCGTCGGGCTTGAAGCGCTCTTCGTCTTCGCCGCCCTCGCCGGTGTTGGACATTCCGCCCAGCCGGTTCATGGCAATCGCCAGCGTCTCGTGCGCCTCCTTACTGATAGACCCGTAGCTCATCGCGCCGGTCGTAAAGCGCTTGACGATCTCCTTGGCCGGTTCGACCTCATCTATCGGCACAGGCTTCTCGGCGTACTTCAGCTTCATCAATCCACGCAGCGTGCAGAGATGGCGATTCTGATCGTCCAGCAGATCGGTATACTCCTGGAAGGTCTTGGCGCTGTTGGCGCGTACCGCTTGCTGCAGCTTGCTGATCGTCTCCGGATTCTGCAGGTGATATTCGCCATCGACGCGAAACTGGTACTGCCCGCCGACGACGAGTTCGGTCTCAGATTCGGTGAGCGGCTCAAAGGCGAACTTGTGCTTCATCAGCGCCTCGCGCGCCAGCACATCGAGGCCCACCCCCTCGATGCGCGAAGCCGTGCCGGAGAAATAACCCTCGACCAGCTCCTGATTCAATCCCACCGCCTCAAAGACCTGCGCACCGCGATAGCTTTGCAGCGTACTGATGCCCATCTTCGAGAAGGTCTTCAGCAATCCTTTGTTGATGGCCTTGATAAAGTTCTTCTCGGCGTGTGGACCGGTAATGTTGTGCGGCAACAGACCCAGCCGCTTCAGATCGTGCAGCGTTTCAAAGGCCAGATACGGATTGATGGCGCTGGCGCCGTAGCCAATCAACAGAGCAAAGTGCATCACCTCGCGCGGCTCGCCGCTCTCGATAATCAGCGCCACTTGGGTACGCGTTTTGTCCTTCACCAGCCGGTTGTGCACGGCAGCCATGGCCAGCAGGCTGGGGATCGGCGCGTACGTCGCATCCACGCCGCGATCCGAAAGAATCAGCAGTGTGTAGCCCGAGTCCACGGCGTGCGCGGCGCGGGCGCTCAGATCGTCCAGCGCGTGCTTCAGAGCCTTTTCGCCGTCGGCGGCGCGGAAGAGCGTGGGCAGCGTGGTGGCCAGCAGATCGCCGGAAGAGACGCGTTTCAGCTTCTCCAAGTCGCGATTAGTCAGGATCGGATGGGGCAGCTTCAGCGTGTGGCAGTTGTCCGGAGCCTCGTCCAGAATGTTGCGTTCCGTTCCAATGTAGCTAATCAGCGACATCACCATCTCTTCGCGGATCGGATCGATGGGCGGATTGGTGACCTGCGCAAAGAGCTGCTTGAAGTAATTGAAGAGCGGCTGCGGACGATCCGAAAGGCAGGCCAGCGGCACATCGGTTCCCATCGAGCCAATCGGCTCCGCAGCATCTTTACCCATCGGGCCCAGCAGAATCTTCAGATCTTCTTCGCTATAACCGAAGGCTCTTTGACGGCGGAGCAGCGGCTCGGTCTTGGCAACCACATTGCGCACCGGCGGTTCGGGCAGATGATCCAGCGTCACCTGCTGCTCCTTGAGCCACTCCGCGTATGGCTGACGGCCGGCCAATTGCTTCTTGATCTCTTTGTCGGAGATGATGCGCTGCTCGACCGTATCCACCAGGAACATGCGACCCGGCTGCAAGCGGCCTTTCTTCAGAACGTCCTTGGCGGGTATCTCCAGCACGCCGGCCTCCGAGGCCAGCACCACCAACCCGTCCTTGGTGACTGTATAACGGCCCGGACGCAATCCGTTACGGTCCAGTGTCGCGCCGATCACTTTGCCGTCGGTAAAGCACAGCGCCGCCGGCCCATCCCACGGCTCCATCAGCGAGGCGTGGTACTCGTAAAAGGCGCGCTTGTCTTCGTCCATGTCGGGATTGCCCGACCAGGCCTCCGGAACCAGCATCGCCATCACATGCGGCAGCGAGCGCCCCGACTGCACCAGGAACTCGACCGCATTGTCCAGCGAAGCCGAATCGCTGCCACCGGGCATAATCACCGGGTAGAGCTTGTCGATCTCCTCGCCATGAAGCGGGCTCTCCAGAATCGACTGGCGCGCATTCATCCAACTGATGTTGCCCTTGATGGTGTTGATTTCGCCGTTGTGCGCCACGTAACGATAGGGATGCGCCAGCTTCCAGCTCGGAAAGGTGTTGGTCGAAAAGCGCTGATGGATCAAACACAGAGCGCTCTTGACCAGCGGATTGGCCAGTTCGTAATAAAACTTCTCAATCTGCGGCGCCAGCATCAAGCCCTTGTAGACGATCGTTCGGCAGGAAAGCGAGGGAATGTAAAAATCCTCCTTGCCCTCAATCTCCGAAGCCGCCACATCGTTCTCTGTGCGGCGGCGAACCTTGTAGAGCAACCGCTCGAAGGCGTCCTCCTCCAAGCCCTCCGGCTTGCCCAGGAAAAGCTGTTCGATGTAGGGCTGCGATGCGCGCGCCTCGCGTCCAATTACGATCCCGTTGACCGGCGTGTCGCGCCAGCCCAGCACCGTCAGGCCTTCTTCCTGCGCAATGCGCTCCAGCACGCCCTCGCATTGCAGGCGGTTGTGCTTGTCCACCGGCAGAAAGCACATCGCCACGCCGTATGCGCCTGCCTCGGGCAGCGGCGGCATTCCCAGCACGCCGCACTCATGCTTGAAAAACTCATGCGGAATCTGAATCAGAATTCCCGCGCCGTCGCCAGTCTCGGGATCGCAGCCCGCCGCGCCGCGGTGCGTCAGGTTAATGAGCACCTCCAGGCCCTTGCGGATAATTGCGTGGCTTTTTTCGCCGCGAATGTTGGCGACCAGTCCCATTCCGCAGGCGTCATGTTCATTCCGCGGATGATAAAGCCCTTGTGGCTGTGGTGTGCGGGTACAATAATCCGATGTCTGCATGGCAACCTTCTCGTCTGAAAATTTCCCTGCGAAGCGCAATCCCTGGCCGAAAGACACAAAGATCGCGCGATTCCGTTCAACGGAAATCGCCTCGTCCTGCATGAGTTGGCCTGGCGGAGCAAGCCCGGCCGCGTCTGGGGCTTGGCTGGAGTCTTTAGTATAACGAAAAATTCACACTCCGGCAGAACTCTCTGCGCCGGCATCCACTTCAGCGCCCAATTTTTTGCCGCGATGATGGGTCGCGCCTTGCTGAATCCAGCGATTAAATTACTGCTTTGAAAGGGAAGATCCACCATCCTGGGCGTCCTCGATCCGCCGCGCAGCAAAGTGCAGCGCCGACCGCTCAGTCCGTAGCGCCGACCGCCCGGTCCACGCTCGTTTCTTTCCAAGCCTGATCAGAAACCCGAAAGTCGAATCTCCGCACACGAGCGACTGAAACCGATCCAAGGAATATAATCGGCGCTATGGTGGCAGAAACGCAGACAACTTTCCCCCTCACCGTCAACGCCGAGACCGCCTCCAAATTGCAAGTGTTGGAAGCAGACCTCGCCCAATTGGGCAGCCTGATGGTGGCCTACTCAGGCGGTGTGGATTCGGCCTATCTGGCGGCCACGGCCCATCGCGTCCTGGGTGGCCGGATGCTGGCCGTGATTGCCGATTCACCCAGCCTTGCGCGGCGCGATTTTGATGCTGCCCGCGAGTTTGCCAGCGCGCAAAAGATTCCGCTGCACATTCTCCCAACCGAGGAGTTGGCCAATCCGGAGTACCAGCGCAACGACGCCAATCGCTGCTTCCACTGCAAGGACGAACTCTTTCACGCGATGGAGGCGCTTGGCCCCAAGCTGGGATTTGAGCGCATCGCCTTCGGCATGAACGCCGACGACACCAGGGACTATCGCCCTGGGCAGCGCGCCGCCGAGCAGCACGCGGTTCTGGCTCCGCTAGCCAAGGCCGGACTGACCAAAGACGAGATACGCTCGCTCTCCAAGGCCGCCGGCTACGCGCTTTGGGATCGCCCTGCCGCGCCCTGCCTCTCCTCACGCGTTGAATATGGACGCGCCGTCACCCGCGAAGTTCTGGAGCAGGTGGAGCGCGGCGAAGAATGCCTGCGGCAGTTGGGCTTCCGCGAACTGCGCGTGCGCCATCACGGCCCTCTCGCCCGGGTCGAACTGGCCCGCACCGAGTTGCCCCGCGCCCTTACGATGGAGATGCTGGATGCGATCACTGCGGCGCTCAAGGCGATTGGCTTCCAGTTTGTTACGCTCGATTGCCAGGGCTTCCGCTCCGGCGCGATGAACGCCGTTTTGCCCGTGGAAGTTTTGACCGGGCGCGGCGCGGCATCGGCAGTTTAGAATCACAATGCGATGCGAATTGGTTACCTGGAATGTTTTTCTGGAATCAGCGGCGACATGCTGCTGGGCGCGCTGGTGGATGCTGGCCTTCCCTTTGGCTGCCTGGAAGAGACGGCTGCGGCGCTGAATGTGGGCGCGCGCCTGGAGATGCGCAAGGTGAGTCGCGGCGGGCTGGCGGCGACCAAGGTGGATGTAATCACCGACGAGGGAACAGGGGTCGGAGAACAGGGATCAGGGATCAGGGATCAGGGATCAGAAGGCCTGCACAGTCATCAGAATGAGCATGGCCATCTTCACCATGCCCATTCTGAGCACGAGCATGAACACCATGTTCATACGCACGCGCCGCACCGTTCGCTCTCGGCAATCATCGCGATCATTCAAGCCGCGCCGCTTTCGGACTCCGTGAAGCAGCGCTCGATCCACGCCTTTCAACTGCTTGGAGAGGCCGAAGCGGCGATCCATTCCGTGCCCGTGGAAGAGGTTCATTTTCACGAAGTCGGCGCGGTGGACACGATCATCGATATTGTTTGCTCCGCCGCCGGGACCGAAGCGCTGGGCGTGGGAAGATGGATGGCCTCGCCGCTAAACGTGGGCAGCGGAACCGTTGTCTGCCAGCACGGTATCCTGCCCGTTCCCGCGCCAGCCACGCTCGCTCTCTTGGCCGATGCGCCGGTCTACGCGGCGGGCCCGCCGATGGAGCGCGTGACGCCAACCGGCGCGGTATTGCTGCGGATGCTCAACGTCGAATACGCGCCGCTACCCGCAATGCGCGTTCTGCAAACCGGCTACGGCGCGGGTGGACGCGAGACCGCAGGCCAACCGAATCTTCTGCGCTTGCTTGTCGGCGAAGAAAGCTCCGAAGCGGCTACGGATTCCATTGCCGTCATTGAATCCGTGATTGACGACAGCACGCCGCAACTGCTGGCCTACGTGAGCGAAAAGCTGCTCGAAGCCGGCGCGTGGGATGTGGTCCGCTCCTCTGTGCAAATGAAAAAGGGGCGCACAGGCGTGCAGATGACCGTGCTTTGCAAACCGGATCTGGTGCCCGCGCTGCAAGAGTTGCTCTTCCGCGAGACCACGACCATCGGCCTGCGCTGGCGCTTGGAGAAGAAACTGGCCTTGGCGCGCGAATTTGCCCAGGTCGAGACCCGCTGGGGCAAAGTGCGCATCAAAATCGCCCGCATGCCGAGCGGCGATGTGGTCAATGCGCAGCCGGAATATGAGGATTGCCGCAGGCTTGCCATGGATCATTCGATTCCGCTCAAGCAGGTGACGGAGGCCGCAATATTTGCTTATGCGGTTCTTAAACAGGATTGAGAGATGAATGAAATGACGGACGTTAAGATATATTTTGGCAAAATAGCGAGAAACTTGAATTATGAAGATACTAAAGGACTTTTGCGATTTGTTTTTGATTGTAGTCCAGTTGAAGGTTCATTGAATAGTAGATGGAATCTACATTTGTGTCAGCAGCCGCTTGACGAAAACTTCAAAGTATTTGAATGCAAGGATGAACTTGAATGTGAATGGCTTGCAACAGCGATGGAGCGAGTCAAAGAGTTTGTTCTTTCGAGTGGGTACATTTTGATGATGGATTAGTATATTGAGAAATGGAGTATATTGATGGATCGCGCCAGCATTGAATCGCTGCTGAACGAGGTCGCGGCAGGTAAAACCGAAGTCTCAGCCGCGCTCGACCGGCTGCGCGATCTGCCCTTTGAGGACATCGGCTTCGCCAAGCTCGACCACCACCGCGCGCTGCGCACGGGAATGCCGGAGGTGATCTTTGCCGCGGGCAAGACCGCCGCGCAGGTAGCTACCATCTTTGCCCGCATGGCAAAGGCCGGGGGCAATGTGCTGGCCACGCGCGCTACGCGGGAGATGTTTGAGGCCGTGCTTGCCGTTGAACCCCGCGCCGTCTTCCACGAGACCGCCCGCGCCATCACGCTGACGCAATCCGCGGCAACTCCAGGCAAAGGAACCATCGCCGTAGTCTGCGCCGGAACCAGCGACCTGCCCATTGCCGAAGAGGCCGTTGTGACCGCCCGGCTGATGGGCAACACTGTCGAACTGATTGCCGACGTGGGCGTGGCTGGCATTCATCGACTGCTGGCGCAGAGGCAGGGGCTGCAAGCGGCGCGCGTTCTGATTGTCTGCGCCGGTATGGAGGGCGCGCTGCCGACGGTTGTGGGCGGCCTGGTGAACGCGCCGGTGCTCGCCGTGCCCACCAGCATCGGTTACGGCGCCTCGTTTGGCGGCATTGCCGCGCTGTTGGGAATGTTGAACACCTGCTCGCCCAACGTCTCGGTGGTCAACATCGACAACGGCTTCGGAGCGGCCTGCATGGCCTCGCTCATCAATCGGATGTAACCAGCGCTTGGAATGAATGCAATTTGAAAGTTTGCCTGGTTTTTATTGCGGCAGAGTACTATTTTCGGCGGGAAACCGTCACAATACATCGTGGACCCATTGGCCATCCAGGAACGAACGACGGGCAGGCAAAGCCGATTGCGGCTTGGGATGACGCTTGGCATTCTGATTCTGGCAGTCGGAAGCGTCTCTCCGGCGCAGGATTTGCAGCCTCCGCCGGAGCAACCGCCTGCGCAAGAGCC
>CAZXVX010000004.1:0-50515 GCA_964644105.1 uncultured Occallatibacter sp. | reverse complement strand
AACCGCTTGTTGCGCTTCTCTTCCTCGCGCCACTCGCTGGTCAGCAGGCCCTGGGCCTCCAGGCGGCGCAGCAGCGGATAGAGCGTGCTTTCGTCAATCTCCAGCCCGCGCTCAGCCAGCGCCTTGCGCAGCGTGTACCCGTAATGCTCCTCGCGAAGCTGCGCCAGCACAGCCAGTGTCAGGCAGCCGCGCCTCAGCTCAAGGCGAAGGTTTTCAAAGATGTTTTCAGCAATGGTCATGGTGTGCCTCATACACTGTACTAAATACACTGTATGTCATATAGTGTACGGCGTCAAGTGGTTATTTAAAAATATTTTCGGGCCTCCTTGGCTGCCTCACTCTTTTCTTACTGGATCTGCAACTTGCGCGGTGTAAGCCTGAGCGAGTATCTTCCCACTCATGCACTGGGCAACTCCGGAAGAACGTCGTAATCTTGGCCGGGCGCGGCGCAAGCAATTGGGCCGCCAGGAACACAACCAACTTCACCCCAAGGCCCGCAAGACGCCCGCCGCAGAGCTCCTCGACCGCTCCATGCGCGGCCGCGTTCCCGCGCTCATCAAGCTAAAGTACTCGCTGATGGCCGCCTCGCCCTTCGGCTACTTCCGCGGCGCCGTCCCAGTAATGGCCGGCGATCTGGCCCTGCTGCCTTCGACCGGTCTCGCCGTGCAGCTCTGTGGCGACGCCCACGTGCGCAACCTAGGCGCCTATGCTGCTCCGGACGGCCGGCTCATCTTCGACATCAATGACTTTGACGAGACGATCCGAGGCCCCTTCGAGTGGGATCTGAAGCGCATGGCTGCCTCGCTCGTGCTGGCTGGGCGCGAATCCGGACACAAGGACGCCTCCGCCCGCTCCGCCGTTGAAAAGATGGCTGGTCGCTATGCCGCTAAAATGAGCATCTTTGCCAAGATGCCTCTGCTGGAAATTGGTCATACACCGGTGCACCGGCTCAACCAGACTGAGCCGATACATAAAGCCCTGATGAAAGCCGAGCGCGCCACACCTCTACACACCTTGGAGGAGCTCACCGAACCAACCTCCGGGAAACATATCCAAAAAAATAAAACGAAAGTGCCCCTTCCTTCGCGCACTTCGCGAAAGCTGGGAAATCATGAACCAGTTTCGGACTCAAGCAGCGGGCGTCGATTCAAAGAGATCAAGCCCACCCTGACCCGCGTCACCGGCGCGCAGGCCACCGCGGTTCTGGCCGCGCTTGAGCCATACCGGCTGATGCTGGAGCCGCAGCGCCAGCACCTGCTCTCGCTCTATCGCCCTGTGGACGTAGCCTTCAAGGTAGTTGGAACCGGCTCCGTGGGCCTGCGCGACTACTGTATCTACATGGAGGGCAACGGCCCCGATGACCCGCTCTTCCTGCAAATCAAGGAGGAGCCCGCCTCCGGCTACGCGCCTTATCTGCCCGAAGCTGCGCCGCCGCACCACAACGGCCAGCGCGTTGCAGAGGGCCAGAAAGCGATGCAGCTCCAATCCGACCCGTTCCTCGGTTGGACCAACTTCGGCGGGCGTGACTACCTGGTTCGCCAACTCAACGATCACAAAGGTTCCATCGAACTGGAAGACCTGGCAGGTGACGGCCTGGAAGCCTACGCCGAGGTATGCGGCGAGCTGCTGGCCCGCGGCCATGCCCGCTCAGGCGACCCGCTGATCCTCAACGGCTACATCGGCGCTGGCGACGGCCTGTCCGAAGCTCTAGCCAAATTCGGCACCGCCTACGCCGACCAAACCGAAAAGGATTGGAACGAACTGAAGCGAACCAGAAAAGAATCATGAGAGCGACTTGCAGAGTTCCCTGCCCAGACTTGCATTTAAATGGCTCCCTCTGGCGCGCCATAAAATCATGCAGCAAATGACCCTGCTTCCAGCGAATTTAAGGCCTGGATTCACGAGCAAATTCATCAAACCAACCGCCAGAACGAGTGAAAAAATTCCATGAAAATGACAAGGAACGGCGATTTCTGACACGTGGTTTCAGACCGTAAGCTCATATATCTAATTGTAAATACAGGTAAATATCGCTGAGATTCGCCTGAGATGGGATGAAGTCCACCCCTATGATAAATCTGTCAAGGATCTTGGAAAATAATTTAAAAAACACTTCGTTCATTCAAGGAGAACGAAAGGCATAAATTATCCAAATTCTGGAAAATCATAGGGTGGAAACTCTCTTTCCCTCCATTTTCAAATTGAAGATGTGTCTGCCTTCAATCTGAATCTTTTGAAGCCATTTTAAGCAGATGGAGCATCTAAAATAATCAGATGACCCCAGCACTCTCGATAGGACGCCGCTCCAAGACGCTGCCGCCGGACGAGACCGGCCAGGAGGCGCTCTATCTGCGCTCTCTCAGCGAGCGCCAAGTGACAGTTCAGATCAAGCTGCGCGATGGCGAGACGGTGCGCGGCTGGATCGAGTACTTTGACGAGGGGATGCTGCGGCTGACCCGCGAGGCCAAGCCTAACCTCTTCATCTACAAACAGCAGATCCGAAGCATCACCGAGGCGGCCAAGCAGACTCCTCGGCGCGCCAAAGCTGGCCTGAATGGAAATGGCTTGGCGTCCAACGGTGCGGCATGATGAGCGAACTGAATCCGGAATCCGCGGTCTTCCAATCGAGATCAGGAGCATCCAGTTTCATGGAATTTACGTGGGTTCCGGCAGCTTCGGCGATAGCGCGCGAGGCGGGTTCTGTCTTGCGGGCGTTCTTTTCGAAGGGCGTGGAGACCGAGTACAAGGGTGATGTGGATCTGGTGACGGTTGCCGACCGCGCCTCGGAGAAGCTGATCCGTGAACGGTTGGCAGCGGCCTTTCCGGCGCACGGAATCTATGGCGAAGAGGGGACGCGCGACCGGCTCGACGGCGCGTTCCGCTGGTACGTGGACCCGCTGGACGGGACCACCAACTTTGCCCATGGCTTTCCGCAGTTCTGCGTCAGCCTGGGCCTGGAGCAGCGCCCGGCTGGGCTTGAGCCAGATGCCGATGGGCAACTCGTGGCTGCGGTCATCTACGATCCGTTACGCGATGAGCTCTTCACCGCCGAGCGGGGACGCGGCGCGCGGCTGAACAACAGTCCTCTGCGCGTCTCGCGCACGCCGGTGCTGGCCGAATCCCTGACGGCCACGGGCTTTCCCAGCCACAAACGCCATGAGAATCCGAATATCCACTTCTATAACGAATTCACGCTGCGCTCGCACGGGGTTCGCCGAGCCGGTTCGGCAGCGCTGGATCTGGCGTACGTGGCGGCTGGAAGACTGGATGGCTTCTGGGAGTTCAACCTCAACCCCTGGGACACGGCGGCGGGAATCCTGTTAGTGGAGGAAGCCGGCGGGCGGGTGACGAACTTCTCCGGCGGAGCTTTCCGCTTGGACAGCCGCGAGGTTCTGGCCTCGAATGGGCGGATTCACAGCGAGTTGCAGAGCCTTTTCGAGGATTTGTTTGCCGGGCGGAATATCCAGCCGATTCCTACGCCGCGGGAATTTGCCGAGCAGCGCGCGGCACGGACGGCAAGCATCCCACTCTAGCCTCAAAAAAGTACTCGACGAAAGTGGGGCGCCCGAGCAGTTCACTTTCGGAATCCGCGTGCCGAATTTCTGCATCCAATTCACGCAACGCAAATTATTGGCGGGGTTGGAGTCACTCACCGGCCCATTGTGCTAACATCAGCCTCGAAGTTTGATTTCCCCTGGGAGAACTCAAAATGGCATACGTCATTGCAGAACCCTGTATCGGCACCAAGGACACCGCCTGTGTGGACGCCTGTCCGGTCGATTGCATCCACCCTAAAAAAGATGAAGACAGCCACGCCGAGGCCGATCAGTTGTTCATTGATCCGGTCGAGTGCATCGACTGCGGCGCCTGTGTGCCGGCCTGCCCAGTCTCGGCAATCTTTGCGCAGGACGATCTGCCGGAGAATTGGGCCAGTTTTGCCGAAAAGAACGCCAAGCACTTCGGCCGCTAAGTGGCCGTTGAACTCAAACAGGGGCGCGCATTCCGTTCAGGCGGGATGCGCGTTTGTGTCTGCAAAGTTTCTGCTAGCCTCGGTCGCATTGAATGAACCTTTATCCACGTTTGGCAAGAGCGGTCCTTCTTCCGATGAAGGCAAAAACCAGAAGCAGTGCGGCGGTCACCCAGCCTCCCAAACTTACTTCTGCGGGAAGATAAAGTCCGATCAGCAGCCCTGGCAAAATCAGAAGCGCCGCCAGCGCGCCAAACTCCCACATTCCGTACAGAAAGATAAACGGAAGGTAGTGGCAGCCGACGATGATCATCATGGCGGGATAGAACCAGCCATGACAGTGAAGCGCCGCCGCCAGTGCGACTGGAATGGCCAAAGACACCGCAAAGGCAATCTGCATGGCCAACCCATTCATTGGGTGCCCCTTGGGAAGGCTGTGCGGCCTGCCCATCAAGCGAAGAAGCAACTGGGTCAAGGGAAAGATGAAGAAGCCGCCAATGACCAGAACTGCTACCCCGGCGCGAAACGAACCCCAAGTCAGAGTTGCGGCGGAAGCGCCCCAAAGAACGCTGCACACAAGTTGACCGGCAAACCCGCCAATAAAAGTATTGCGCACATCTCGTTGAGCATCTGCGATTTGCATGGAATCTCGCGGTCTTGAAAGGTAAATTTGGGCGCAAAAAAGCCCCATTTGCCTTTACGCAAACTCGCTGCTCAGTGTTCCAAAGGAGTTTCAGACGCTTCAACTCGGCGCAGATCGATGTCCTGATACAGTCGATTGCGGCACAAGATGGCGAAGCGGCCTTGCTCGACTTCGACAAACTCGACGTTGTCGCCGGTTTTCAGTCCAAGGTTTTTACGCACTTGCGGGGGAAGTGTGATGCGGCCATTGAAGGTGACCATCGCTGTGGGCATGTGGAACCTCTAGCTTCATTCTACACGTGGAACGTAAACGACCTGTGAAGAAATCCGCCGCAGACCAGGTTGGACGCGATCCGATCAGTTCCCGCATCGCGGGAGGCCAAGGGTGCGAAGATTATATCGATGAGCGTGCTTACCTCCGAGGCCGTGGTTTTGCGCACCTGGCCGGTCCATGAGGCCGACCTGATCGTGAGCTTTTTTACGCGCGAATACGGGCGTGTGCGGGGCGTGGCCAAGTCGGCGCTCAGGAGCCGCAAGCGCTTTGGCGGAGCGCTGGAGCCGATGACTGTGGCGCGCGCATGGTTTGCCGAGCGGCCCCGCCAGGAGCTGGTGCGGCTGGATCAGTTGGAGATTCTGCGCTCGCCGCTCGCCGCACCGGTCGATCCCGCGCGCCTGGCGGTCCTCAGTTTTTACGCCGAGCTGCTGGACGAGGCGCTGCCCGACCACGATCCGCACGAGACGGTCTTCCGCCTGCTGGTTGCCGTGCTGGATCAGACAACAGTAGCCCAGCCGTGGATGCCGCTGACCTATTTTCAGCTCTGGATGACGCGGCTGATGGGCCTGCTGCCGGATCTGGCGCATTGCACCGCATGCGGCGAGGCATTGCATCCAGCAGAAATTTTCACCAATGACTTCGGAGATGGGCTTTTCTGCGCAATGCATCGCAACGGAGCGGCGAGTGAGCTCTCTGCCGATTCCTGGCAACTGGCGCAGAGAATGTTGCGCGCCCCGGTCGTCTCATTTGCCGGAGAACCATGGCCCCGCCGACGAGCCCAGGAATTGCGCCGCTTTACGTTACAATCCCTGGAGCGCCACCTGGAGCGCAAACTCCGCTCTGCCGAGGCGCTGGCGCGGCTGGGAGGATGACGATGCTGTTAAAATCTACGCAGTCCTATGGAGCGAGTTTCTGTGACCTCATCCCAGCTTTTATCTCAACCGAAGAGCAGTGCGCTCACCTTTCAGGAGCTTTTGTTCCGCTTGCAAAGTTTTTGGGCGGAGCGCGGCTGCGTGATTCAGC
Source organism: uncultured Occallatibacter sp. (assembly GCA_964644105.1). Lineage (GTDB taxonomy): Bacteria > Acidobacteriota > Terriglobia > Terriglobales > Acidobacteriaceae > Telmatobacter. Next base: position 44,609 of record CAZXVX010000004.1, on the reverse strand, counting down.
AACCGTTTGACGTGGAAGTGGGCGCGGGCACCATGGCGCCGGAGACCTTTCTGCGCGTGCAGGGGCCTAAGCCGTACAAAGTCGGCTATGCGCAGCCCTCGCGCCGCCCCGCCGACGGCCGCTACGGCGAGAATCCCAATCGGCTCTTCCGCCACACACAGTTTCAGTTGATCCTGAAGCCGCCGCCAGTGAACGTGCAGGAGCTTTATCTGCAATCGCTGGAGGCCATCGGGATCGACCTCAGCAAGCACGACCTTAAATTCGAGGAAGATAACTGGGAAGGTCCGACCGTCGGCGCATGGGGCGTCGGCTGGCAGGTGATGATGGACGGCATGGAGATCACCCAGTTCACTTACTTCCAGCAGTGCGGCGGCCTTGACCTGGACCCCATCTGCGCCGAGCTGACTTATGGATTGGAGCGCCTCTGCGCCTTCATGCAAGACGTGGACTCGGTCTACGACGTGGTGTGGGCGCGCGATCCGGATACGGGCGCTGTGGTCACTTATGGCGATGTTAGGCTGACCGAGGAGTTGCAGTACTCGGTCTATAACTTCGAAGACGCAGATGTGAGCAAGTTGTGGGAGCACTTCAACAGCCACGAGGCCGAGGCGCAGGCGCTGCTGGCGCGGGCGAGTAAGTTACTGGCCGATGAGAAGGCCACTGCGAAAGAGAAGCAGCGCTTCCCGCTGATGTCCACTTACGAGCTGGCGCTGAAGTGCTCGAATCTCTTCAACCTGCTCGACGCGCGCGGAGCGATCAGCGTCACCGAGCGTGTCGGCATGATCGCGCGCATTCGCAATCTGGCGGTTGGCGCGGCGAAGGTTTATGCGGCGCAGCAGGTGAGTTAGCTTTCAGCCTTCAGCTTTCAGCTATCAGCCGTATACCTGCATAGAGACTTGGCTGGCGAAGGAAATAGCTGAAAGCTGATAGCTGATAGCTGACAGCTTTTCGATGATTTTCAAAGACACAGAAAGAACTTATCGCTATGGCAGACTTTTTGTTGGAGATTGGGCTGGACGAGGTTCCCGCCCGCATGATTGCCGGAGCCGAGGCCGAGCTGGGCCGCCGCGTGAATGATTTGCTTACGCGCGAGCGGATGCTGGCCGATGCGGCCAAGCTGACCACTTACTCGACGCCGCGCCGGTTGGCCGTGCTGGTCGAAGGCGTGCTTGCGAGTCAGGCCGACAGTGAGGAACAATTGACTGGCCCTTCGTGGAATGTGGCCTTCAAAGACGGTGCGCCGACCAAGGCCGCCGAGGCCTTTGCCAAGAAGGCCGGCGTTGAAGTCAGTGCTCTGGAAAAAGTGACCAACGCCAAGGGCGAATATGTCGGAGCTACTGTCAAGCGCGTAGGCCGCGCGGCTTCTGAGTTATTAACTACTGAATTGCCAAAGGAAGTGCTGAGCCTTTACTGGGCCAAAAATATGTATTGGCGCGCGGGCAAGCCGGAGCGCTTTGTGCGGCCGATTCGCTGGATCGTTGCGCTGCTCGATGCGGCTGTTGTTCCGCTGGAGATTGCGGGAATCAAAGCGGGAAATGTAAGTCGCGGCCATCGCATTCTGCACGGCGAAGCGCCGGTTGTGATCGATCAGCCGCGCAGTTACCCGGAAAAATTACTCGTCGCCAAAGTCATTGTTGATGTGGCCAAGCGCAGAGAGTCGATTCGCAAGGCGCTGGATGCAGCGACGCGGACGGTTGCAGGCGCACGCTGGCGCGAGGATGAGCCGCTGATTGAAACCGTCGTTCATCTTACTGAATGGCCTACGGTCATTCTTGGTAACTTTGAGACCGAGTATCTCGATCTTCCCGAAGAGGTATTAGTTACAGTAATGCGCGACCATCAGAAGTATTTCGCGGTCGAAGGTCTAAACAGAAAACTCCTCCCGCATTTCCTCACAGTGTTGAATATTCAGGTGGACGCGGAAGGCGAGGCAGTTATTCGCCACGGCAATCAGAAAGTGCTTCGCGCCCGCTTCAAGGATGCCCGCTTCTTCTGGGAGTTTGATCAGAAGATTTCATTGCAAGATCGCGTCGATAGCTTGAAGAATGTTACCTTCCAGAAGGAGTTGGGAAGTTATCTCTGGAAGACGGAGGAAAACCTTACTGTAACTCGTGTACTGGCTGAAAAGGTGAAGGCCGCTGGCGTTGACTGTGACGAGGCTTCATTACTCAAAGCTGTCGAACTGGCCAAGACTGATCTGACTACAGAGTTAGTAAAAGAGTTTACGGAGTTACAAGGAGTTATAGGCGGACTTTACGCCAAAGCGCAGGGATTGGGCGAAAATGTTGCACAAGCAATCTATGCGCAATATACGCCCGCTTCAATAGAAGATACGATTCCACAGACCATTGAAGGTCAGTTGCTCGGACTTGCCGATCGCATTCAAACGATCACCGCCATGTTCGGCATCGGCAATGCACCGACTGGATCAAAAGATCCTTTTGCGCTGCGCCGTGCGGCTAACTCGATTGTGAAAATTCTCGCCGAGTCAGATCTGCCGCTCACGTTGACTGATGTGATTGCATCCAGCGGCGCCGATGGAGCCAACAAAGAGCAGGTCGATAACTTCTTCCGCGAACGCCTCAGCTTCTATCTGAAAGACGTGCGCGGCTTTACCTACGACGTGGTGAATGCCGTGCTGGCCGCTGGAGCTGATGACGTGCGCGATGCCATTGCGCGCGCGAAAGCTCTGACCGAAGCGCGCGAGTCCGCCGATTTCGCCGCCATCTCCGCGGCCTTCAAGCGCATCAAGAACATCCTCCGCCAAGCCGAGGAGAAGGGATTTGCCCTCGGTTCGCCGAAAGATGTGACTCTTGCGCCTGAAGCGCAGCAACTCGCCGATGCGGCTGGGCTGCTGGCACCGGAGGTCGCTTCGCTGCGCAAGCTGCGCTTCTACGGACAGGCCTTGGAGGCCATCGCCACGCTGCGACCGGTCGTCGATGCATTCTTTGACAAGGTGATGGTCCTTGATCCAGATGCTGCGATTCGCGGCGCACATCTGGGCCTGATCAACGAGGTTCTCAGCGGCTTCTCCGGCATTGCCGACTTCAGCGAGATCGTCACGGCATAAAATCAGACACAACAAATCCCCAATCCGTTCTATACGGATTGGGGATTTGTTGGTTGTACGAGAAAGTTATGCGCGCAGCTTGCGGCGAACTAGTCCTGCCAGGCCGAGGAGGCCGGTTCCCAAAAGATAGAGGCTGCCCGGTTCCGGCGCAGTGCTATAGTCCACATTGGTGAAGACGGCCTGTTCGTCGGTGTAGTTAAAATCGGCTGAACCGTAAGGGGAACTTGTGAATGGCGCTCCGGGCAAGTCTTCCATGCCGATGTAGACGCCTGAGGGTATCATTGGGGCGAGGGGATTTCCTAGTGTCCAAGTGGCGGCGTAGGCGTGGTTGTACCCATCGTAGCTATCCGCTGGATTCGAAGAAAAAACCAGGCCATTCGAGTAGCCTGGGGCTGTTGCCGTGGCGTCATAGATTTGAAACTCCAGAACGTCTCCTGCGGTGACATAGCCGAAGCTCACTTCAGTGCCAACTGCTGTCCCATGATTGGGCAATTGCCAGCCGCTGAAGGAATCTGTGCTCACATCGATCATTTGGATGTAGTCGAGGGCACCGGCATTGCCGCCACTGACGAAGTACCCATCAACCTCTCCGGTTGCCGCTGCCGTAAAGAAGTTGGTGGGTGCAATGGTGCCTGAATATGGATACGGAATCGTCGAATCGGCCCATGCCTGAGCCGAAAAGAGGCCAAGAGTTGCCACGAAAACGAGTGTCAGCGTCCTCATGAAGATCAGGTTCTCCTCAATATTTGATGGCAGAAGTAAAGCAGATCAACAGGGGAAGCTCCCGCGGGGAAGTCCCCGACATTTCGTTGCTTAGAAAAGTGTCAACAAACTCTATAAACTATAGTAACAGAGGATTACGCTCTTTCGTACATCCGGCAGGATTTTTTCCCGGCCACGATCTTAATCGGCAGGGAGGGTAGTGCATGGCACCTCTCCCATTTCTTTCTTCTGACTGGTTTCCTGACCCTTCGGAACCATTCTCCTTCCGGCTGCGTATATTGAGAAGAACGACGGAGAGTTGCGCGGATTTTCGCCTTGGAGGTAACACGTGGCTGCAAGCCGCAAGAGCAAAAAGTTTTGGATTTGGTTAAGCATTGGGATTGTTTTCGTGGTGCTGCTCGCGGGCATCGGAGTGAAGCATCTGGTTTCCGGCACGACCATAGACCCCAACAAGCTGGGCAAGGTGACGCGCGGGGATGTGGCGCGGTCGGTGGTGGCTACGGGCAAGATTCAGCCGATCACCAAGGTCGAGGTGAAGTCGAAGGCCTCGGGCATTGTGGAAAAGCTTTACGTGGACATCAATAACCAGGTGCACAAAGGCCAGGAGCTGGCGCAGCTCGATCAGCAGGAGATTGTGGCGGAGGTGGAGGCGCAGCGGGCGCAACTGGCTGCCGCCGAGGCCAATGTGGCGACCTACGAGGCCAATATCGAGCAGGACAAGGTGAACGCCAATGCGCCCGACCTGCCGATGTACAAGGCCACGCTGGACCGCAATAAAGAGATGCAGAAGGAAGGCGTGGTGAGCCGGCAGGCGCTGGACGACGCCAATAAAGATTACCTGGCCGCGCTGACCCGGCGCGATAATTCCAAGGCCCAGATCGGCGTGGATACTGCTCGCCTGAAGCAGGCCCGCGCGCAGGTGCAGCAGGCGCAGGCGGGACTGAAGCAGCTTGAGGAGCAGTTGAGTTATACGACGATTGTGGCGCCGATGGACGGCGTGATTTTGTCGCGCGATGTGGAGATCGGCGACGCGGTAAGTTCGATTCTGGTGCTGGGATCGACGGCCACGCTGGTGATGACCGAGGGCGACATTAATGAGGTCTATGTGCAGGGCAAGGTGGACGAGGCGGACATTGCCCACGTCTACATGGCGCAGCCGGCGCGCATCAAGGTGGAGAGCTTCAGGGACCGGGTCTTTAACGGCAAGGTGACTAAGATTGCGCCGCTGGGCGTGGAAAAAGATAATGTAACCACCTTCGAGGTGCGCGTCTCGATTGATAATCCCGGCGGCGAGTTGAAGGCCAATATGACGGCCAACGCGGAGATCATTCTGGACGAGCACAAAAACGTGCTGATGGTGCCCGAGAGCGCCGTGATCTACGACAACCAAAAGAATGCCTCGGTGGAGATTCCCGACAAGAAGCAGAAGGAAGGCAAGCGCAAGGTAGCGGTGAAGGTGGGCATCTCGAACGGCTCGGTGACCGAGTTGCTGAGCGGGCTGAAGGAAGGCGATCAGGTGGTGTTGCAGCAGTGATGCAGGGACTGAGGGACTAAGGGACTAAGGGACTGAGGGACTGAGGGACTGAGGGACTTCGGACTAGATAGATGGCGAGTCGGCGGATTGGCAAGTAACTTAGCAGCTTTTCCTAGTCCCTTAGTCCCTAGTCCCTTAGTCTTTGCTTTTACGAAAGGAGCATGATGAAGAAACTTTGGATGGCAGCAGCGGCATTGGCGTTGGCGGCGCTTCCGGCTTTGGGCGCGGAGGCTACCTTTGAGCGCACACTCCAGGTGAGCGGGCGCGTGGAACTTACCGTGGCAACCGGTTCGGGCAACATTCATGTGACGCGCGGCACGGGCAACCAGGTTCATATCTGGGGCAAGGTGAAGACAAATTGCTGGGGCATCAACTGTCCCAGTGAGCAGCAGTTGCGCGAGTTCGCGGCCAATCCGCCCATTGAGCAGACGGGCGGCATCATCCGCATCGGCACGCGACACGAAAGCCTGCACAACATCAGCGTCGACTACGAGATTCAGGCGCCGGAGAATACATTTCTTGACGCAAGCTCCGGCTCGGGCAACGTGACCGTAGAGGGCGTGGGCGAGAACGCCAAGCTCTCCACCGGCTCCGGCAACATTCACGCTACAGGGCTGCATGGCGGCTTTTCTGCGGAGACCGGCTCGGGCAACATCTACGCCGAGCAGACCGGCGAGGGCTTTGTGAAGGCCGAAACCGGCTCCGGCAACCTGGAATTGCGCAATCTGCGCGGCGGATTGCAGGCGGAGACCGGCTCCGGCAACCTCAATGTGGGCGGGCTGCCCACGGCGGATTGGAAGCTGGAGGCCGGTTCCGGCAACATTGATCTCTGGATTCGCAATGCGCCGGCAACGCTGGACGCATCGACCGGGTCAGGCAGCATTCACACTGACCAAGAGATGACGACACATGGATCTTCAGATCACCATCACGTGGAAGGCAAGATCAACGGCGGCGGACCGACGGTGCGGGTGGAGACCGGGTCGGGCGATGTGCGCGTGCATTGAAAAGCAGGGAACAGGGAATAGGGAACAGGGAACAGCCATCCGTTATGATGTGAACCATGAGTAAGAGGCGAGAGCAGCGCAGATTTCAATCTCACGAGAGCGCGCGGATGGAGGCGCTGAACGGGCTGCCGCTGGCCTATTTCTGGCAGCGGTGGCTGGGACATTGGATCGATCTGATTCTGGTGATCATATTTTGGTGGCCGCTGGAGTTTCTCTTGCGGCATTTCCTGTTTCATGAAAATGCCATTGAAATGAAATGGGATTACCATGAGCCGGGAAACATCGTGGCGATGGTCCTCTACTGGGGGCTGTTCAACTACTTTGGCAATGGCCGGACTCCGGGCAAGTGGATTGCGCGGACGCAGGCCGTTTCATTGACCAGTGAGCGGTTGGGTTTGTGGCAGTCGTTTGAGCGCGGGCTGGGGTACGGGGCAGCCGTTCTGGAATGCGGCGTTGGATTCTTGCAGTTTTTTTGGGACCGCAACCGGATGTGCGCGCAGGACCGGCTGGCCGAGACGATTGTGGTGGATCGGCGGAAGCGCGCGAATCCTACGCTCGAAGCGCCAGAAGTGAAGGTCGATTCCTCAACAGAAACGGCTGAACCGTTAAACTAGAAGCATGGTTCGCATTCTTCGCCCGATTCCGCTCGAACAACTGAAGCTGCTGGTCTTTGATCTGGATGGCACGCTGATCGACTCGGCGCAGGACCTTTGCAACAGCGTCAACGCGACTTTGGAATACGTGGGACGCGCGCCGCTGGCCGATGAAGTGGTTGCCGGCTACATTGGTGACGGCGCGATTATGCTGATCCGGCGGGCGCTTTTTGGCCGAGAGGCGGCGGAGAGCGGCGAGCCGATGGACGAGGAACTGCTCCAGCGCGCCTATGAGTACTTTCTGGCCTACTATCGCGAGCACAAGCTGGACTTTACGTACGCTTACGACGGGGTTCTGGAGGCGCTGGCCGCGCTGCGGCGCTTTCATGAGCACCCTGATGGGCCGGCGCGACTGATGGCAGTGCTGACCAACAAGCCGGTGCGTCCGGCGCAGGCCATCTGCGAGGCGCTGGGGCTGGCGCCTTTCTTTCTGCATATCTACGGCGGCAACAGCTTTGCCACCAAGAAGCCTGATCCTGAAGGGCTGCGCGCGCTGATGAGCGAGGCCGGCGCGCTGCCGGAAGAGACGGTAATGATCGGCGACAGCCAGGTGGATGTGGAGGTGGCACGCAACGCAGGGGCGTGGTCGGTGGGCTGCACCTTTGGGCTTGCGCCGGAGAGTTTGGCCGCCCATCCGCCAGATGTGTTGGTGGACTCACCCGCCGATTGGACGGCGGCGCTGACACCGAAGTCGTAAGCTAACAACATGGCGACTTCCCTTCCCTTTCGACCGTTGCGTATTGTCCTGCCCGGCGGTAGCGGCCATGTGGGCCAGATGCTGGCGCGGCACTTTCAGTTGCAAGGCCACCATGTAACCGTGCTGACGCGTGGTCCGTACTCCGCGCCCTGGCAGACGGTTCATTGGGACGGGGTGAGCGTTGGCGATTGGACCGCGACGCTGGAAGGCGCGGACCTTTGCATCAACCTGGCCGGGCGCAGCGTGAATTGCCGCTACAACGCGACCAACCGACAGGCGATTTACGAGTCGCGCATTCAAAGCACGCAGCTTCTGGGCCAAGTGATTGCAGGGCTGAGCACTCCGCCGCGGGTGTGGATGAATGCTTCAGCGGCCACGATCAACCCGCGCGCGTTGGATGCGGAGGGCGTGGATCTGCCGGTGGAGGAAGCCGCATTCGGCTGTAAAGAAACAACCTGTAGCGCCGGTCTCCAGACCGGCTGTCGTGTGGGCGTCCTCGCCCACACTAGTTTAGTGACCAGCGAGTCGGCAACGCCCATGGGGAAAATGGAAGAAAAGCCCTCCAATGAACCCTGGGCCGGGCGGCGAGGCTTTTCCGCGCGTGTCGCCCGCGATTGGGAGGCGGCCTTCTTTGCGGCCGAGACGCCGCGCACGCGGAAGGTGGCTCTGCGCAGCGCCGTGGTCTTCAGCCCCGTGCAGGGCAGCGCCTTTGGCGTGCTCTCGAATCTGGTGCGGGCAGGCCTGGGCGGAACGCAGGGCAACGGACGCCAGTTTGTCTGCTGGATTCATGAGGCCGACTACGCGCGCGCGGTGGATTTTCTGGTTACCCGCGAGGATTTGAAGGGGGCGTTCAACTTGGCCGCGCCCACGCCGCTCGCCAATCGCGAGTTCATGGCGGCGTTGCGCTGGGCGTGGGATGCGCCGAATGGATTGCCCGCGCCCGCGCCGGCGATTCGGCTGGGCGCAATCTTTCTGCGCACTGATCCGGAACTGGTGCTGGGTAGCTGCCGCGCCGTTCCCGGACGGCTGCTGGACGCGGGCTATGAGTTTGAGTTTCCAGAGTGGGCCGAAGCGGCGGAGGATTTGGTGCGGAAGTGGAAGAACAGGGAATAGGGAATAGGGAATAGGGAACAGGGATCAGGGAACAGAAAAGCGCTGCAAATGGCAGCCCAGCAGCAAGATTCAGAATGGCTCGTTTGCCTCCGTTTGCTATAGAGCGTTGCGTGGACCAGGAGGTCCACACTACAGCCGACCAGGAGGTCGGCGCTACACTATACCATGCAAGGCCGGGGCGAGGGTGGCTTTCATTTAGAACTACCTGCTTGATTGTGGTCATCTTGCAGATAGGCGCAATGATTTCCCTATTCCCTGTTCCCTATTCCCTGTTCCCTGTTCCCTGTTCCCTGTTCCCTGTTCCCTAATCCCTGTTCCCTGTCCCCTGCTACTTCACCGGCGGCGTGATGTTGGTGATGGGCAGGTCGATGTGTCCGAGGAGGATTTCGAAGCGGCGCTGCTCTTCCTTCTTATAGGTCTCCTGGTCGGGCCATAACTCCTTGATGAATTTTTCTTCGTCGGGGTTGGCAGTGGTGGCGACCGTCGAGTTTTTGTATACGATGGTGACGCGATAGTCCCAGCGCAGCTCTTCGGAGACATGGATGGTTGGCGACTCGATCTTCACGGAGAGGATGCGTCCGGTGGCTTGAATCTTCTGCAGCAGCGGGTAGTGGTTCTTGAGGAAGAGCTGGAGGAACTCGGCTTGATGGCCCCATTGGCACTTGTAATAGTACTCGACGGTGTAGGGCTGTTCGGCGCTGCCCTGCGGCGGCGCGCCCTGGGCGGCGAGCGGAAGAGCGAAGGCGAAGGCGAGAACGGCAAGCAGAATGCGGCGCATGGAACCCTCCTTGATTGAGATGATTGTAGCGTGAAAGTGCGTTCAATGAACGAGAGGATTTCGCGGCGCCCCTACGGGGCGCAAAGATCTACTTGGCGGTCCTTCCCCGGATTGCGCTGCGCTCCATCCGGGGCTATTTTCGTTCCACCCCTTCGGGGTGGGTATTCGCGACTTGAAACTGTTCTCTATTCACTATTCACTGTTCACTGTTCACTATTCACTGTTCACTCTTCACTGACCACTGTTCTCTATTCACTGTTCACTGACCACTGTTCACTGCCTTACCAATGCAGATGAAAGAATCGCTTCAACTCCGGGGCGAACTCCTGGATCAGGTGCTCGGTGCCGATGAAGCCGGCTTCGATGTGGCCGGATTGCACGCCCTGGACCAGCGCCGTGTAATGACTGGGATACCAGGTGGCCTGGATCATGGAACTGCCATAGATGCTGACGATCTGGGGCATATCCAGGGTGAGATGGCCGCTGTTGGTATAGGTGAAGAAGCTCATTTTGAAAACGTGGCCGCCGCGGCGGAAGAGGCCTGTGCAGGCGCAGGGAAAGAAGCGCGGATCGGTGTGTTCAATGGCGGCCATGCTTTCATGGATGGTGTCCTGGATCAGATTGCTGCCGTATCCTGAGCCGATTCGCCGCTCCAGTCCGCCGCCGCTTCTGCTCCACGCAGCCGGTACGTCGAAGGTCTGGTTATAGAAGGCAGTTCCCAGCGACTCGACGTGGATGGAGGCGGAGCGGCCGTCTTCGTCCAGCCAACGCTCCCAACGCTGATGACCGGTGAGCGGCTTGTAGGTGTTGATATCGAAGGACGGCTGCACGGTCAGCGACTGGGCAAGAGACTGCTTGAAGGTGGATTGGGCCAAGCCGAGACAGGGCGTCAGAAGCAGAAGAAGCAGCGCGCATCGGATGAGGTTGATCACACATTCATTTTTATCAGAAGCAAGCGAAATCGAAAATCGCCCGCGACGGGTTTCTCCGCGTTTCCTGCATCCGCGGTAGTAAAATTCATTTGCTGGAGGAATGATGAACAAAACTGTGCAGGCCATTCTGCTTTTTTTGGTTACGGAAGGCACACTGTTCGCCCAGGGGCCTCCGGCGCGGCCGGTTGAAACAACGGCGGCGCTCGCCAACCATCGCAGCGCAGGATCGCGTTATGACGTGACCGATCCGGCATTTGGCGCGGCGGGAGACAATAGGACGGATGATACAGCGGCCATTCAAGCGGCCTTTTCAGCCTGCGGAAACACCTTTAATAATGCGCCGGCAAATACGCAGCAGAACAGCGGCGTGGTGGAGTTTCCCGGTGGCCGCAATTATGTAGTTTCAAAGACGATCAATACCTATAACTGCCAGATCGAAGGCACCACCGGCAACATTCAGGGTTCCTATACGCCACCGGAGCTGCGATGGAATGGACCGGCAGCGGGGGTGGTGGCAAAGATTACAGGCTTCAGCATCACGGCAAACACGGTCACGTTCACGGCAGCGAACAGGCTCTCTGCCGGGCAGTTTGTGGAGATTAAAGGGCTAACGGCGGGCTATTATCTGAACCGCGCCATCTTGCAAGTTCTTTCAACCGGCCTTTCCAGCGCGCAGTTTGAAGCCGCGCTTCCTTTCGGCTGGACCGACGTGAGCGCCACCCTGGACAGCGGCGAAGCTACCACCGTGAGTGTCTTTCTTGCCTTGCCTTCCAATGCGCGTTACCAACAATCGATCCACAGCATCATGCTGCTGAACAAATCGCCCGGGCAGGAAAATGCCTTTGACGTGGGAATTTATTTTGGCTCGCGCGTGGACACCGGGACGCATATCACGAATACGTGGATTTCCGGCGCGAACCTCTATGGCTATTACTTCTCCAGCGGCGGCATCAACATTGATTTTGACAAAGGCTGGAGGGCCGACAACACAGGAGTTGCCGGGATTTATTGGAGAATCGGGGGGATGGATTCATTTGGAGTGGCAAATGGGACCATCGACAACCGGCGCTTGGGCGGGGACAGTTCCATAAGCGGCGCGGCGGTGATGCTGGACAACGCGGCGTGTATTCCGAATGCTGGTATTCATTTCACATCCCGGAATTTCAAGGTTGAAGTGAATAGCTCGATCAAGCCTGGGCTGGGAGTATTCACACTATATGATTGCCCTTCGAATGCCAATGGAGAACAGTTTTTTCTGGATTTTGAGAACACTTGGGTGATGCCGGGTTCGCAAGTGAGGACAGCGAATTTCCCATCTTTCGTGATGTCGCCGCCCAATGACAAGGCGCTGAATTTGAGCGTCATGAACAGCGATTTTCCGAGCGGCGCAGGGGGCAACCAAACCACGCGCTGGGCCGGTCTTCCAGAGCTGTCGAGACACGACGTTCTGGGAGCCACCGGCATGATTTCACTATTGGCCTACGCGCCTTCCATGAACAGCGGCGGCGAGCGGCTGGCGGCCAGCCGCTCGCCGATTCAACTGCTGGGCGATGTCAATATCGACCAGTTGTGGCAATACGGCGTGCAGGCCTCGGACTTTCTCTTTGCGGGCAAGGAGTTCAAGGCGCTGGCCAATGGGACCACCTTGTTTGCGGGTCAGATTCTGGCGCCGCCGGATGGTTGGATCGGCGCCAACAGCAAGCGATTCGCCCTCGACGTTGTTACGCAAACGGGGACGACAGGCGCGCCGAATGGCGGCATGACTACCTGCTCCTCGGCAGCTCATTCCCAGCGGCTGACCTGCACGAGCGCGGCTGATCTCTCCGCCGGACAGCGCATCAACATTGGCGCGGATACCAACAAGATCATTGAATCCATTGACGCAACCGACGCCCATGCCGTGCGCGTGCAACTGGGCAGCTCAGTTGAGGCGCACGAGAATGAGACGCTGGCATTCTCAGCGCCCTTGCTGGCAACCGAGATTCAAATGCCGACAAAGTTATCCGGCGCTCCGTCTTCACTGCTTTGGTCGCAGGGCGATACGGAGCAAAACGCCAACGCCGCGGCGGGCGGAGTGGCCGCCTGGGTCAACGTGGCGTCGGGCGCGCCTGGAAGCTGGGCGGGAATCCCATTGGGCGATAGCCATGGAAAGATCGCCGCCGCGCAGTTGGCCGCGTCGAGCACCGTGGGCTCAGGAAAAGTTGTTCTGGCCGATCAGCCCACCATCAACGGATTGACCGGCACAGGCGTCACCACGTTGAACGATCTTACAGTCAAGGGAGATTGCATCGGATGCGCAAGCACCAGCCTTCGCACCGCGCAGGCCTTCTGCGCGGGGACGGCAAGCTCGTCCAGCACCCTCCTGCTCTTCGGCGCGGGCGGCTCGCAAACCTCGTGCACTGAAACGCCTGGACCGCAAACTCTGCAACAAGTGATTACAGCGACCGGCGGCACGGTGAGCAATCTGGCTGTGCGCTGCGGCCACTTTGGCGCGCAACCGGCAAGCGGCAAATTCACGCTCTGGGATCTGCCTTCGGGCGTCGCCATGCGCGATGCAACCTCCGGGGTTAACACCGGCCTCAGCGTCACCGTGGGAAACTCCGCAGCCAATGTGAACAAGACATTGATCGACAGCGCGCACAGCTTCAACTATGCAGCCGGAGATATGCTGCGCATTCAATTCACCACCGAGGCTAGCGAGACGCTGAGCGATTGCACGGCCAGCTTCAACTATTAGGGTCTATCGCGCCCGCGGATGGGTGCGGTCGTACACCACGGTCAGTTGCGCGGTGGTCAGTTGCGTGTATCTCTGCGTGGTGGAGAGGCGCTCGTGGCCCAGCAGTTCCTGGATAGCGCGCAGGTCGGCGCCCTCCTCCAGCAAATGTGTACCGAAGGCATGGCGCAGCGTGTGCGGATGCACCTCGGCGGAGAGGCCGCGCAGAATGGCAATGCGCTTGACGATGCGGCCAACGCTGCGCGTGGTCAGGCGCGCCTGGGAGGATTTGCCCAGGCCACGCAGGCGCAGATTGACGAAGAGCGCGGGTGTTTCTAAGCACTTGGCTCCAGCTTGGCCATTCTTGTCCATGGCGGCTAATCGTGCCGCGCGCTCCGTCATGTACGCGCGCAAGGCCTGAGCCGCCGCGTCGCCCAGCGGAACGTAGCGCTGCTTCTGCCCTTTGCCGCGTATCAGAATGGCGTCGTTGGCCCAGTGAATGTCTTCGAGGTTAAGGCCGACCAGCTCGGCGTTGCGAATGCCGCAGCCGTAGAGCAGCTCCAGAATCGCTGTGTCGCGTGCCGGCCAACTGGCAGCGTCCTCGCCCACCGTATCGACCACGCGGTTCATTTGTTCAATCGACGGCACGCGCGGCAGATGCTTGGGCAGCTTGGGCGTGGCCACCAGCGCGGCAGCGTTCTGCTCCACCAGTCCCAGACGCGCCAGCCACTTGAACCAACTGCGGATGGCCGCCAGTGCCCGCGCGGCGGAGGCTTTGGAGAGCCCGCGGTCGTAAAGCGTGCCCAGATAAGCGCGGATCTGGGTGTGCTCTATGAGCTCCGGGCCATTCTCGACTCCGAAATGCCCGGCAATAAAAGCCGTGAATCCATGCAGCTCGCGTTCGTAGGCGCGCAGGGTGTGCGACGAGGAGCCGCGCTCATTGGCCAGCACGCGCAGGTAATTGGCGACGAGGGAGTCGAGAGAGGTGGATTGGGGCAGATCTTCCCTGGTCTCAGAATCGAGACCTGGGGCACCCGTAGATTGAGGGGAGTTTTCCCCGGTCTCAAAATCGAGACCGGGGGCACCCTTGATGGGAGCTGTGGCGGCGCTCATACTGCCTCCTCGCCCATCAGTTCTTCCACGCCCGCCTTCGCCTTGGCGCGAGTCACCAGGTGTAAGCCTTTACGGCCAGTTTGAAGAGAAACGGGAGCTTCCGCCGCCTCTGGCCGTTGGCGCGTGGCGCGGGGATGATGCAGGCGATGCACCTCTTTGAGCCGCCCCAGCGCCAGGTGCGTGTAAACCTGGGTGGTGGAAATATCCGCATGGCCCAGCAACAATTGCACGCTGCGCAGATCGGCGCCGTGCTCGACCATGTGGGTGGCGCAACTGTGACGCAGGCGATGCGGGCTGGCTTTGCCGTTGGCCGTCTTCACAATGTGCCAGACCCATTGGCGGGTCAACGGCATTCCATGCAATGAGAGAAAGAGGCGCGTGGAATCCTGCCGTGCATCCTGACGCGCCGGAAGCTCCTTCCGCTTGGCCCCGGCGCGCGCCGAGGTGATGCGAGCCAGGTGAGGCCGCCCTTCGCGCAGATAGCGTTCCAGAGTGGCGACAGCTGAGCGGCCCAGCGGAATGATGCGTTCTTTGTCGCCTTTGCCGCGTACATGGACTCGGCCCAGATCAAGCGCCAGGTCTCCGGTGGAGAGCGCCGTGACCTCGGAGACGCGCAGACCGCCCGCATAAAGCAGTTCCAGAATCGCGCGGTCGCGCAGATCGGTGGCACGAGCTTGCGGGTGGTCGGAGTTCATCTGCGCGCGATCGAGCATCTCGGTCACCTCCGGCTCGGCCAGCGATTTGGGCAGCACCTTCCAGGCTTTGGGCGATTCTATATTCACGGTCGGATCGTGATGGATGCGCCGGTCGAGCAAGAGCCACTTGTAAAAGCCCCGCAGGCAGCTCAGCTTGCGCGCCGCCGAGCGCTGGTCAATGCCGTGCGCGCGCAGATGCTCCAGGAAGGCCGCCACGTCTTCCTGCATGGCCGTCAGCAGTACGCCGTTGCGCTCTTCGATCACTTCGGCGAAGGTCTTCAGGTCGCTCAAGTAGGCCTCGCAGGTGAGCGGGCGCAGCCCTTTTTCCACGCGCAGATAGGCCTGGTAGTCCTTCAACAGCGATAGATTGGTCACATTCCCCACACTTCGATTATCCGCGCCGCGAGCTGTCTCAAGCGGCCTCCGAGCACCGCGTTGAACCTGATTCATCATGGACTCAACTTCGGCAATATCGAGGCGGGCAACCGCAGGTGATCTGGCTGGCAGTGCGCTGCTTCATTTTCTCCGTGTGTGCGCCGGGTCAGAAACTTCCGAGGTCTCAGGCTTTAGCCAAAGCCGGCTCCGCTTTCTGGCCGATAAGTCTGGCAACTCGCTTACCGAAGGTGATGAAAGGATTTTCGATAAGGTAGTAAGCGGATACCGCCAATACCGCGGAAAGAATTGTGGCCAGCAGTGTGCTGATCGCGGGGGAACTCTTGAATAAAACGAAGAAAATGTAGAGCGCATAGTTATGCCCGAGATAAATCCCGTAGGAGTATTTAGCAATCTGGGATGCGGCGCGAACAACCGGCTTCCAGGTGACCTCGCGAAAGACGGGCCAAGAGAAGCCAAGCGTCCATACAACAGCCCATTCTATGCAAATGGAGATTGGCTGGAGAAAATGGCGCTCGTAAAACGGCAGCGCTGCCATAGACAAAATCAATGCGGGAATAAGCACAACCCAAATCCATGCCGGCAGAGTGCGCGGCCGGCCGGAGCGCTTGAAGGCCATAACGCCCGCGAGAAAGCAGGGAATAAATGCGAAGAGGTTGAGTCTTCCGGTAAGCGACCAGACTATCCACGCGGAAACGACAGCAACCCCTAAACAAGTAAGCAGGCGCATCCGCCAATTGCCAGATCGAACCAACAGAAAAAGAAAGGGCAGCACGATGTACATCTGAACTTCCAGCGGCAAGCTCCACAATGGACCCAGTACTGCAGGTTGGTGCGTGATGTTTTGCACTAAAAATAAGTTCGATAGGAGCTGAGAAATGCTGATAGCGACATAGCGCGAGTTTGACCAAGCAGCCGGTGGCAACTGAAGCACGAATGTAGTGGCAACCGCGAGAATGGAGAGCGGATAAATTCGGAATGCACGGCGAATATAAAATTGGGAGGCAAATGCGGGCTCGTTAGCAGTTCGATCCAAGGATAACATCAACACGAGACTGGTATGGAGAAAAAAAAGAATGACGCCAGAACGGCCAATCGCCTCCACAAAGGTGTATGATTCAGGTTCAAGCCGACCAATGCAAAGGGTAATATGCGACACAAATACGGCCAGAACGGCCAGGGAGCGAAGTATGTCCAGGTTGGATGACGATCTCATACAGAACCCCTCATTTGCTAAAGTTTACACTAGCTTCATACCGATATTATCTGGGTTGCAGAGCGCCTTACGGTAAAGGTGCAGGTCAAGCATAAACAGAAGGCAAATTGCAGGTAGACACGCTAGACAAATCGCCCTGCAATCCGCTCGTTACTATTGTTACTGAAAGAGAAGGGCGAAGGATTTATCATGACCGAGTGATGATTCCCTTCTCGATTCACTCGCTTCGCAACCTGCTGCCGCTGCTTTTGCTGCCCGGAGTGGCCGTGCTTACTGTTCCCGCCCAGACCAGACCTGCTCCCAACGCTCAACTGGCCTCCAGCGCATTGAACGCCCGCGTCGAGGCGCTGCTGAAGCAGATGACGCTCACGGAGAAGATCGGCCAATTGACGTCGTATTCAGCCGGCTTCGCCACCGGCCCCGGCTCAGGCGCATCCAATCAAAGGTGGGATGAGATGGCCGCCGCGGGGCAGGTCGGCTCATTTCTGAATCTGGCCGGCGCCGAGGCCACAAACCACTATCAGCATCTGGCTGTGGAAAAAAGCCGCCTGCACATCCCCATCCTCTTCGGCCTGGATGTCATTCACGGTCATCGCACCACCTTCCCGATTCCGCTGGCGGTAGCGGCGAGCTGGGACCCGGCGGCGGCTGAGGCTGTGGCGCACCACGGCGCAGTCGAGGCTCGCGCCGACGGCATACCCTGGGTCTTCTCGCCCATGGTGGATATAGCCCACGATGCGCGCTGGGGGCGGATTGTTGAATCCAGTGGCGAAGACCCCTACCTTGGCTCGGCGATGGCTCGCGCCTGGGTCAAGGGTTACCAGCAGGACGATCTTTCGCGGCCTGACTCGGTTGCGGTCAGCGTGAAGCACTATGCCGCTTACGGCGCGCCCATCGCCGGACGCGACTACAACGCCGTGGATATGAGCGAGATTCTGTTGCGCCAGGTTTATCTGGAGCCGTATCGCGCCGCGGTCGAAGCAGGCGCGGCCACCATGATGAGCTCCTTCAACACCATTAACGGCGTTCCGGCCACGGCCAACCCCTTCACCCTGAAGCAGGTTTTACGCAACGAGTGGGGCTTTGACGGCTTTGTCGTCTCGGATTGGGGCGCGGTCTCCGAGCTAACCAACCACGGCATCGGCGACGGCCCCACCGTAGCCCGCAAAGCCCTGGAAGCCGGCGTGGACATGGACATGGAGGGCTACCTGTATGACAGCGTGCTCATCCCGCAGCTGCGCGCCGGCAAGCTCTCCGAGAGCGCTGTCGATGAGGCCGTGCGCCGCGTGCTGCGCGTTAAATTCGCCCTCGGACTCTTCGAGCATCCCTATGCGCCGGAAGGCCCTGCTTACAAGGTAACTTCTGAACTCCGCGCCGCCGCTCGCCAGGTAGCCGAAGAGAGCTTTGTGTTGCTGAAGAACGATTCCGTGAAGGGTGGCGAAGCAGTTTTGCCGTTGTCTTCCACCAGCGTCAAGGTTGCGCTGATTGGTCCCATGGCCGACAACCAGAGCGAGATGCTGGGCGCCTGGGCGACGGGCGATGAAAAAAATGTTGTGACGCTCCGCCAGGCGCTGGCCAAGCGGCTGGGGGACAGGCTGCTCTATGCGCCGGGCTGCGAATTGCTCAGTGGCAAGGATGCCGGCATTTCTCAATTCAATTCGGCCGGCGTGGAGGTTCCGGTGGCGCATTTGTCCCAATGGGACGAGGCTCAAAATATCGCCCAGGCGGTCGAGAGCGCCCGTCAGGCTGACGTGGCGATTGTAGCCCTTGGCGAGCCAACGCGATGGATGGAGGGTGAAGCCACCAGCCGCGCCACGCTCGGCTTTACCGGCGCGCAGCAGCAGTTGCTCGAAGCCGTCGCCGCCTCCGGCAAGCCGGTGATTCTGGTGGTGCTGGCCGGCCGTCCGCTGGAGCTGAAGTGGGCCGCCGCACACGTAACGGCGATCGTGCAGGCTTGGAGTCCCGGCATTGAGGCCGGTCCAGCACTCGCCCGTGTCCTCTTCGGCGAGGTGAATCCCTCTGGCAAGCTGCCTGTCAGCCTGCCCCGCTCGGTTGGCCAGGAGCCGCTCTACTACGCGCAACTGCCCACTGGACGGCCAGCCCACGGCGATCTGAGCCACCTGCCGCGCGATGCCGGTGAAAAATTTGTTTCGCGCTACATGGACGAGGATAACTCTGCGCTCTATCCCTTCGGCTGGGGCCTGAGTTACAGCCGCTTCAGCTACGCGCAACCCACCGTCAGCCGCGCCCAAGTGCCGCTCAGCGAGCTACTGGCCGCGGGGCACAAGCCGGCCGTCACCGTCGGAGTGGATGTAACGAACTCCGGCAGCGTCGCCGGAACCGAGGTCGTTCAGCTTTACATTCGCAACACCGCCGCCAGCGTCTCCCAGCCGGTGCGCGAGCTGAAAGGCTTTGCCCGCGTCCAGCTCGCCCCCGGCGAGACGAAGCGTGTGGAGTTCCCGCTGGGCTTTGACGAGCTGAACTTCTACAACGCTGACCTCAAGCGCGCTGTTGAGCCAACCACGTACAAGATCTGGGTGGGCGGCAGTTCGCTGGCCGAGGCGGAGACGCAGTTGAAGGTGGTTGAGTAAGCACCGATGTTAGTAAGCCGGCAGGAGATGCCGGCGCAGGCTCTCGAAGCAGCCCGGAATCTGCGCATCCCACTCGCCCCAGTCGTGGCCTCCGGGCTTGGTGTGGAACTCGTAGGCGAAGCCGCGGCTACCGAGCAGCGCCGCGAATCTCCGGTTGAGGGCGAGCAACGGCTCCCACTCTCCCGCGGTGAGATAGATGTAGGGCGTGCGCGTAGGCTCGGCGGAGCGCGCCAGCAGAAACGGATCGCTTGAGGTGCGCGTCTTGCTTCCGACTCTGCCAAAGATTTGGGTGAGCCTCCACCATTGCATTAGATGGAAGGGTCGCTGACAGACATCAATGGAAGGACTGAGCGCACCCACGAAAGCGAATAACTCCGGCCGGCTGAGCGCTAGCCTGACCACCGCGAAGCCGCCCATCGAAATCCCGATGATGGCTCGATTCTGCCGTCCCGTGGCGGCCGGAAGGCGCTTCTCGACATCGGCCAACAGATCGTTGATCAGATAGTCTTCGTACTTGTCCTCCGGCTTCAAGGCGGCGTTCTGGTAGTAGGAGAAAGCTCCCTCCGGCATCACCAGGATCAAGCCCTGCGCCGCGTAGCGAGCCACATCGGAGCGGTTCGACCAATCGCGGAAGCCGCCGTTGCCGCCATGCAGCAGATAGACCACCGGCAGCCTCTGGCCGGGAGCCAGCTTCTCCGGCAGAAAGACCCGGTAGGGCATCTGCCGTCGAAGAGCCGCTGAATAGAAGCTCACGTCCTCAATGGTCACGCCGGAGGCTAGTTGCGGTAGATCCGGCCGAAGCTGCGACGCGGGATTTTTTCCGGCAAGAAAATAGACCAGAAGACCCAGGACGAGCAGAACAGAGACGAGAAGAAATAATTTTTTCATGGAAGAACTGATCTCAATCTGATTTGAATCCATTGAAGGACAAGTTTAACTGGCTGGTTGCATGCCGGTAAATGAAAAGTCATTGCTATTGAAAAACCGGCTGGCATATGGCCGATCCAACGCCTGGGTCCTTCCGCGAGGAATCGTAATAATCCGGCGCGCGCACGTACACTGTGAAGAGAACAGTTCAGAATGAAAGGGCTGAAACCGGATGACGGGTTTTCTGGCGCGCTGGATTCGACGGGCGGTTGTGGCGTTGGCGATAGCCTTTGCGCTTGTCTATGGCAGCGATTGGGCCATCTTAAAGCTGCGCGGTTCGCCGCTCGACAAGGTGACCGTCAACCGCTACCTGACCATTCCGCTCAAGGGCGGCAAGCAGGAGTTTGATTACCTCGGCTCGGCGGATGTGCCCTGTTCGCGCTCTCTCTTTCCGCAGGGCGGCCAATCCGTCTGCTGGCTGCTGCGCCGGAATTCCAATCAGGGAATGACGATGTAGGCCCCCAGCGTTCAATGAGCGCTCAAGGAATTTGAACATGAATCCGTGATCGAGATCACGTTCCGGAAGGCGGTTGGCGTCTACCATCGCTGTATCATCAGCCTGGGGCGAGCAATCATGTACCACCGCGAACAAAACGAGAACGGGACCTACAACACCCGCTGTCTCTATTGCTTTATGACCATCGCCTTCTGCCTGGAGACAGACAAGGAACTGGAGCGCGCGGAGGCAAAGCACATCTGCCCGGAGCGCGCGCTGGCCGAGCTGCTGGCCAGGGAAAAGGCGCTTGAAGAGCAAAGCCATTTGAACTGAGCTCGTTTGCCCGGCTATCTAGATTCGGCCTGGTCCGGGAGGCTTGCGCACCAGCCGGCAGCGAGGCCGGCGGAACTCTTTTCTTGTGCGGCTCAAAGAGTGAGGTCGAGCTGGTACTCGGGAAGCGCCTCGATCGATTGCAGCGAACCTGCTTCGGCATCTTTGCCGAGAACCGGCGCCCGGCCTTCATCGAAGATAACGGGCGCATCCTTGCTGAGCGGCAGCAATTGCAGTGTGAAGGCTTGTGAAGTCTCTCCGCGAAGAAAGCGCTTCAAGCCGATCCGCCATTCCGTGCCGTTGAAGAAGTTGTCGGTGAGCAAAAGGTCTTTGTCCAGCAGACGGGCTTGATCGCCCTGGTAGCGCACGGCAAGAAAAATGTCGCTGAGGCCTGCCATTGCGCCCGCGGGGAGCGTGACGCGCCATGCGCCAGCCTGAGCAAAGCTGGCATCGTCGGGCGCTTGCACGGGGGCGCTTCCATTGGTGGAAGCAGCATTCAGCAAGGGCGCAGGCGCGGCGCCCACTGGCCGGATGGGATCAATGCGCAGAGAGACGCTCCGCTTTGGTTCACTCCATGCAAGATGCTCAAAGAGATCGTTCGCAGGCGAGAGGGGCTGCGGGCGAGCATCTTTGGAGGCGACCGCATGGACCGCTGGAAAGAAGGCGGCCTCGAAGCTGGAGCTGCCGATCTGGCGCAACGCGAGGCTCGATCCGTTACTGAAGATTTGTGCCGGAGAGAGGACCAATTGCGCGCGCCCGTGGATCTCCACTCGCCACAAGTTATCCGCATCCTGGCGGCTGAGCAGAACCAGGTGGATGACTCCTTGTTTGCTGTGGAGGGTGACGGCGGAGCGAAGGCTGGAAGCGAGAGGGCGAACCAACAGCAGACCGCCCTGCTCGGAGATCGAACCGGCTTCAGAATGTATCCGGGACCGATTCCCGGCAGGAAAGGCAAACTCGGCGGCAATACCGGGAATTTCAGAGAAGAAAAGATAATTGGCCTTGCCGGAATGAATTTTGAGAATGGGCTGCGCGGTCGCGTACGTGAGCGGAATGCCGCCGAGGTCGAGGTTGACCGGCCAGATGAAATAACTATCCGCGGGGATGGCGATGGATGAAGCCGGCACCTTTACCGATTGACCGGGCAAATGAATTTCAAATTGCGCCTCTGGCCAGGCAGGCATTTCGAGTCCGCGAATGTGATTGTTGACGAAGAGAAAGCCGCGCTGGCCGTTGAAGCGGGCGCTTGAGCGCAGAACGGTGCGATCGGCAAGGCTTGCCGGATGCTGAGAGGGTTCAACCACGCGCGCTGAGGCTAGCTCCGCGCCGAAGTCATTGAGGAAATAATCGAAGAGCTTCAACTCTTTCTGCCCGGCGTTCATCTGGCCGAACTCGCCGAGCGGCGCTTGAAAGTCGTAACTTTTTTGCGGAACGTCGGTAGGGTATCCGGTGCGTTGCGACTCCTGCAGCGTGGAGCGCTTTCCATCCGGATTCTCTCCGCCGTGGACCATATAGTAGCCGAGCAGATTGACGCCCGATCCCAGCATGACCGGAAGAGTGGCCGCAATATCGGCCGCTGTCAGCACAGGACGACGGTAGTATGTGTCCTGAATGCCTCCTCCGACTTCGGCTGTGAGGAATGGCGTCTCGGCGCGGAGAGCGGCGGCGCGCGCTTCGCGCTCATGGTCCTGCGCAACGGCCAGAGCTGGATCGCCGCTGATGCGGTTGTTGAAACGAAAGGAATACATCTCGCTGGGCGGAAGAGCGGCCTTGCCTCCATCCCATGGCGCGGTGGTGTAACCGCCGTAGACGGGCAGAAAGAGATCCTCGGGAACCACGGCGTTGTCCCACCCGGTGACGGTATAGAGCGGCACGTCCAGGCCGGAGTCGATGGCCATGCGCTTCAGCGCAGCCAGGTGATCGCGTCCCTGTCCGGGGCCGTTGGAGGCATATTCGTTTTCGATCTGAATTCCGATCACTGGACCGCCATCCTTCCAAAGCAGCCCCTTCAATTGTTCGCCGATCTGCTGATAGAAGCTATGGACCTCGGCGAGATAGACCGGATTGTTGCTGCGCACCGGGCTGTTAGCCAGCACCCAGTCGGGCAGTCCGCCATTGCGCACCTCGGCGTGCGCCCAGGGGCCGATGCGCGGATAGAGCAGCATCCCATGCTTTTTGCATAACTCGGCGAAGTTTCTCAGATCCCGCTGCCCGCTCCAGTCGAACTGGCCTTCGATCTCCTCATGATGAATCCAGATCACGTAAGTGGAGATGATTTGAACGCCGCCGGCCTTCATCTTCAGAATCTCTTCTTCCCAATAGGCTTCAGGATAGCGCGCGTAATGAAACTCACCCATCACCGGAATCCATGGCTTGCCGTTGCGCATCAGGTACTGGTTGTTGACGGTGAGCGTGTCGCCATTGGGAGCGTGGTTGGCGCCCAGTTGAGCCGGCGTCGGCCGAGGAGCCGGCGCTGAAGCCACAGCGTCGAAGACCAGAGTTTGCGCGGCTGAGCTTGCGGCAAAGGCGCCCAGAATGAGCAACAGAAATAAAGTGATCGAATGAAGACGCATCCCGCGACTGCCTTTCAAAAGACAAAAATCTTACCGCAAAAGCCAAAACGCCCGGCCTTTGAATGAAATCAGGTGGAATCACCGAGAGGAGCTTACGCCGCACGGTGGCAAGTGAGAAGGCTTCATGGCTTGAGATCTCGATCCAGCGCATGAATCACGGGCAGCAGATTGCCGTCGTTGTCAAAGAAGCCGCGACCGGCAAGTTCGTGTTCCGCCGCCGGCTCCCACCAGAAGACACCCTGTCCCAGCCCGCGCGGAACGGCGCGCACGGCGGCGTCCACGGCGCGCAAAAAATTCTCCTGGCCGGATGGAGATTCCGGAAATTCGGTTTTCTTCCCGATGAAATCTCCCGGTGTCCAGTTGTAGGCTGTTTCCACCACGATGATCGGATGCTGGTAGCGCAGCGCCAGGTCGTGCAGGTTGCCGCGCAGCTTGTTGATGCCGCCGTGCCAGCGCGGATAGTAGCTGAGGCCCATCACGTCGAATGGGACATGATGGGCGATCAGGTTGTCGAAGAACCAGACGGCTGCGTCATAGTCTCCGCTGCGCTCGATGTGGATCATGATGCGCGGTTTGGGCGCAGAGCCCCGGCCGGCTTCCACGCCGCGAATCCCGGCTTTGAGCAGATCGGAAAAGTTGTCCCAATTGCCGGGCAGCTTGCCGTCAGGCCAAAGCATTCCGTGGGTAACTTCATTGCCAACCTGGACCATCTCCGGCATGACCCCTTCACGAGCAAAGACCGCAATGGTGTCACGCGTGTAGTTGAATACCGCATCCACAAGCTGCTTGTGTTTGAGATTCTTCCAGGCTTCAGGCGTGGGCTGCTTCTCAGGATCTGCCCAACTGTCGGAGTAGTGCAGATCGAGAAGAAGATGAAAACCCTGCGCTTTGGCGCGCCTGGCGAGGGCCAGGGTGTAGGGCAGATCATTGGGCAACTGGTCAGCGGCTGCGCCCGGATCATGAAAGAGGCGCAGGCGCACCCAGTTGTATTGGTGCTCGCGCAGCATGGCCAGCACATCCTTTGGCTGACCATTCTCCTTGAAGACCATTCCGTCCTGCTCGCATTTGGCCAGAAAGGAAAGATCCGCTCCGACAGCGTATTCCTGCGCTGCTGCTGGAGAGGCCAGGCTCAGCAACATTCCAAAGGCGGCGAGTTTGAGGCAGGTACGCATGGCTTGTTTTGCTTCTTTCCGTCCGCGCAGGCTTCCGGGTTACGCGGGTTGAGATTTCATGGTCTCCCAGCTCTCAAAATCGAGAGCCGGGGCACCCAACAATCTAAACGGAGAATTCCGGCTAGAAGTAGAATTTGGCGGCAAGAGAGATTTCGCGATGGCCGGTCTTGTTGTCGGCGGTTCCGGCTTCAGTGGAAGTGGTGGCGCCGCCGGCCGCGTTGAATCCCATGTCCATCCTTCCATCATCGTCGTACTGCAGGAACTCGTTCCAAGAGTGGTTGAAGAGGTCAAAGGCTTCGCCGCGCAACTCCAGCTTGCGGCTTCCGCCCAGGGCAAAGGCCTTGAAGAGGCCGAGCGAATCGTTGATGTAGGCCGGTCCGTGAATGTACGGCAGGCGGTAGGTTCCATTCTCCAGATAGGACGGAGCGACGAAGCAGGCGGGGTTGAAGTACTGATTTTTTGCCAGGTTCTTGCGCGGATCGCAAATCACCTTGGGCACGGCGATTTCGTCGTCTGAGCCGACCGTGAATGCGCCGCCGTTGGTGGCCAGGTTGATGCTGCTGTTGGTGGTGCCGTTGACCGTGTTGGAGAGGGTTCCCCAGATGCTGATCGAGTTCCGGCTGGCCGCGTACTCGTTGCCGTTGTAGGTCGTGTTCTGGATGGGTCCGCCGGTCATGGCCTGGAAGAGTCCTGAGATCTTCCAGCCGTCGGTGAGGCCGTTGATGAACTTGTGATTGCCCATGACCTTTTTGCCGAAGTCGGGCAGGTTCAGATAGTAGGAGAAGCTGACCACCTGCGAGCGGTCAAAGGGCGTGGGTCCATACCAGCGCTTCATCTCGAAGGCGTCTTCGGCGTTGTAAGCGAGCGACTTGCCAAAGGTGTAGCTGGCCCAGTAGTTGAGCCATCCTTTTTCGCGGGTGACGGTCAACTGCGCGGCGTTGTAGTTGGAGTTGAGGTTGTGGAAGTGGGTCTGAATGTCTCCGAAGTTCTGGTAAGGGCGCGCCTGCTCGTCATACCAGGTTCCGTACCAGGGGCCGAGTTCGCTGCCCTGAGGAATGACATTGCGAATGCCGTAGCCGACCAGGTTGTGGCTGGAGTTGCCCACGTAGTTGCCTTCCACTTTGTTGCCGCCCCAGAAGATGTGCGAGAGCGCCAAATTCCAGGAGTAGGTGACCGGCGCCAGATGATCGCTGGGATTTGCCGAGCCCCATACGGTGGGAGGAATGGAGGAGATATTCAACTGAGAGATGCCGGACAAAGTGAAGTCCGCCGTGCTGGCCCACTCGCTGGAGACTTTGAAGTTGGGCGGGGCCATGATCCCGGAATAGGCGTTGGTGCCGGGGTCAGTGTAATAGCTGGTGCCGAAGCCGCCGCGCAGAATGGTTTTCCCACCGCTGGTCAGATCGTAGGCAAAGCCGGCCGAGGGCGCAAATTGGAAGCTCAGCGGCTTGGAGCCCGACAGCGGAACCGAGGAATTGGTGGCATGGGATTGCATGCCGGAAAACCCAGTGAAGTTCTGCGTATTGGCATCCGTATCGGCGGCAGGATTGAAGATGGCGATGTGGCCGTTCTTGTCGAACCACCATCCGATGTGATCGAGGCGCGCGCCGTAGTTCAGGGTGAGCTTGGAAGAGGCCTTCCAGGTGTCCTGGAGGTAGAAGTCAAAGCGGTTGTCGACCATGTTGGCCAGCAGGTTGCTGCTGGTCTGGGAGAAGTTGGATGTGTAACCGAGCAGCAGATCAGCCCAGTCGTTGCCGGTGGGGCTGGCATAGTTTTCCGTATCGATTGAGCCGTTGTCGCTGCCGTCGGTGAGGATGTTATAGCGGGCCACCTGAGCGAAGAAGCCGGCGCGGATAAGGTGCGTGCCCTTCATGTAAGTCAGGCCGTCGTTGAAGGTGTAATTGTTTTGCGCGCCCAGATAGGGAGGATTTTCGCCGCCCGCGATGTACAGGCCGCCCACCTGCTTTTCAAAGCTGACGTTGGGAATCAGGCGCTGGGCCGGGTCGGCCGCAGGATAAAGATTGGCGTAAGGGTAGCTGAGCGCGGTGGCATTGACGGCGGAAAGGCCGGTGATGGCGGTCTCGAGCGTAAAGCGCGTATAGCCGAGCGAAGCTTCGTTGGTCAGGCGCGGACTGAGCACGCTGGTCAAGTTGAGATTGAGGGAGTTGGATGCGTTCTTTTCGGTTTGCGCGGCGGGATAGGGAACATTGTTCCACATATTCCATGGGCCGTAGGGCGACGGAACGCTTTCATTTTCGTGGTTATAGCGGAGCGAAAGATGCTGGTTGTCAGAGGCGGCGAAATCAATCTTGACGATCTCTTGATTGCGCGGCTGGCTGACGGTGTAATCGGTGATGAGGTTGTATCCGCCGT
Source organism: uncultured Occallatibacter sp. (assembly GCA_964644105.1). Lineage (GTDB taxonomy): Bacteria > Acidobacteriota > Terriglobia > Terriglobales > Acidobacteriaceae > Telmatobacter. Next base: position 17,570 of record CAZXVX010000004.1, on the reverse strand, counting down.
GCAGGCTGGGATCGACGTTGGCGGCTGGGATGGCGGCGAGCAGAATCTGCCCGGCGGGATCGATGTTGGTGATCTGGCCCCAGTTGTTTCCATACCCGGCCAGAGTCGTGCAGGTGTTGCTCCAGTAGTTGCCGCTGCAAGGCTGGGCGCTGACCGGCCAGCCCAGCCAGCCGTTGGCGGCGTTCGACAGGTTACCCAGATAAGCGGCATCGGTAAAGTCGCCTTTGGCCATGCCGATGCCGGTGTAGCCGGGCGAGCCGGCCTCGGCGGGAACCTGCGATTTGCGCGGCAGCAGATCGACCTTCTGGGCTGAGATTTCACTGGCTGCGAAGAAGAAGAGCTTGTCCTTGAACCAGGTGTTGCCGCCCGGAATGGGTCCGCCGAGTTGGAATTGCGGATAGTAAAGCGAGGTCTGCGGCGCGGGCAGGCCGTTGGCCTTCTGCTGCCAGTCGGCGGCGTTCAGGGTATGATTGCGCGCGGTCAGCTCGGCCAGTCCATGGAAGCTTCTGCCGCCGGACTTGGTCTCTGTAGAGACGACGATGGGGCCGTTGGGTTGCGCCGATGAGTAAGCCGCGGATTGAACCGTCAACTCGGAGATCATATCGACGTTGGGCGTGACGGCGGCAGCGCCCGCGGTGTTGAGGTCGGAGACTGAAGCGCCGTCGCTGACCAGAGCCACCTGGTCGAAGCGGTTGCCATTGACGGTGAAGGCGCTGGAATTCTGGGTGAATCCGGCGGAAGAGCTATTGTAGGTTCCATTAAAATTGCCGGTATTGGCCGCGCCGGGAACCAGGCCAAGCAGTTCAATGGCGCTGCGTCCCTCGATGTCCATATTGTGCAGTTGGGTGTCGCTGATGGTATAGCTGACCTCGCCGGAGGTGGTGGGGGTCAGCTCATTGGCCTCGGCGGTTACAGTGACCGAGAAGTTGGCTCCGGCCACGCCAAGCTGAATACCCTTCAGCTCAATTTGATCGTCGATGTGCACACTGATGCCTTTGCGCAGCAGGCTGTTGAAGCCCTTGGCGGAGACCTTGACGTCGTAGGTGGCCACCGGGAGGCCGACCAGCGAGAAGAATCCGCGGCCGTCGCTGATGGTGGCGCGGGTGAGGCCGGAAGCGGCATCGGTGACGGCAATGGTGGCGCTGGGGATTACGGCGCCGGTCGTGTCGAAGACGGTTCCTGACAGAGTCGCATTGTTGTTTTGGGCCATCAAACCCGCTGCCCCCAACAACAGAAACCCGAGGAGTGCAAAGCTGTAAGCAATTGTGCGGAGAGTCTGGTTCATTATTATCCCTTCATTTGGCGCATACGTCTAAAATGTCACACTGGCTGAGAACCGGCCGGCGGCGCAATGGAAATCACCGGAGGACGGCGCCCTGGCCCAGGCCTTCACCTGAACCACTGGAAGCATGGTATTCCCTTCAATATGCAATGCGAATCCAACGAAAGTCGGGTTGATGAAAATATTTTTTACGGGTGGAGGCAGGCCAGCGTTCAAACCGTAGTGGGAATTTACAGATGAATCAGACCGCGCTGCAGAGCGGTCATCACGGCCTGGGTGCGGTCGGCCGCGTTCAGCCGGCTGAGGATCACGCTGACGTGGCACTTGACCGTTGCTTCGGTAATGCCCAGGGCGGAGGCGATCTCGCGGTTCGATCTTCCCTTGGCCACCAGCTCCAGCACTTGGCGTTCGCGCGGGCTAAGGCTGGAATCGTGGGTGCGTGCCGCCAATGCCCTGGAGACCGGCGGAGGAAAATACCGTCCGCCGCCGTGCACCCGGCGCACCGCGGCCACCAGCATCTCCTGCGGCAAGCCCTTGACCAGATAGCCGCTGGCTCCGGCCTCCATGGCCTGATGAATATCCTCGTCGCCTTCGTAGGTGGTGAGCACAATGAAGCGGGCCTGGGGCGCTCTCAACCTGATCCGGCGAATGGTCTCAACGCCGCTGATGCCGGGCAGACGCAGATCCATCAGCGTGATATCCGGCTGGAGCGCGCCATGCTGCTCGACTGCTTCTTCTCCGCTGCCGGCCTGGCCCACCGCAACCATCTCCTTGGAAGCGTTGATGAGAGCGGCAATCCCAAAACGCATGATGGGATGATCGTCCACGATGAGAATTCGAATTGGGCTGGTTGCGCTCTGCATGATGAATTTCATTCCATCATACAGTCAGCGAAGGATGCCCGGCCGCGGAAGGGTGACGCAAATCCGCGTTCCCCGCTGGGGACGGCTCACAAGTTCCAAGCTGCCGCCCAGTTTATTCACCCGCTCGCGTATGCCTTGCAATCCGAAGTGGCCGCTGGAGACCGAGTCCAGATCGAAGCCCTTGCCATCGTCGCTGATCTCGATCCGCAGGCTCTCGGGGGTAAAGCTCAACTGCGCGCTGATCTGGCTCGGCTCACCGTGGAGGATGGCGTTGAAAAAGGCCTCGCGCGCCACCATCATCACCTCATGAGCCGCCTGTTGGCCCACCGGAAAAACCTCGCCGGTGACGCTGTGCGTGACATTGACCGCATATTCGCGACTGAGCCGCTCGCCCATCTCCCGCAGACTGGCGGGCAGGTCAGTGGGCGGCTGCTCGCTGCCGCGCAGATTCCAGACGGCCTGGCGGGCCTCATCGGTGGTCGAGCGAATCTGGGTGTTGGCGTAGTCAACCAAGTGCTTGGTGGATTCGGCGTCTTCGAGCGCGCAACTCGAAGCGGCCTCCAGCATCGCCGAGACGCTGACGCAACCCTGGATCAGCGTATCGTGCATCTCGCGAGCCAGCCGGGTGCGCTCGGCCAGCACGGCGCTGAAGCGTTCATGCACCTGTCTCATCTTCTCGTGATAAGCCAGAAACGAGATCAGCCCGATGCCCAGCGAGCAGAGCACGATAAACCACCAGGTGCGGTAAAAGTAGGGCTTCTTGATGAAGCCGATTGAGGCGCGGGCAGTGTGCCCCGGCTGATCGGTCTCCCAGGCTTCCACCATAAAAGTGTATTGGCCAGCGGGAAGGTTGGTATAAGTTGCCAGCCGCTGCAACGCGTTGGCGTAGGTCCAGTTGCGGTCGTATCCATCGAGCCGGTAGCGGAAGCGCAGCCCCTCCTGCGAGGCCAATAGGACCGGCTCGTAACCGATTTCAACGCGGCTGTTGCCCGCCTCCAGATGCAGTGCTTCGGCCAGCGGCGCTGGCCGCCCATCCAGAGTGACCGTATCGATATTCAGGTTGGAGATGTAGGGGTGTTCCAGTTCGTCGGGGCGAATGCTCCACAGCCCGAGGCTGGTGGGGAACCACGCCACGCCCTCTTTGGTCAGTGCTCCAGCCGGCTGCGTTCCTCCGTAAAACTGCGCTGACTTTCCGCCCTCGTTGGCTCGGAAGAAGCGCAAGGAAAGCAGTTGCTCCCGGCCGCTGGCCTGGGCATCGAGTTCGGCGCGATTCAGCAGCATCACGCCGGCCGGTCCGCTGAACCAGAAATGGCCCAGCCGGTCTTCCAGAATGCAATAGATGCTGTCGCTGGCCAGCCCATTGGCGGTGGTGTAATGGGAGAGCTGGCCGTTCCGGTAGCGATAGAGGCCATGAGCACGGGTGCCGATCCACAAACTGTCATCGGTATCCTGGTGGAGCGCCCAGACTTTTTCGTCGCCGAGCGCCGCGGTCATGGCGTCGGCAATGAACTGGCCCGCGCGATAGCGGCTCAGTCCATGTTCGGTGCCGATCCAGACGCTGCCGTCGCGGTCCTCCAGCAGCGAGCGGATGCTGTTATACGCCAGTCCATTCAGGGCTGTGAAATTGTGGAAGACACCGTGGTCCAGATGACTCACTCCGTTATCCGTTCCCACCCACAGACTGCCGTCGCGGGATTCCAGAAAGACGCGGATAAAGTTGTTCACCAATCCGTCGCTGGTGGTGAAATGCCTCATCGTCTGTCCTGAAAGATGATAGACGCCGCTGCCGTCGGTGCCGATCCAAAGCGATCCGTCGCGGCTGCGCATCACGTTGCGCACGCGCGCGCCGTCCGTGCCTGGAAACTGAAATCTGGCGGCGATCTCCCTGTCGAAGTGCACCAGTTGATTCGAGGCCGCCCAGAGCGAACCGTCGGAATCCAAGGCAACCGTTCCGAAGTCCGAGTCGGCGGCGGCGGGCAGGTCAATGACGCGCACCGGCGTGCGGCAGAGCCTCATCATGCCGGCCTGGGTGCCGATCCACAGATTGCCTTCGGCGTCGGTAAAGATGGACAGCACGGTGTTGCTGACCAAAGGCGACGGAGCCTTCAGCCGGGTCACTTGTTGGCCGCGAATCCTGAAGATGCCCTCGCCGATCGATCCGGCCCATAACTCGCCATTCGGCGCCTGGCGCAAGGAGCGGATGGTGCCGGAAACACCAGCCACCGGCTCGAAGCGATCCATGCCCGGGCGCATGCGAAAGAGGCCGCCGATGGTCCCCACCCAGATGACTCCGTCCGGGGTCTCCAAAAAAGATTTCACTTTGTTGCGGCTGTCATTGTCAGGCAGGGAGTACTCGCGCGCGCGTCCGTCTTTGAGCGCGTAAATGCGCGATCCTCCCTCCCAGATGCGGCCGGTGTGGTCTTCAATGACCGCATGACCATTGAAGACGGGCAAACCGAGTGGCTTGTCGGCGCGCTCCAGGCGTCCGTTCCTGGCCCAGAAAAGACCGTCGTCGGTGGCCACCCAAAGCAGCCCGTTGTGATCTTCGGCAATAGCCCGCACAAAATTCGCCGTCTCACCGGATTCCACGGGATACGACCGGAAGACGCCGTCCTTCCACTCGATCAGCCCGCTTCCATCGGTGCCAATCCACAGCCGCCCATCGCGTCCTGCCAGCAGGCAAAAGACACTGTTCTCGCCAAAGGCCGAGGTATTCTCATGCGCAAAGAGCCGGAAGCGCGCGCCGTCAAAGCGCAGCAGCCCGCCGCTGGTTCCCACCCAGAGATAGCCGTCGGGAGTTTGGGCAAAGGCCTGCACCGTCTCCTCTGGCAAGCCGTCCTGCGACTGCCAGGAGCGGGTCGTGTAATTCCATTGCTCGCTGTCGACCGGGTTGGGCTTGACGGCCGGCTGCTGGGCGGCCAGGCAAGCGCAACCCAGGGCCAGCGAAAGCGCGGTAACCGGCACAATCGACCTCAACGCCCATACGCCTTTGCGCGGAGTTGCATGCCCACGGAAGCAGATGCGCATTGAAGAAAAATTGATACTCAAGAGACTCTCTCCACGCTGAGATGGCGCTTCCGGCGGAAACGCTCGCCGTCCCTCATAGTACGCCACAGGGCAAAGAGAAGGCTTGCGGCAATTTCAGCCGAGAATAAATTTGGAACTTGGTTGGGTTAAGATTCGTAGGTTAGAATGCGTCTTTGACGTAGAGCGAGTTTTTTTATGAAGTACAGGTCCTATCCATCATTCTTTAACTTGGATGATACACATGAAGAGACAATCCAAAATTGTTTTTGCGGGAGCGGTTCTGCTCCTTGTCCTGATGGCTCTGCTTGCCGACGGCTCGGTGCGGCGTGAATCCGTCACCTTTGATGAAATCGCGCACATCGGGGCGGGCGTGGGTTATCTGCAGAAGCTGGATATGCGGATGAACGAGGAACATCCGCCGCTGGCCAAGGCGCTGGCCGCCGTGCCGCTGGTGCTGCGCGGGGTGCGCGCCGACTACTCCCACGTATCGTGGACCTTCAGCGGCAATGGCGTGTTCAAGCAATTTCTCGGCGAATGGGTCTGGGGCCACTGGTTGATCACGCGGTGGAATGACCCGATTGCAACGGTCTTTTGGGCGCGGCAGCCCATGCTGCTGCTGACGCTTCTTCTGGGCGTCGTTCTCTTTCTGTTTGGCTCTCGACTGGGCGATTCGTGGGGCGGACTGCTGAGCCTTTGCGTCTATGCCACCATGCCGGTGATGCTCGCCTTTGGCCCGCTGGTACTGACCGACATCGCCATCGCGTTGTTTGTTGTGCTGACGATGTGGGCCTTCGCCAACATGTGGCGCTCGCCGTCCCGCAAGACAGTTCTGCTCTTTGGTCTCGCTTTGGGCGGGGCACTGCTCTCCAAGTTTTCCGCGGGACTTCTCTTCTTCTGCTTTCCCGCTTTCATTCTCAGCCTGCGCTGGCTTCGTTGCCGGCAACAGCCGGCAGACAAGGCGGAGCTGCGCGCGTGGCGGCGTTTGCGCTGGCGCAGTCTCTTCAAGGGAATTCTTGTGGCGGCATTGGTCGTCTATGCCGTCTACTTTATTCTCTCGTGGAATGAGCCTACCGACTCACTGGATTTTCTTGGTCACAACTGGGCGGCGTTGCTGTTGCGCAGATTGCTGATGCCTCCCTGCGTTTACCTGCGCGGACTGGCGATCTTTGCCTTTACCGGAAAGCCGCCTGCTTACCTTTTGGGGCACAACTATCCGTTTGGCGTCTGGTTCTTCTTTCCGCTTCTGTTCCTGCTGAAGTCATCGTTAGCCTTTCTGTTGCTGCTGGTGATGGCGCTGGTGGTCGGCCTCACGGCGAAGTTTCGTCCGGCGCGTCTCGCAGTGATCCCGGAAGAAATGGAATTGCATTGGCGGGCGGTGTGGATTTCGCTGATGGTCTTCACCGGCGCATGTATCTTTAGCCCTTTCCAGTTCAGCATCCGCCACTTCTCCGTTTCCTATGCGCTGTTGATCCTGCTGCTGGCGCCCGTGCCGCGCGCCCTGAAGCTGCTGCGCAGTTCTGGCTGGCCGGCAGCCCGCGCCGGTCTTTGGCTGACGGCTGCCCTGGCGCTGGCATCGATTGCCACGGCCGTGCGCGCCTATCCCTACTATCTTCCCTTCATGAACAGCTTGAGCGGCGGGCGTCCAGCCTATGAATTAGTGGGCGATTCCAATCTCGACTGGAACCAGGGCCTTCTTGAAGCCGAGCAGATCGCACGCCAGCGCGGCCTTTCCCACGTTTTGATTGATTCGTATGGCTTTTCCGATCCTGTTGCCTATCTTCCTGAAGGCAGGGTATGGAATTGTCAGGAGGCTGTGCCGGCTGATGGCGGCCAGTGGGCCTTTGTCTCCGCCAACATGATTCAGCAAAGTCACAATTGCGCCTGGCTGCTGAGGTTTCCGCATGAGACTCTGGCAGGCGGCAGCATGCTTCTCTTTCAACTGCCGCAGGTGATTCCTCCAGCGGGAGCTGCCGGCGGTCCGCCGTTGCCGGAAAACTATCACGATTTCGGAGGCCAGGCTATCTTTGGAGATATGCGCCAGGTCTATCTCAACTGTATCCACAATCCAGAACAACTTCAGACTATCTGGGACCACTTTAATGATGTGGCCAAGGAGCAGGCGGAGAAAGCGGAAAAGAAAAAACCGAAGAAATAGGGCGGAGCTTAAGGAAGCGGCAAAGCTCATTGAGCCACACAGTAGTAGCGCGATGGGTATGGTTGATTGCAGGATGGGTTCTGCTGTAGATAGAGGACGCAAATATGTGCGCCAATTTCCGGACAGCTTCCATTCCCGCCGCTTCCTGTAACTACCATCCCATCCGCAGTGCGAAAATCATACTTCAGCAAATACCCACCCTTGGTGGAGGAACATTTCGTGATGAGCGCAAGCGCTGGCGTACCGTTGGCGATTAACAACCGTTCTCTCCGTAACATCCTTAAAAACACGAATGACGATGCTAACAGGAGTATCAAGAGCAGAATTCCAGGCCAAATCGATTGAGAGCTTTCCCAGCCGGCAGGATGGTTAACAGCAGGATTGGAGGGAAGGTAGCGGATAACCAAAGGATCTGAATCCCGTAACCTGCTTCCGACCTCTCTCGGCATGAAAGAGTGGCCTGTAAATGATCTGCCATCCACGACGAATGTGTAGTAAACACGATAGCCTTTTCCATATTTAATTTGAGTAATCACTCCTTCAGCTTCGCGACTCTCGCGGCGCAACGCATCTCTTGTCTGGATTACTTGGAACCAGTTATTGAATGTGAAGCAAGCCATGAAAGCGGGAAAGGCCAGTATGACCGCCATGGTGATAACGCCCCAGATACCGTCTCTCGACAGGCGCGTTTTACGCGGCAGTTGACTCATCAATTCGCTTGGAATGACCGATTCATTATGAACAGACAAACTGGAATCCATGGCGTACCTCTCGCAAATTCATACCGTTTCATTTGAAGAACGAATCAACGACTCCATCAACGAGAGTGTCTACGGCAAAGCTGCCCGCGGCTCGTTGACCAACGCCAATCCAACTCTGATCAGGGGGCGCATCAAAGTCCTCTGAGAACGAAGGCTCCTGCGGCTGCCGATGATCAGCGGCGCTGGCGATGCGCCTGGCCTCGCCGCGATCCAGCCAGATCATCGCGCACTCCTCGCACGAATCGATCACCACATTGCCGGGACCGGCGTAGAGGTGGGCCTCCATGCGGCGATGGCAGTGCGGGCAGTGGATGATGCGGCGCAGTTCGTCCGGGTCATACACGGATGGCTTGGCCCCGCTGGGCTTCCCTTCGCTCTCACGCAGCTCCGCAATCAGATCCTCCAGCGCACCCATCGACACCAGCATTCCGCCGCACTTCTTGCAGTAAAGGATCGGCGTCTTGGCCAGCACTGCCTGCACCAGTTGGAGGTTGCAGAGTGGGCATTGCTCGTCCGCCTGCTCGTCCAGCTCACGCACGCCGTCGTCACTCATCTCAGGGATGTAGACGCTCAGGCAGTACTCGCAGCGAAAGCTGACCATATCGGATTTCACGCGCATGGGAGCGCCGCAGTTGGGGCAGTTCATTGGGGCTTTCCACACTCCGGACAGAATTTTGCTTGTTGAGGGATGGAGACTCCGCACTCGATGCAGAACTTGGTCGCTCCGTTCATTGCGGCGGGCGCGCCAGCCGGAGCGCCGAGCGAATTTCCCATCAGGACTGGCGCTGCCGCGGGCTGGGCGGCCGGCGCGCTCATCGACGGCTTGAGGGCGTTGGAGAGCACTTGAGCGACTGCCGCGCCGGCTCCCAGGCCCATGCCCATGCCGGCCGCGCCGCTCGAGTTGGCCGCCGAAAGGTCCAGCGACTCGGCCGCCGCGTAGAGCGTGTAGCGGCCCAGATCGCCCACCATGTTCATTCCGATGCGCTGATCGAAGACCTTTTGCAGCTCTTCGGGCAAGGAGACATTCTCGACGACGAATTTGTCCAGTTCCAGGCCTAACGCGGCGAAGGTCGGCTTCATCTGGGCGACGACCTTCTCGGCGAGCGCGGTGTGATTGGCGGCCATGTCCAGGAAAGAAAGATCACTGTTTGCGAAGACTTCGGTCATGCAGCCGATGATGGTGTCGCGCAACTGGCCTTCAAGGTCGATGGCCAGATAGCGGTCGCGGGTGCCGCTGATCTGGTTGAAGAAGGCGCGCGGGTCCGTGATGCGGTAGGAATAAATGCCGTAGCAGCGCAGGCGGACGGCGCCGAATTCCTTGTCGCGGATGGTGATGGGCGTAGCTGTGCCCCACTTCTGGTCGATCTGCAGGCGGGTCGAGAAGAAGTAAACCTCGGATTTGAAGGGCGACTCGAAGGCCTTGTCCCAGTTCATCAGATCGGTAAGCAGAGGCAGGTTGCGCGTGGTGAGCGTGTGCAGGCCGGGGCCAAATATGTCGGCGATCCTTCCTTCGTTGACGAAGGCGGCCATCTGCGACTCGCTCACCGTGAGCTTGCCGCCGTTCTCAATCTCCAGATCCCGCATCGGGTAGCGATAGGCGAGGATGCCGTTATCCGGCTCATTCCACTCGATAACGCTGATGAACTGCTTGGCTAGAAAATCTGCGAAGCTCATTTTTCTTCTCCGCTCAGAAATATAGCAGACGCCAAGGCTTGCACGCCGACTAAAGATGGAAATGGGCAGAAAGGATGGTTGGACGAATCTCTGCAAGATAACCTGAGAGTCAACTGAGAGATCTTCGCGCACAGAGATTTCGGCAGCTTTGTGCCATTGGCCCATCGCTCAGAATCGCCCGTAAGCAGGGCAACTTCTCCCTGCGATTGCAAATGGCATCAGCAATAGCATTATGTTTGGAAAAAACTTTAATTTCCAGCGATTGGCGCGGGATGGGAAGGTTGGGCGGGCGGCAAAGCCGCGACTGTGATAATTTTGATGTAGCGGCCTTTTGCGAGCTCGTAGCTCAGTTGGTAGAGCAACGCCCTTTTAAGGCGTGGGTCCTGGGTTCGAGTCCCAGCGAGCTCACCACTCCTCGCAGCCGCTATTCCCTTTGAGCCAAATTCAACCGTTCACGGCGTCTTTATTGAGCGGCAGCGTGAAGTGGAAGGCCGCTCCCTGGCCGAGGGAGCTTTCGGCCCAGATGCGGCCGCCGTGGGCCAGGACGATGTGCTTGACGATGGCTAAGCCGAGTCCCGTGCCGCCCGCCTCGCGTGAGCGAGCTTTGTCGATGCGATAAAAGCGCTCGAAGATGCGGCTGAGGTGCTCGCTGGCGATGCCGGGACCAAAGTCGCGCACGCAAAAATCCACCTCCGGCACGCCTTCCGATTCGATCAACCGCGCGCCCACCAGAATGCGCTTGCCGGCCTTGGCGTACTTGAGTGCGTTCTCGACCAGGTTGCCGAAGACCTGATTCATGGCGTCGGGATCGGCCATCACCAGCGCGTCGGGCGCGCCACTCGCTTCCAGGGCCACTCCGGAGTCCACCACCAGGCCGCCCAGCGAGTCAATGGCGTCCGCCACCAGGACGCTGGCACGCGCGGGCTGGAGCTTGAGCTTGTAATCCGGACTTTCGACGCTGGCCAGGGCGAGCAGATCCTCGGTGATGCGGTTCATGCGGGTGGCGTTTTTGAGGATGATGGCCAGGAACTCATCGGCGGTTTTGCGGTTGGGGCGCGGCTCTTCCATCAGCGTCTCAACGTAGCCTTGGATGGAGGTGAGCGGGGTGCGCAGCTCGTGGCTTACGTTGGCCACAAACTGGCGGCGGGAGTTCTCTGCGGACTCGACCCGGGTAATGTCGTGCAACACGGCAAGCGCGCCGCCGCGGGGCATCGGCGCGGCGTTGATCTCAAAGATACGCCCGGGGGCCAGCGAACTGGAGAGTCCGGATTGCGCCTCACGTTTTTCGAGCGCAGCCTTGACGCAGGCCAGCAGCTCCGGATCGCGCACGGCGAGCACCAGCGGCCGGTCGGCGCGAATCTGCGTGCCGACGATGCGCTGCATCTGGGCGTTGGACCAGCGCACCTGGCCCTCGGCGGTAACGGCTACCACCGCCTCTTTCATGGAATCGAGCATGGCGGCCAGTTCCTGGCGGCGGCTCTCGATCTCGGCATGGCTTGCTTCCAGCCGCTCGGCGGCATTGTTGAGCGCAGACTCCAGCGAGGAGAGCGTATCCTCGCCGGATAGCGGGATGCGCGCGCCCAGCTCGCCCGCCGCCAACTGCCGCGCAAAGAGGATGATGCGCGCCAGCCGGACGGCGATACGCCCAGCCACCCAAACCGCCAGAGTGAGCGCCACAGCCAGCGCAATCAGCCCGGAGTAAAGCGCTTCATGCCCCAGTAGAAAAGAGGCTTTACCGACGGGCAGTTCCAACGCCCGATTGGCCATGAATGGGATGAGGACAAACTCCATCGCCGCCGCCTGCAAGAGCAGCAGCACGACAAAGAGGCCGAGCAGTTTGGTGAAGATCTTTGATTTCAAGCAGTCCTACTCGCCTTTGGGCAATTCGAAGCGGTAGCCCGCGCCGCGCACGGTGCGCAGGTAGCGCGGATTTTCCGCATCGATTTCGATCTTCTCACGAATGCGGCGCACATAGACGTCGACCGAGCGCGGCGTGACAAAGCGGGCGTCGCCCCAGACGGCGTCCAGCAGGTGATCGCGGCTGAAGACGCGCCCCGGATGGCGCGCCAGGTAATCGAGCAAACGGAACTCGGTGGCGGTGGTGGTGGCCAACTCGCCGCGCACCATCAACTGCATGGCGTTGGCGTCGATCACCACATCTTCAAAGCGGATCACCGACGGCGTGGTCGGCCGCTCAAAGCGCCGCAGCACGGCCTTGACCCGCGCCACCAGCTCGCGTGTGGCAAAGGGCTTGGTGATGTAATCATCCGCGCCCATCTCCAGGCCCAGCACGCGGTCATTTTCCGCCGCGCGCGCCGTCAGAAAGATGATCGGCACGGTCGACAGGCCGGGATGCAAACGCAGGCGGCGGCAAACATCCAGCCCGTCTCCGCCCGGAACCATAATGTCCAGCAGAAAGAGCGCGGGTGGCTGCCGCTCGGCGTCGGGAATCAGGTTGGTGGGCGTGTGAAAGAGACGCGCCGCAAAGCCGGCCGCCTCCAGGTGATGCTGCACCAGGCGCGCAATATCGTGTTCGTCTTCCAATACAAAAATAGTCTGGCTCAACCGGTCTGCCCTCGCCGGCGGCCGTTCATGTTCTGATGCGGAGGCCGCACGGATCATTAACAGAGTAATGCAGCAGGGCAAAAGAATTGCAAACGTTGTGTGAATTTTCGCGGAGAGACGGAAACTGGAGCGCTGGCAAACCGCCGCAATCCACCCTGACGGAGCTATCCGCCATATTGCTCGCCGCTCACCTGTTCCAGCCAATCAACCGCTCTTCCATCGAGCTTTTCCTGAATGGCGATGTGGGTCATGGCCGTGGCGGGCGCGGCGCCGTGCCAGTGCTTTTCTCCAGGCGCAAACCAGATCACGTCACCGGGGCGAATCTCCTCGATCGGCCCACCCCAACGCTGCGCGCGCCCGCAGCCGAAGGTGACCACCAGCGTTTGCCCGAGCGGATGGGTGTGCCATGCCGTGCGCGCTCCCGGCTCGAAGGTGACGCTGGCGCCGTTGACGCGCGCCGGATCGGGGGCGTCAAAGAGCGGGTCCACGCGCACCGTGCCGGTGAAGTAATCCGCCGGACCTTTGTACGAAGACTGCGTGCCGTTTCGTTTGATCTGCATGGTTTCTCCTTTGCTACTTACAGTGCTTTGCCCATTTCGTAGGCTTGTTGCATGGCGCGGCTCTTCAGGATGTCGCCGATCTCCCATGCGCCCGCGCCGTAGAGGACGCCTTTTTCTTTTGCGCCCGTCAGGCAGGCGGTGAATCCGCGAAAGCCTTCGATGGTCCGCTCCAGCGCGGCCTTGTTGCTGTCCGCCGCGGCGACGATGAAATAGAACTCCTTGCCGGATAGCTCTGTATACTTGGCAACCGTGCGGTCGATGACGGTTTTCATCTGCGCGCACATGGTGTAGAAGTAGACGGGCGTGGCCATCACGATCACATCCGCCGCTATCATGCTGTCGAGAATGCCGACCATGTCATCGTTCTGCGTGCAGCGGCCAATCTTCTGGCAGGCGTAACAGCCCGTGCAGTAGTTGATCTTCTTCTCCGCCAGCATCACTTTTTCAACGGCATGATGGGCCTCGATTGCGCCTTCCATAAAGCGGTCGCAGAGGGCATTCGAGTTGCCTTTTTTTCTTGGGCTGGAGGATAGAATCAAGACTTTTTTGTTCATTGCTTTTCCTTTGATGAATACGAATTTTCCTGGTTCAGAATGGATAATTCTTCTCAGAATTTCCGAAAACAGTGGGTGCCCCAGGTCCCGATTTTGGGACCTGGGATGTCAGAACCATTCCGCTTCGATGAGGCCCCTAGCGCCCGGTCGTCTTCTCCAGCGCCTCTGGATACCGCGCGCCTTGCACCTCGATCTGCGCCAGCGCGCCTTCAATCTCCGCGAGGTTTTCGGCGGTCAGTTCGACGGCGGCGGCGCCGATATTCTCATCCAGCCGGTGCAGCTTGGTGGTGCCAGGAATCGGCACGATCCACGGCTTCTGCGCGAGCAGCCATGCGAGCGCGATCTGCGCCGGCGTGGCTTGCTTCTCCGCGCCGATTTTGCCCAGCAGGTCAACGAGCTTTTGATTGGCAACTCGCGCCTCCGGCGTGAAGCGTGGAATCTTGCTGCGAATGTCGGTCGCCTCGAAGGTGGTCTTCTCGTCCATCTTGCCGGTCAAAAAACCCTTGCCCAGCGGGCTGAAGGGAACAAAGCCTATGCCGAGTTCTTCGAGCGTGGGAATAATCTCTGCCTCCGGCGCGCGATACCACAGCGAATACTCGCTTTGCAACGCGGTGACGGGCTGCACGGCGTGGGCGCGGCGAATGGTCTTTGCCCCGGCCTCCGACATTCCGAAGTGCTTGACCTTGCCCTGCTGGATGAGATCCTTGACCGCGCCCGCGACCTCTTCGATGGGCACCTCCGGATCGACGCGATGCTGATAGAGAAGATCAATCACGTCTGTGCGCAGGCGCTTCAGCGAGGCCTCGGCAACCTGCTTGATGTGCTCCGGCCGGCTGTCCAATCCACGCGCGCCGCGGCTTCCATCGGGATTGATGTCCATGCCGAATTTGGTGGCGATGACCACTTGATTGCGAAGCGGTTCGAGAGCCTCGCCGACCAGTTCCTCGTTGTTGAAAGGGCCGTAGATTTCCGCCGTGTCAAAGAATGTGACGCCGCGTTCAACAGCCGCGCGAATCAGCGCGATGGAATCCTTTCTCTCAGGGAAGGGCGCATAGGAGAAGGTCATTCCCATGCAGCCCAGGCCCAACGCCGATACTTCAAGACCGTTCTTTCCTAGTGTGCGTTTTTGCATTGATTCTCCTTCATCGACCAATGTTGAATATGTGGGCAATTACTTCGGGGCAAGATCGCCGAACCAATAGGCAGCCGTCACGCCACCGTCCATTAAGAAATCGCTTCCCGTGATGAACGCTCCCTCTGCTCCCATCAAGAGCGCGCCCACGGTTCCGACCTCGTCTGGCGTACCGGCTCGCCCAGCCGCGGAGACCTCGATCATGCGCCGATAGCCTGGGCCACGCGGTCCCTTCAGTTCGTCATTCGCCAGAGGAGTGATGATAATGCCGGGGCTGATGGTGTTGATGCGCGCGCCACGCTTGCCCCACCGCACGGCTTCCGCCATCACGCGCAGCGAGTTTCCACGCTTCGAAATCTGGTAAGCATGAAGAGAGTCTTTGATCTTCTCCGGCTGAAGCATCGGAAGGGAGAGCAACTCTTCTGTCGGCGTCGTTGCGAGCAGGGCGTTTTGTTCTGTGGAGAGAGGCGGTAGTCGGTGCCCGGACTGGGAGGCGATCACGACTCCCGCGCCCCCGCGCGCCATCACGTTGCCGAATTCTTCGAGTACCAACGCGGTGCCGTAAAGGTCTACCTTGAGGATTGTCTCCGGCGACGCCTGGGAAGGAGAGACGCCTGCCGCATGGATAACGCCGTATACCTCGCCAATCTTGGTTGCGGTTTCAACCAGCGCGTGAACGGATGCGCGGGATGAAACGTCGACCGTCGCCGTGGAGACGGTAAAACCGGCATCGTCGAGCGTGCGCGCGGCGGCTTCGGCATTCTCCTGCCGCAAGTCGGCTAGTAAAACGTGCTTGCCTGCGCTGATCCGCCGCACGATCGCCTGACCGATCGATCCCGCGCCGATTACAACGATCACTTGTGTCATTTTCATCCTCCCAATAACTGAATCATTTTGTCTCTGATGCGTTCAATTTGTAAATGCTCCGATGCGGCTTTGCTCAAATAGTAAATTGCGTCGGTGTCTTCGTTAGCGATTGGTCATGCGCTCCACTGCTTCGGGATAGCGGCCGCCTTGCACCGCAACTTGTGAAGTGAGGCTATCGAGTTCGTGAAGTTCATCCGAGTTGAGTTGCAGCGCAACGGCTCCGATGTTCTCCTCGACGCGCTGCAATTTGGTGGTGCCGGGAATGGGAACGATCCAGGGCTTTTGATGAAGCAGCCATGCCAATGCAATCTGTGCAAGCGTCGCATGCTTGCGCGCCGCGAAGGCCGTCGGCAGATCAACCAACGCCAGGTTGGCCTTCAGAGCATCCGGTGCAAAGCGAGGCAGATAACCGCGATTGTCCTCCTTGTGAAATTGAGTTTTCTCAGTGATCTATCCGGCTAGAAAGCCGCGGCCCAGCGGGCTGAAGGGAACAAAGCCAATGCCCAGCTCCTCGAGCGTCGGCAGAACCTCTTCCTCGGGGCGCTTCCACCAGAGCGAGTACTCGCTTTGCAGCGCGGTCACCGGTTGCACGGCGTGCGCGCGGCGAATGGTCTGCGCGCTGGCCTCCGAGAGGCCGAAGTGCTTCACCTTGCCCTGCTGGATCAAATCCTTCACTGCGCCAGCCACATCTTCAATCGGCACCTCGGGATCGACGCGGTGCTGATAGAGCAAATCAATCGTCTCAATGCGCAGCCGCTTCAACGAACCCTCAACGCTCTCCTTGATATACGCGGGGCGGCTATCCAACCCTGGTGCGGATTTGCCATGAGCCTGCAAAGCGAAGCCGAATTTGGTGGCAATCACCACCTGCTCGCGCAGCGGTTCGAGAGCCTCGCCCACCACCTCTTCATTGACGAACGGACCGTAGACCTGCGCCGTATCGAAGAAGGTGACGCCCCGCTCCACCGCTCCACGCATCACGGCGATCATCTCTTCTTTAGTTCCCGCCACCGGCCCGTGGCCCTCACTCATTCGCATGCAACCCAGGCCGATGGCCGATACTTCCAAACCACTCTTTCCCAATGTGCGCTTTTGCATGATACTTCCTGCCTTCCTTCTGGAGTTTGCAGTTAATTCTTGGTACTGTTCATTTTGACCGGCCTGAGCAGATGCGAGAAGGTGAGCTGGGCGAGTTTCCACTTGCCGTTTTCCTTGATATACACCTCAGTCACCATGAAAGGATTGGTGACTTCGTGCTCACCGACCGCTGCCAGCAAATCGATGTCCGACAGTAGGACGGCTGTGTTGCCAAAGATGCGAGCGTCCACCGCGTAGACTACAGCCTTTTTGTACCAGATGCCACCGCTCTTGATGGTCGCCAGTTCCTGGATTTTACCCCAGGTTCCACCCATGTGAGTGAACATGGCTTTGTCGTCAAAGAGCGTCTCCAGGGAATCGACTTTCTTGTCGGCCATCCAATCCCATTGCATCTTTGAGAGGTTGATGACTTCCTGCTGTTCGGGTGTTTGATTTGCGGCGGTTTGAATCGTTTCCGTTGGCGGCGCGGGCGATTGCTGTGCATAGGACGATGGCGCAATCAGTGCTGATAGAAACAGACCGAACATCCAGGTTTTCATGGCTCTCCTTCGATGCGTGTGGTTGACCGGTTGAGGTGCTGGAAGCAGCGTTGCCAATCGTTCATGCGCTGTCGTGGTTACTCGGATTTGAGTGATGCCATATCGATGGAGAAGCGGTACTTCACATCAGCGCGAGCCAGCCGCTCGTAGGCTTCGTTGAGCTTCTGAATCGGAATCACTTCCACGTCCGAGGTAATGTCGTGAGCGCCGCAGAAGTCCAGCATCTCCTGGGTCTCCGCGATGCCGCCGATCAGCGAGCCACCGAGGCTGCGCCGTCCGAAGAGGAGCCCGAAGGCATTGACCGGAAGCGGCTTGTCAGGTGCGCCGACCAAAGTAATTTTGCCGTCGAGGCGCAGCAGGTTGATATAGGCGTTGATGTCATGCTGCGCGGAAACGGCGTCCAGAATGAAGTCGAAGCTGGCCATGTGCTTTTGCATTTCGGCGGAATCGGTGGAGAGAACCACCTCATCGGCGCCCAGGCGCAGGGCATCTT
>CAZXVX010000003.1:0-54288 GCA_964644105.1 uncultured Occallatibacter sp. | reverse complement strand
CCACCACGCCCACGGGAATGTAGATGGCCACGCGAAACTGCTCGTGTGGAGGCGGTGCGGCAGCGGCGGTCATGGGCACTGCAATGGCTCCAGCCGCAAGGATGGTCAGCAAACAAGTGCGTAAAGACATACTTTCTCCTCAATTTTTCTGTCGCGATTGCCTTTCTAATAAGCGCTTTTCGCGTTGACTCTAGGCTATTTTATGACACGCGCGGCACAACCTCATTCTTCCGGCACCAAAGGATCAATCGTTGCGAACGGCATGATGAGGTTGACAACCAGTCTAGTGTATTAGTAGAGTAGACACATTGATGAATTTGCGCATCCATTTTTCCTCCGGCGTACCGATCTATCTGCAACTGATGGAGCAGATCAAGCACGCCGTGGAAACGGGCGCAATCCGGGCGGGTGAGCAGTTGCCCACGATCCGCAAAATCGCCGAAGAGTTGACCATGAATCCCAACACGGTGGCCAGGGCTTATCGCGATTTGGAGCGCGAAGGCATCGTCGAGGTGCGGCACGGATCGGGGGTCTTTGTGGCCGACCAGCCATCCTCTGCCTCAAAGGGCGCCGAGATTCGCCAAGCGGGCGTAGTTCTGCGATCCGCGATTGAGAAGGGCATGGCTCTCAATCTATCGGAAGGGGAACTGCGCCGAGTCTTTGAAGAGGAACTTTCGCGCGCGCAGGAAAATGCAGACGCAAAACGGGGGCGCAGATGAATGACAACTTGATTGAAACCAGCAAGCTAACCAAAAGTTACAACGGCAATCCCGCGCTGCGGGGGCTAAATCTGGCCGTACCGCGCGGTTCGATCTGTGGCTTTTTGGGCCGTAACGGGGCAGGGAAGACCACGACGCTGAAGCTGCTGCTGGGGATGCTGCGGCCGGATGCCGGCAAGATCAGCCTCTTTGGCGAGGATGGTGGATCGGAAGCCTTTTCAATTGCGGCGCGACGGCGGATTGGTTTTGTCAGCGAAGACAAGGAACTCTATCCATTTATGAACGTGGGGCAGACCATTCGCTTCACGCGTCCCTTTTTTCCCAACTGGCGGCGGGATCTTGAAGAGAAATATCTGGAACTCTTCCGTCTGCCGCTGATGAAAGCCGTGCCCAAGCTCTCCAAGGGGATGCGCACGCAACTGATGCTGTTGCTGGCGATGGCGCGCGGCGCCGAGTTGCTAATGATGGACGAACCCACGAGCGGGCTTGATCCGGCGATGACCGAAGACATCTTGCGAGCGCTGGCGGATTTGGCCGCCGATGGCGAGACGACGATCTTCTTCTCGTCGCATCAGTTGGCGGAAGTGGAGCAGATCTGCGACCGCGTCTGCATCATCGACGATGGGCAGGCCATGATCGAGGGCGAGCTGGACGAGCTGAAGTCGCAATATCGGCGCATCCTGTTGACCTTCGATGGAATGCCGCCGAGCGCGCTCGCCGCACTCAAGGGCATCGATCACTTGCGACAGCGCGGGCGAACTGCCTCGCTGCTCACGCATGGGAATGTGGATGAGCTGGTGGAGCTTACCCGCGAACTCGGGCCGACTTCGGTCGAGGTGCGCCCGATTACATTGAAGGAACTGTTTCTGGATCATGTGAGGGGGGAGTAATGCTCTTGTTCAAGGCTTGGCTTGAAGTGCGTTGGCGCTTTGCTTTTCTGGTCGGATCGATTCTGTTGATATGGCTTACGCCTTTGTGGATTCCCGCAACGGGCGTACATACATCCGTGCCTGCCGCGCGGTTTTGGATGGTTATTCAATTGGCGTCGGTTCTGCTATTCATCTTTACGGCGATTTTTCTGGCAGGCTCGGGAATCAACACTCAAGGGATGTACACCTTTACTCCCGGATTCCATGGCTCCATGCTCTTTACGCTTTCACTCCCCATTTCGCGGCGGCGGCTGCTCTTTGCGCGGGCGGGGTTGGGCGCTTTATTCACATGCTTTCTGGTCGTCGTCATGAGCGGTTACATTCTGTACTTGCGGCCGGAAGCGACAAGCGTCTTGCAGGCTCTTGCCTATCTGACGCGGACAATGGTCTGCACCATGGCCATCTATTCGTTTTCGGTGCTGTTGTCGTGCCTGCTCGATGAAACATGGCACGTCACAGGTGCGTTTATCTTCTGGACGACCGTGTTTCTGATGCAGTCCAAATCCAGTTGGGTCGCGCAGGTCAGCCCTCTGCGCGGTATGAGCTTGAATTGCTATCCGATTACGGCGACGATGCCGTGGGCTCCGGTGATTGCGTCGCTGGCGCTGACCTGCGCTTTTCTATGGATCGCGGTTGCTGTGGTTCAAAGAAAAGAATATTGACTTCCAGATTCTCAGCGGCATCCATTGATTCGGCTCTTATACACGCTCCCTATCCAATTCGCGTTCCTTGCGGAATGGGTGGAGGCCTGCAAGAGCATTGGCGAGCCTCAACCACATCCCGGTGCGCGCTTATCTATAGTGAGGACGCACTGGCGAGCTCCGCATGCTTCGAAGGCGCCATTAGAGCGCTGCGAAGCAAGGCCGGGCTTGGAGTATAACTCGGTATCATCACCTTCAGAAGCATCAGCAATCGGCCCAGGTCTTGCTGATCGCTGATCTGTCGCAGATCGTGCAGATACTCGATCATCCGCTCGGCGTCGATGCGCGTCGGGCTGAGAAAACTTCTGATCTGCTGGTGCGCTGTAGCAACCAGGGATTCACTCTGCAGGTTGAGTTCTTCAAAGAGTTTTTCGCCCGGCCGCAAGCCAGTGAATTGAATTTTGATCTCCCGGTCAGGTTGAAGCCCAGCGAGCAGAATAAGATCTCTCGCCAAATCCACAATCTTTACCGGCTCCCCCATATCCAGGACAAGCACTTCTCCTCCCATCCCAATGGAAAAAGCCTGCAAGACCAACTGAGATGCTTCGGGGATCGTCATGAAGTATCGGCGCATCTCCGGGTGCGTCACGGTCACTGGACCCCCCGCTGCAATCTGCTCCTTGAAGATCGGCACCACGCTTCCGCTGCTTCCCAGCACATTGCCAAAGCGCACCGCGACAAACTTTGTTGCGCTCTCCTGTTGGAGCGCGCGAATCACCAACTCCGCTACGCGCTTGGACGCGCCCATCATGCTGGCCGGCCGTACTGCCTTGTCGGTGGAGATCAGCACAAACTCGCGGACACCATGGTTGATCGCGGCCTGGGCAAGATTCCATGTGCCGAAGATATTGTTCTCGACCGCCGCAAAGACGTGCTGCTCCATCATCGGGACGTGCTTGTAGGCTGCTGCGTGAAAGATACAGGAGGGCTGATGGCGACCGAGGACGCGGCGCAGTGTTTCAGGATGCGTGATGGAAC
The DNA here is from genome assembly GCA_964644105.1 of uncultured Occallatibacter sp. Classification (GTDB taxonomy): domain Bacteria; phylum Acidobacteriota; class Terriglobia; order Terriglobales; family Acidobacteriaceae; genus Telmatobacter. Next base: position 50,961 of record CAZXVX010000003.1, on the reverse strand, counting down.
CAATCTCGGCGTGAAAGGCCAATTGAGGGAAGCTCTGGCGCAACTCCCGTTCAATCTCGAAGAGGGGCGTCTCCGCGTTATCAAAGCCGATCAGGGCCTTGGGGTTGAAGCAGGCGATCTGGCGGCAGATCTCCGCGCCAATCGACCCCGCCGCGCCAGTCACCAAGATCACCTCGCCCTGGATGCGCGCTCGAATCCCTTCCTGATCTAGATGGAGCTGCTTACGGCCCAGCAAATCTTCCAGGGCAACATCCCGGAGCTGCTGGCCCGCGCCGGACGCGATTTTGATTTCAACTCCGGCCTCGATGGCAAGTTGCAGGATGCGCGTTATCTGCGGCCCGGTGGCGCTGGGGATGGCAATCAGCACTCTTTGGATGCGGTGTTTGCGCGCCAGGTAGGCCAGATCATCGCCGCTGCCCAGCACGCGCTTTCTGCGCAGAATCAGATGGCTCTTCGCTGGATCATCATCGATCAGGCCAGTCACATCGCGCATCAACGGTTCATATTGGCTTAGCTCCGCAAGCAGCGCCCGCCCTGCCGATCCAGCACCGTAGATGAAAGTCCTGATCCGTTCGCCGTCCTTCAGGCCGCGCGAGAGGGCAAGCGCGAACCCGTCTTTGATCCAATCGCGCAAGTTATCGCAAGCCAAGAGGGAACTCCAGAGAGGTTGATTCTTTTTCCTCTTTCGTATCGTATTGATTTACGGAAGGAACCCGGTTTGAAGGAAATTCCGCTTCATCCGGAAAAAGCGCATCGAGCCGGTTAAACAACATCAGAATCGTTCCCAATCCTAATGAGACACAACCGATGCCTTTAAGTGCAATCGCTTGATGGCCGGTTACAAACGCCATTCCAATCTTTGTCAAGAAAAATATTGCGAATAAAAGGAGTGCGCACCGGTCTCCAGCCATCAGGGCCGATGGGCGATAATTTGTCTCCAAGCCGGATTTCTTTTCTTTCTTCTGGTAAAAAGAAGCCCAACCTAGAAGGGCGGTTGCGCCAACATACAATCCTATCTTCCAATACGGGGGGGATTCCAGGATATTGCGCCCGGCAATACCGACGAGAGTTAGGTAAATTGTTTCGACTATCCCACCACATTCAAAAGTTGCTTTGATCAGGGCTAAAACAATGCCGCCTTTTTTATATTCAGAGCGCACGATTTCCCAGCAAATCCAGACGCAATATGTAACAAAAACATATCTCCAGGAGGGCGGTATCTCCAAGACACTCTGTTGCGCAAGTGCCGATAAATAGCCTCTGATTTCAAGCGCACACAGCATTGCGCAAAAGATGACTAAGAAAAGCCACCCCTTGATTCCGTCTGCCTTTTTCTTGCTCGCAGCCATAAACTCTCTCTTATTCACAGATTTTACTCGACTGGTGCGACGGCAGCCACCGGGAATCCAAGCCGCTTCCACTCGTCGTAGCCGCCGCGCAAGGGGCGTACACGGTCGATGCCCAGCTTGTGCAGCGTCATGGCGGTCTTGGCCGCGGTTGCCTCACTGGGGCAACTGCAGAAAAGAACAATGTCGCGGTCGCGAGGGATCTCTTGGTGGCGGGCAGTCAGGTCATCGGGAGCGAAATGAATTGCGCCGGGAAGCGTGAAGGGGTCCGGCTCCAACTCCAGCGGATGGCGCAGGTCCACGATGTAGACCTGCTCGCCGGCATCGAGCTGCTGCTTGAGTTCCTCGGGTTCGAGGCGAGCGGCAACCAGCTTTTTAAGCACCATGCGGCGGCGGATGACACGGCCAACAAAGAAGCCGAGAACACCCAGGACGAGCAGAGCGCCGGAGAAGCGGCCAACCCAGTCGAGCAAGCTGGGATTGCGGCGCAACAGGTCGCCGAAGAAACGTCCTGCGACCAGCAGTGCGCTCAACCAGGCCGTGGCGCCGATAGCGTCAAAGAGAAGAAAGCTGCCGTAGGTCATGCCGTTCTGCCCAGCTACCGGCGGCGCCAGCGTAGCCAATCCGGGAACGAACTTGGCGATCATGATGGTGATGGCGCGGCGGCGGCCAAAGGAGTTTTGGGTGCGGCGCACGCAAATCGCCGGTTCCATGGAAAGTTTGCAGAGGATGCGCAGGACGTGGTGCCCATAGCGGCGGCCAATCAGAAACCACGTGCTGTCGGCGATAAGCGAAGCAGCCAGCCCAGCCAGCAAGGCGAGGAAGAAATTGATTTCGTGTTCGGAGGAGAGTGCCCCGGCTGCCAGCAGAACAGGCGTGGCAGGCAATGGAATCCCCAACTGCTCCACCAGTACCCAGGCAAAGAGCAGCACATACCCGTAGAGGAGCAAGATTTGTTCCGGCAAAGCCATTCTGGAGAATCCGATCTTCGCTTGGGGGAAGTCAGACTCGCCCGCATCCTCCAGAAGGAGCCGGAGAATGCGGGTTGTCTCATCTTATCGGATGATCATTGGGGTCGATTGGCTTCAGCCCATCCCTAGCTGCGGAAGATGAATCTTGCGGACACTCTATGGTTGCGCCTGCTCGGCCGGCGCGGCGGGTAAGGAAGCTGCGTCTTGCTGGCCCTTGGCCGCGAACCAGTTGTGGTCCCAGAGGTTCTTGTAGAACTCGCCAGTCAGCTCGGCGGCGCGGGGGCCAAAAGTGGGGCGTCCGCCTTCGAGAAAGAAGACGGTGACCAGGCTGCCCTGAGGCGAATCGGAGTAGGATGCGAACCAGCCGTAGCGAGTGCCTTTGTCCGAGCAGGTTCCGGTCTTGCCGAAGACAGGCAGTTCGTTGAAGTTGGCGCGCAGGCGGCGGGCGGTTCCGTACTCGACCGCACCGGCCATGCCGTCCTCAATGTCGGGAACGTAGCGAGCAATGTCCAGCGTGCGCTTGACCTTGGGAGTGAGCGCGGTGGCCTCTTCGGGGGTGGATGGATGCTGGAGGTAGTAGAGCGTTCCGCCGTTGGCGATGGCGGCGACGAATGCGCCGAGCTGCAACGGCGTAAGCGAGACGCCCTGGCCAAAGCTGCACATGCGGCCTACGCCACCTTCAGCGGCGGGCAACTCCTGATCGGGATAGACGCCAAGCTGTTCACCTTCAATGTTGTATCCGGCCAGCTCGCCCAAGCCGAATTGGTTGGCGTAGTGACGCACACGCTCAAAGCCCAGTTCGCGGCCAAGCTCCTCAAAGTAGAGGTTGTTGCTCTTGGCCAGCGCCTGGGTCATATTCATGCGGAAGCCGGCCAATTGAACCGGGGTGTCGCGCGTGACCAGCCCCTCGGAGAGCGCGGCCATGGCGACGGTGAGTTTGATGGTGGAGCATGGCTCTGCGCCGGGCGAGAGGGCCAGCTTTTGATTAACCATGGCCAGAATGCGTCCGTTGGATGGGTCGATGACTACGGCGGTGCCGTTCATGTCACCCAGCGCGTCAATGGCTGCCTGACGAACGACCGCATCTTCACCGGCGGTTTGATCGCCCGCCAAAAGGTCACTGTTGGCAAAAGAACTGGCCGTAAATCGCTCGTAGTAATGATGATGACGGGTTGCGCCGCGGGCGCCGGCTTTGACCTTGCCGCGCACACTCAGGCGAGCTTCTCCGGCAGGTGCGGCTTTTTGCGCGGCGCGGTTGGATACGCTTCGGGCAGCCGGTCTGGCGGCCGCGGCGTGATGGCTGGCGGCGTGATGGGAGACGGCAGGATGCTTTTCGGTTGGTTTGGCGTGATGCTGCGTGGAAGGTGCGTCCAAAGCCGCCGCCGCTCCGGCGCTCATGCCGAAACCGATTAGTACCCATGCAATAGCCCGTGCGCGATAAAAATTCATTCAGCCAGTGTCCTCTCTATTCTCAATGTGCTAATTTTCAAGCCCGACCGTGCCCCGTCATTACGTCTATCGGCAGGTTTCTTTCCCACGTTCAATTCTTCTCTTGCTTTCCATTACAATAACCGAAATTACGTCACAGAGGTTGAAGTTTTTTAATTGCTTCAACTCTGTGCCGTAACTTCAGCTTGCACTTAGGTTTCTCCCGCGTTTCTAAAACCCCAACCGGCGCAGAAAGGTGGGCTTGTCAATATCCGGCTGTGTGCTTTCGTTGGTCTCCTGGTAGGGCGCCGGAGTGGGGCGCGACGGTTCCGGCGCTGCCGGCGGAGGATCGTGCTGGTATGCAGGGGCGTATTCTTCGCGACGCGGGTAAGCCGGCTCCTCGCTCAATTCAGCAAACTTTGGACGATAGGCAGGCACGACAGGCTCCGGTTCTTCAACTTGAAAGTTCCTCTCCGGCTCGACAGACTGAGGCACGGAACGTTCGGAGGCGACCTCCGCCGCGGAAGACGAGTAATAGGTTGGCTCGTCAATCTCTTCTGTCTCAACCAATTCTTCCTGAGCTTCTTCCGGTTCATCTTCCTGCGAAAGGAAGCGCGGCGCCACGGCAGGCGCTGAAATCGGCTCCGGTTCCGGCTCTCGCCGCCAATTGCCGGGCTCATCCTTCGACGTTGGGGCCTGGGGAGCGGTAGCTTGCGGTTCAGAGACCGAATCGTCCGACACCAGCGATACGGTGGCGATCGGCTCGGAGTCTTCAGGATCAGAGATGACCGGCGTCGCGGCTACGTCCAGCAGGCGCTTGCGCCGCTCCTGATTCTGATCGCGGAAGCCGGTGGCGATGACGGTAATTTTGACGTCCTCGCCCATCGATTCGTCCAGAACCGCGCCGAAGATAATGTTGGCGTCCTCGTGAGCGGCCGATTGAATCAGCGACGAGGCCTCGTTGACCTCATTGAGCTTGAGGGTGCTGGAGCCGGTAATGTTGATGAGGATGCCGCGCGCGCCGTCAATGGCGCCGGCTTCGAGCAGCGGCGAAGCCATCGCCGCCTGCGCTGCCTCGCGGGCGCGGTTGTTGCCCGAGCGGACGGCCGTGCCCATCACCGCGTGGCCCATGCCGGCCATGGTGGTCTTGACGTCGGCAAAGTCGCGGTTGATGATGCCGGGGATGGTGATGATGTCGCTGATGCCCTGCACGCCCTGGCGCAGCACATCGTCGGCGATGCGGAAGCTCTCAAAGAAGCCAGCGTCCTTGGCCACGGCCAGCAGCTTCTCGTTGGGAATCACGATCATGGTGTCGACGCTTTCGAGCAGTTCGCTCAAGCCTTGCTCGGCTTGGCGCTGGCGGCGCTTGCCTTCAAAGCCGAAGGGGCAGGTAACCACGGCCACCGTCAGGATACCCATCTCGCTGGCCAGCGAGGCGATCACCGGCGCGGCGCCCGTGCCCGTTCCGCCGCCCAAACCAGCGGTGACAAAGACCATATCCGCGCCTTCCAACGCCTCAATGATCTTCTCCGAATCTTCCAGCGCGGCGCGGCGGCCCACGTCAGGATTCGCTCCAGCGCCCAGCCCGGAGGTGAGCCGCACGCCCAGTTGCAGCTTGACCGGAGCCTGCGAGACCTTCAGCGCCTGCACATCGGTGTTGGCGGCGATGAACTCGACGCCCTCCATGTGGGCCTGAATCATGCGATTGACGGCATTGCCGCCGCCACCGCCCACGCCGATCACCTTGATGCGCGCGCCGCGCATCGGTTCTTCGTGATACTGAATGCGCATCTCGACACCTTCATTCTTCTGCTGATCCATTGGGCACCGTCCTCCTGATTCCTATTTCCTCGAATGATAGCGCTTAAAAGCTCCCTGCGAATACCGCGCGCACCTTGGAGGCCAGCGAGGGCTTCTCCGCGGCGCGCTTCATGCGAGTGCGATGGGCATAGAGAATCATACCCACCGCCACCGAAAATCCTGGATCGAGCAGTTCAGCCGGCATCTGCGAAAGGCGCACGGGCAAGGCTGCCCGCGCCCGTGCGTGCAACTGGTTCTCGGTCACGTCCAGCATTCCGGGCAATTGCGACCCGCCGCCGGTCAGCACGCAGCCAGCACCCAGCGCATCCAGCACGCCATTCTGGCGCAGGTTTTCTTTGACAAATTGCATCAGCTCGCAGGCCCGCGCCTCAAGAATCTCAGCGATTCGGCGGCGCCGCACAATGCACGAGCCGATCTCAATCTCCTCGTGCTGCGGCACATCCGTCACAACGACGTTTCCATAGCGGCGCTTCAGCTCTTCGGCCTGGGGAACCGTGGTTTGCAGTCCCACCGCAAGGTCGTTGGTAAAGTGTTGTCCGCCAATGGCAATCGAGCCGGTATGCACCACCGCGCCTTCAAAAAAGACCACCAGGTCGCTGGAGTGGCAGCCGATGTCTACCAGACAGACGCCAAGCTCCCTTTCGTCGGCGGTGAGCGTGGCCTCAGCGGCGGCAATCGACTCCAGGATCGTCTCCGTCACCTCCAGCCCGCCGCGGTTGGCGCAAGTGATGGTGCTTTGCAGTGCGCTGCCGGAGCAGGTGGCAATGTGCAAGTCCACCTCCAGCCGCTTGCCCACCATGCCCACTGGATCAAAGATGCCGGGTTGCTCGTCGAGGATGAACTGGCGGGGCAGCAGGTGCAGAATCTCGCGGTCCGGCGGGCGCTCGACGGCGCGTGCCCGCTCCACGGCGCTGCGCACATCCTCGGCGTCAATCTCCCGCATCCGGCCGCCCAGTTCAATGCCGCCGTTGGTGTTGAGTCCGCGACAGTGCGGACCGCCCACTCCCACCGCGCAATCGCCCACGTAACGGCCGGAGGTAAACTCTGCCAGATCGAGGGCCGCACGCACTGCTTTGGCCGCAGGGCCAAGCTCGGCGATCAGTCCCCTGCGCATTCCCGCCGACGGAGTCATTCCGTGCCCGCAATAGCGCAGCGCGTTATCCACCAGCTCTGCCGCCAGCACGCGGGTCCAACTGCTGCCCACGTCCAACGCAACGATCAAATTGTCCTGTCTATGGCTCATCTCACTCACTGACTCATCCCGGCTGACGCCGCCGGATGACTAGTTGCTGCGCTTCTCTGTTTGCGTAGATTCAACGCGGCTCGCTTGACAGCCGCGCGCTTCTTGTTCCTCGCCTTGACTTTGGCGGATTGAAGAGAGTCCTTTGCTTTTTTGGAGGCTTTTCCGGTAACCGTATGCCCCAATTTGGCAACGTCTTTATCGCCAGTTTGAGAACCGATGGAATCGTTCGCTGCCTGTGGGTTCTCTTCCGCCGCCGCAGCCTGCGCCATATTGGTTCCCTCAGGCATCGCCAGCACCGGATATTGCTCAACGCGTAAATCTACCGAGACCAGATCAGGATGCAATTGCCGCCATTCAGAGATGTTCTGCTTGTAGATTTGATAACGCTCTAGAAAATTCTCCTGACCCATCACCAGTAGTGTGGGATCGTCCTGCATCCTCAGGCGCAGGACTTCGGGATCGCTCAGGTCCACATCTGAAATCTGGTTGGAGATCTTCTGGCCGCTGGAGTCCAGCTCGGTCAAAAGGCGCTGGTAAACCGCCATCCGCGCCCTGCGCTCGCTCAGCGAATCGCTCGAGTTGATGCCTGAAACTACCGGAAATGTATAGTGGCGCTGGGCCATCATCGCCGCCGGCATCGAGAGCAGCACGCCGTCCGCGTCCACCAGGCCGGTCAGCCCGTTCGGCTGAAGCGCAAAAGCTACCGGCTGCCGCTCCACAATCGAAACGCGAATCTGGTCCGGCAAAAGGCGCATCACCGTCGCCCGTTCAACCCATGGGAGTTGTTCCAGTTGCCTGCGCCGCTCGCCCAATGGGACATAGAAGATATTACGCCCAATGTCCTCGCCGAAGACCGGCAACATCTCGGATCGGCTGACTTCGGTTAGTCCGCTGGCTTCGATGTTCCTGGTCCCTTCAATGCGGAAGCGAGCATCGCGGTCGAGATAGGTTTTCAGAAGGTAAGCCGTGGTGGCGAACCCACTGAGCAAAGCAAGTGTAGCCAGCAGCAGAAGCACGCGCCCCGCTGAACTCGCCGGACGCCACCATGGATTGCGTGGACGCTCAAAGCGGCTCCCGCCGGAGCGAGACCGGCCTCTGCGCTTCTCGTCTGCCTGCGGCGCATCTTCATCCTGGCTTGTATTTTCAATGGGGGGGGCAGCGGCTGCGCGATCCGCGGAAGGCGCACTCTGTCTTGCGCGCCGCGCGATAGGCTCCACGGGCGCTTCGTCTTCCCATACCTGGGAACGGGTCCGATTGCTGCTGGTGAGTGTCGTCACGCCTGAGCAAGGTCGTGAGAGCCGCCAGACTCCACTATAGCCTCTCGCGCGCCGGGTTTTTCCTCAACCTGAGCGGAGGAACCAGTAACGTTACTGGGGGTTGTGTTTTGAGACAGTTGGAGGCTCATGCGAATGAATCAGAAGGCGCATGGATCAAAGGCGCATCGTTGGGAAGCGCCGTGCGGTGAAGATTGTCTTGCGGCTCTGGTTGAAAGAGTGCGACATTGAGTTACGACTGCACTCTGCCCAAAAAGCCTTTCAGTCCCCAGCGCCCAAGGGCGGCGGTGAAAAAGACGAGCGCAATGAGTATAGCCCACCAGGGCATATTCCCGACGCCAGGCGTGACAGCGGCGCGCAAACCTTCGCTCATATAGACAATGGGGTTGAACAGCACGGCGATGGAGAGCCAGCGAATGTTCTTAAACAGGCCCATCCAGGGGTAGTAGACGCAGCCGAGGAAGGTGATGGGGACGACGAGGATCGAGAAGACCAGGCCGATCTGCTTGGGGTTGACCGTGGAGCCGATGACCAGGCCGAGTGAGCCGGCCAGGAGGCTGGCAAGCACAAGAACCAGCGCGAACAGGAACCAGCTGGTGATGTGCGCAACCACCGGCTTGGCGGGAATGTAGTAGGCCATGGGGATGACCAGCAGGGCGGCAATGATGCTCTGCATGGCGGAGAAGCAGACTTTCTCCAGTGCTACGGCCCAGAGAGGCAGCGGACACATGACGCGGTCGTCGATCTCGCGGGTGATGCCGAACTCGCTGGAGAGAGGCAGAGCAACGGCGGCGATGCCGGAGAACATGATGGCCACGGCCATCAGGCCGGGAAGCAGAATCGTGCCAAAGTCCACGCCGCCGGCAATGGCCATCGGGTTGCCTGTGCCCATGCGCGGCAGAATGAAGGTGAAGACGAAGAGAAACAGGAGAGGCTGCATCCCAACGCGCAGCAGGAATGGCAGAAACTCGCGGGTAAGGACGCGCAGATCGCGGAGGAACAGGCCGAGAAATGCCTGAAAGAAGATGGCCGGATTAAGGTTGTGCTTTTCGCTGATTCCTGTTCCCTGATCCCTGTTCCCTGCATTTATGCTATTCACGCAGATCCCTCCCGGTCAGTTGGATGAAGACGGTCTCCAGGCTCGGCTCGGTGATCTGCAGGTCGCGCAGGCCATAAGGAGCAGCGGCCTGGACCAGATCGGAGAGCAAGCCGTCCGCGCTTACCGCCAGCACGCGCAGGCCGTCGGAAGTGGCTTCTGCGCTGGCGACGCCGGGATGGGAGCGAAGGCCGGCAAGAAGCGGGTCAATCGACGCGTGCGATTTGAGCTTGAGGTCGAAGAGCGTCTGCGCGCCAAAGGTGGATTTGAGCTTCTCCGGTGAGCCGAGAGCCAGCACACGGCCATGGTCGATGATGGCCAGACGGTCACTGAGCTGATCGGCCTCCTCCATATAGTGAGTAGTAAGTAATACGGTAATGCCTTCCTTGTGCAACTCCTGAACGGCCGACCACATGGCCATGCGGCTCTGCGGGTCAAGGCCGGCGCTCGGTTCGTCCAGGAAGAGAACGGTGGGGCGATGGGCGATGGCGCGGGCGATTTGAACGCGTTGCGCAAGGCCGCCGGAGAGCTGCGCGGGGTAGACGGCTTTGCGCTCGGTGAGCATGAACTGAGCGAGCAGTTCCAGGGAGCGAGCCTTGGCCGCGCTGTGGGAAAAGCCGAAGTAGCGGCAGTGAAAATAGAGGTTCTCGTAAACCGTCAGCGAGCGGTCAAGAGTGTTGAACTGGGGAACGACGCCGATCAACCGGCGCGCGTGGGCGGGATGCCGAACGACATCAATGCCATTGATCCTAACCGTGCCGCTGGTGGGCAGCGTGCGCGTGGTGGCGATCGAGATGGTGGTGGTCTTGCCGGCGCCGTTGGGACCGAGAAGGCCAAAGATTTCGCCCTGCTCAAGCTCCAGGTCAAGGCTGTCGACCGCGGTTACGGAGAGCTTGGAAGAGTAGATTTTGGTCAGATTCTGAATTTCGACAATCAAGTGTTTCACCAGCTGAAGGGCAGGGAAGTGCGTACCCTGTTAGATTATCGCATTGGAGTTCGAGCCAAGAATCGATCTTTCTGACGAATACCTCCATCTTGGAGGGCGCATCCTTGATTCGGCTTGAAATATTGCTAAGCGCCAGCAGAACACACAAATTTCTGCCCGAAGTGTCTTTCAATACGCTCTGGCTGTTTCTGGAGGCTGCGCAATGAGCCAACGGCAGTGCGGGTTAGAGCGATTTAGTTTTTTGCCGGAACGGCCTTGGTTACTTGCTGCTTCAAGTAGGCGTTACGCAATTCATCGCGGGCTTGATCGCACCCAAGACCTGGTGCGATTACAGTAAATATTGTTCGCGAATTGGCACCAGGCATCCGATACGAAGAAGGAGAGTTCCAGTCATAAAAAAGGCGAATGGCAAGACCCAGACTTGATACTGTGAGTGTGTGCAGGCGGCGATGAATGCGCATATGGCTACCGGCGAGCACGCAGTCATGGGGACTAATACTCCATCGATTACATATTGTCTTCGAGCGATTGGAACCGCTTGAGCGCGGGGCATGGTGCGCATGAGAATCCAGAAAAGGCCGCAAACTGTGCCAGCGAGCGTTCCCGCCGCGACACCCGCCGGACCGTAGTAAACAGCGCCAAGAAGGCTGGCGCACAGGCTCACGATGCCTTCCACCACGGCGCCTTCGATGCCGTGGCGCTGTTGGCCGGTGGCAACCAGCATCACACAAAATGCGCCGCCCATGCAGCGGATCGCCTGTGCCACAACAAGAATTCTAAGTATGAAAAAGGCCGGTTGCGCATAGGCGCTACCAACCCAAAGTGTCAAAGCCGATTCCCCAAAGACGAAGACCAGCGCAGTCAAAGCTATATTGATCACGATAATCCAGCGAGTGGCCAACAGCACCGAGTTTCGAATATGTGAGAGTTCGCCCCGCGCGTGCAGTGCGGCAATGGGAGTCATAAAAGCATTGATCAATGCATAATTGAAACCGATAAAACATGTAATCAGGGCCGTCGCGATCGAGTAGTATCCCACCGCCTGGAACTGGAAATGTCCTACCACTACCAGGTCTATTCCATTGACGAGGAAGACGCCGAACGACCAGATTGTTAGTCCTGCGCAATACCGGGCAAGCTGAGCCGCCAGCTTCCCATCGAAAGCGAAGAGACGAATATTGAGCGCTGGTTGAATGCGATAGGCAAATGCCGCTTGCAGCAAGCCACCCAGCAGATTCGCGATGGCTACGCAAGCCGCGATTGCAGGCAGAGAGTGGCGGAAAAATCCGGCCGCAATCGCCGCGGCGCCGCCCGCCAAACGACTGCCTCCAATTGCCAGAGCTGGATACTCATTTCGATGCCGTCCAATTAAGATGCCGGTGTAAGTGGAAAGCGGCAACTGCGCACAGGTGCTCATGGCCAACAGTAATGCGGCAAGACGAAACTCATGGAACAATGCAGACGGAATTCCATGAAAGATTGCCGCCGATCGCCAAAGCAGAATTCCAATTACCGCTAAAGCCAGTCCTCCAGCCGCAGTCAGCATGGTCAACGCCGTACTGGCCAATTGGTTGATCCGGTGATTGTCGCCGCGTTCCATCAACTGGGCAACATGCCGGGCTACGGCAGTTTGCAGCCCTAAATCCAAATAATTCGCGCAAGCTGTAATCTGCAACATCAGCGACCATGCGCCAAACCTCTCTGGACTCAAGACGCGCGTCAGGAAGTGCGGCAGTGCGATGGCAACGGCTGCGGTTGCCATTCCACGCAGCACATTGGCGGCTGCGTTCTTGATGACGACGATCCCAAAACTCTTCATCACTGCTCAGGGCCTCAGGGATGGCGAAGCGCCTAATCCGCATTTCTTCCGCAAATGACACAGATAACCGTGCGCAGAATAATCTTCAGATCGAAGATCAATCCCCAGTTTTGCAGATAGTAGAGGTCGTACATCACGCGGGTGCGAATGCAGGTATCGCCGCGCAGTCCGTTAACCTGCGCCCATCCAGTAATGCCGACTTTAATTTGGTGACGGCGATGATACTCGTCGATTTCACCGCGGAAGCTGTTGACAAAGTAAGGCCGCTCGGGACGCGGCCCAACCACGCTCATCTCACCCTTCAAGACATTGAAGAACTGTGGCAATTCATCCAGGGAGTATTTACGCAGGAATCTGCCCACTGCGGTGCGGCGCACATCGTCCGGCTGGGACCAGCGCGTATCGCTCACGCTGGGCGGAGCGGCGTGCATCGTGCGGAATTTATACATCCGAAATACTTTTCCATTCCATCCAACGCGATCCTGGGCAAAGAAGATGCCGCCCTTTGAAGAATTGACTTTGATGGCCAGGGCAATCAGCGCAAACAAGGGCAGTCCAACAAGGATTGCGGCCAATGAAAAGACAAGATCAAAACCCCTTTTTAGAATGGAGTAGTGCCATGACTTGGTCGGCGCTACGCTGGTATTAAGAAGGTAAAGGCAATTGGCATTTGAGTAGCTCTCAAGCAAGGATGGGTCGCCGCTGGAGTCAGTGATGAAGCGCACTGGGGCGCCCATGCCGCCGCAAGCGCCTATGCGCTGCGAAAGAGCGGCAATCTCCGACAAGGGAGTGGAGATAAGCACCCCATCCAGTGGTTCGCGTTGTATCTCTCGTACCAGCTCGTCCATGTTGTGCGCGCTTTTCGCCGGGTAAGATTTCCCCGAGGATTCCAAACGGATTGCTCCGGATATCTCATGACGTAAGACTGCTTTGCGAGTAATAATCCACGATACTCCGCCGCCATGACCATGCGTATTGACGACAACAATACAGGTCGGGGGATTTTGCGTATTCAAGATTGCGCGGAACGACAGGTTGATGATTGTCGATGCGATGAAGAGAAATGCGGCATCGCCAGCCAATTGCCGCATTCCTGGCAGAGGAATGCCCAGCAGGGCTAACAGCAGCGCCGCCGCAGCGGTTGCCACGCAAACCGACACCAGGATAGCCATCAATCCTGTATGCTCCCTGTTGATTCTTTTGCAACTGGCCACATCCAGAGCTTCGATGGATGCTATCCATGCGAAGGAGAGCACCAGCACAAACTGTAGGTTGGCTGGTGAAGTGAGGGGATGCGAGCCGGTTGCGCGCCCCGCGGCCCGCATTAACACAGCCCCAATCGCAGGCAGCAGGTAAAGGCATAGCCGTAAAAGATTGCGCTCCCAAGGTGCGGGCCTGACCGGGGACGGCGCATCGAGACCGCGCACCAAGGCTATGCCTGGCGGAGAGGAACTCGTTTCGGGATATGATATGGAATGTTGAGTTGCCATGGAGCACCTTGTTTCCGACTTCCAGGTTAGGGGATAAATGTGCCAACCGCGATTGCGCTTAGAGCAAGTGGTGTAAACAATTGGGGCCAGTCATGCAGAGCGCGAGCCACGCCATTGTCGACCTTTTCCGGTACCACAATCTGATCACCGGGGTACATTGGCAGATCCTCGAAGCTTTTGTGAAAGGCGCCCCCTACCTCTTGACGACTAAGGACAGTGCCGTCGGCGCGCAACACGAATGCATGACGGCGATTCGAGTTAAGTCCGCCCTTGCCGGCCATTTTCAAATAGTCGCCCACCGTACGCCGTGGATCGTAGACGAATGTGGCTGGATTATAGACCGCGCCGGAGACGGAAACGGTATTGGGTCGAGCCGGAATCACAATCTGGTCGGCGTCCTCCAGAACAATCGGCGGAAAATCCGCGATGCTGCTTGCGTCCGGTTGCATGGCGAGCACCACGCGGCCGGAGGCTTTCATCGAGCGAAGACTGGTAAGGAGCGTTTGTTGAGCTGCCTGGCGCGTGGCGGCGTCACCTGGTTCCTGCGCACTGGCGGCAGCGGAGGCTGTCAATCCGCGCACCTCAGCTTCGGCAGACCGCACCATTTCATCCAGGCCTCTTTGCTGTTCGGCGCGTGCGGAATCACGCGTCAAGCGCGCACCGTAAGGGTATGCTCTGGTGGTGAGTCCGCCTGCGGACTCGATCACATTCCGGAGCGTTTTTCCCTCTTCCAACTGGTAGACGCCAGGATGCTCCACCTCGCCTTCAACCTTGACATATCGCGTCTGCGATTGTTCAGGTGCCACAATCTCCTGCTGCGAAAAGACGGTCACGATATCGCCGGGCGCAAGCGCCAGGTTGTTGGCTGGGTCGTTGTCTTCGATGGCCTTGCCGAGATCGAATGAAATCAACTGTGTCTTCAATGTCGTAGTATTGACTCTCTGGATGAGCGCATAACTCCAGTTGACTGAGGGTACAAGTTTTTCGAGTTCGTGCGTCAGCAACTCTGTTCCGCCGCTGGAGACGGCCTGTGATTCCAGACTCGGATCGCGCACGGATTCAGAGTGGGCAAGATCCTTGTAGTACTCCGTAATGGTTTGCATCCGCGTAGACCAATTCTCTGGCGCGAGGGTTGATATGGATGGCTGGTTCATGACGGTTGCGCCGCCGCCGGCATTGGCCGCTTGATCCTGCGCCAATATTGTGCGGAGAGATTCCGGAAGCTGTTTGCGCACAGGATATTCTCTCTGGCGGCCATCTGTAATGCTGGCGCGATCGAGCCAATACTCCCGGGGAAGCAGCGCTTCAGGATTGGGAATCAGATCGCGAATATGCATTCCTGGCCTGAAGGGATAGCGGCCGGGATTGGTGACATAGCCGCGCAGAGTTACCGTATTGTCAAAGCGCGGAACAATGCTGGAGATATGGACGATGTCGCCGCCTCGCAGCACAAAGCCCAAACCCAGGGCATCAAGCGGGAACTGAAGCACAGTGCGGGATCGATTCTCGCTGATGCGTTCCACCACCGCGCTGCTGCCGTCGGCGACGGTATTCAACCCTCCCGCTGTCTCGATCAGCGATCCTATGGTGGTGTCGGCTTTCAGCTCATAAATCGCCGGAGTGTTGACCGATCCTGCGATGGCAGCCAGTGGACCTGTCGGCGGTATGAAGATTACATCCCCGGATTGCAGCGCATGGTCATGCGATTTGTCTCCCTTTACCAGCAGGTCGTAGAGATCGAACTCTTGCGCGATGGAATCGCCTCGCCGCAACTGGAAATGGCGTAACGATCCTTGGGGTGAAGGCCCGCCGGCGGCAAAGACGGCATTCACCAACGTGCTTAGCGAGCTGATGGTGTAAACCCCCGGTGACCTTGCCTGTCCGGCAACGAAGACCTGAATAGAGTGAAGCCGCCCGATAGCTACCTCCAAGTTGAAGTTCTTGTAGACGTGGCCGACAGCCTGTTTAAGATAGTCGTCCAGGTCGCGATAGCGGAGGCCCGCCACCGCCACTTCGCCCACATGAGGAATATAGATATGCCCCGAGCGATCAACTTCGATGCGCAGGTCGGCATCGATCTGACCCCAGATCCGGATGCGCAGTTCGTCGCCAGGTCCAATCTGGTAGTCGCTTGGAACCTGAGCATCGCCTCCAGGAGCAAAGCTATCGGGCGGCAGCGCGAAGAGCGATTGGCCGAAGACGGGCAACGGGCGGCCTGCCGAATCGGCGGCCATTTGCTCAAACTCGGTGCGCGGTTCTGGGGGGTGCGATGACTGGGTGCGGTGGTCTTCAATCCGCGTCGCCTTCGTCAAAGTGTCCTCCGCATTGCGGCGTCCCTCGCCGCCGAATCGCTCTATATTTGTCCGTCTTCCGAAGGTATCTTCCAGGCTTTGGGGGTTGGAGGACGCGGCGGATGAGTCTTGCTGAGTATCGCCGCAGAGCGTCTCATGCGAGCTATCCGCACCGGTCGTACAGGGAGCGGGCGGTTCCAGATTCTCCAGTGTCTGCGCACAGAGGGCTGAAGTCATCACCAGCAAGACAACAAGCATTGCGGCGGTCTGCGCGGCGATTCGGTTGATTCGCACATTCACTTCATTCGATCGATAGACAATCCAAAAACTCGCGCCCAAAAGAGCGAAAATCATGGACGCCAGCAAGATCGCCAATCGCTTTGGAGAGGAACGCTTATCGGGTGTGACAGCCAAATCGACAACCTGAATGACCGCGCCTTGCCGAGCTTCGTCCAGACGCGCGATCTCCAACTGCCGCGCCAAAAGAGCTACCACCGACTCGTTGTATTTCACGTCGCGTATGCGGCGCAGGTACTCAGCGTCAGCTTCAGGCATGTCGCCCTTGGAGACGAGTGGATCGCCCGCATCCTCCGAATTTGTTCCGATAAGTTCCGCAAGTTGCGACTCCAGCGCGGCGGTTTCCTGCTTTACCTGAATCAGCCGGGGATTGTCTTCTGTGGCATAGGTGCGCATGGAGCGAAGCTGAACCTGCTTGGCCGCAATTTGCGCCCGGACAGCGACTGCGCTTTCCAGCAAGGCTTTTGATGCGCCTGCAGGTTCTAGCAGACCGGTGGCTTGCTGAGTATTCTTCAATGCTTCTTCGGCCTGGGTTAGAGCGCCCTTCGCATCCAGAAGTTGCTTTTCAAAAAAGAGCCGGCGCTGGCTGGCCTCAGTGATGGCGAGGGAAGCGGAAAACTTTTTGAACTCGTCCACATACCCGTTGGCCAACGCCGCCGCGCGCGCCGCATCGCCGTCAGTGGCGGAGATGGCTATGACCCCGCTCTTGATATTAAGCGTTACCGAGGTTCTGCGTTCCAATGCCGTGCGGGTATCGGAGAGCCTCTTCTTGCCATACTCGCGCATCAATTGAAAGCGCTGGATAATGGAATCTTCAACCGTGCGGCTCCTCAACATGATGAGGCAAACCTCGGCTGGCGAGCGAAACCCGAAGTTGCCTCCGGATAAACCGGCCAGAGCGCCCAGCTCCCCCGACTGTGCGGCAAAGGCGGAAGCCAGCGAGGATGAAGACGACGGCGGAAGAATCGTAGTAACTGCTGTGTACCGGGTGGGAAGCAAGAAGGCAAGCGCCAAGCCCACAACCACGCCAACCAATGCTGCCTTGGCCAGTAAACGCCAATGGCAATTCAGCAGCATGAGCAAGTCCAGAACGGTTGGCGCAGGCCGTGCCCCGGAACTGGCTTGGTATTCGTGAGTCGCGGTTTCAAAGGTTGAGCCGGTCGTAATGCTCATCGTTGTGCATCTCCTTGAGGGCGATGGGTGAGAGTCGCGGAAGTTAGCGAGTTGCCAAGCTCTGGAACGGCGATGCTTGGATGACTGATCGCCACATCACCCAGCCCCATGCCTCGCCCGCAATCGCTGATGTAGAGAAGAGTTGCTGCATCGCTCCATGCTGGGTCGTATGAGTTGCAATCGCCAAAGGTGATCTGAGTTACATCTCCACGCTCCAGACTGGCCGCGAATAAATGCCAGTATCCCCAGCTGCGTTTCCTAAAGATAAGTTGACCGCTCTCTGCGTCCACGATTGGTGAATCCATCGCCTCGTTCCGCGCATAGATTCTGCAGGGAGCCTCTCCAGAATCTGTGGTAACAAAAAGCTGTGAGATTCCGTCCTCCGTGGCAGACAAAAATATTTCATCGGAGGCGCCTAAGCTGGCGCTGGAGATATTCATGCCTTCAGGACTGACTGGCCTCGGCGCATTCATGACTCGACCGTTATCATCGAGATGCACCGTCCACGCTCGGCCTATGCCGTGAACTTCGCGAAGAAAGACGAGGCTGTGCCCATCCGGTGAGAGTGCGGGAGATTCTGCATCAAGAATGGTTGCAATTGGCGCCGCCCCCGCGGCGTTTGATGGGATAGTCAACTCCACCAGGTGCGATCCACCACCGCTCTCGGTTTCGATCCAAACCCGGTTTACAAGCGGGCTTGAAGCGATTGCCAGTTGTTCTTCATCAGTTCCATAAATACCGGTCGGGTATCGCTGTCCAACTTCGTCCTTGACTCGATAGCCCTGGTCTGACATTGCCACGGTGAGTAAATGACTGCCTGCACGATGGGGAGAAAATCGAGCAAAGGAAACGTCAACAGCTTTCTCCAGATATTCGGAACCTGTAATGGATTGCACATGAGCATAGGTAGTTGCCGCGGCAGCGCACCATAGAATCGTGAAGCCGGCTAGAGCCGTGGCAGTTCTGGTGCGCGTGCGCGCACCTCGCGGGGCCAACGGCTGGAGCGAATGAGCACGCAACTCAAAGAGCAGGGAGCCCATCATTCCCAATAGTCCCCAGAAGCGGATAAAGTCGACGAAAAGGGCCAGAACAAGATGGCTAGGTGCGACAAATGGATGCAAATCGCAAGCCGCAATGTAACAGACAATCAGCGCGGCCCTGCGCCAGGCATTCTGCATCGCGTTCATTGCCAAAACAACAACAAAGATAAGCACTACGAAGTGATAGGATGCCGGGAGCGTGGATAGCGTCAACAAAAGACAGATCCATAAAGCCCACTCCAGACTTCTGCGCCGTGGATCGTTCTGTTCGGTAGAGATAGCAAGCAATGCCGTGCCGAGCAAGCAAAGCTGCCAGAGCGGATAGAGAAGCGCATACAGCAAAGGCGAAGAATAGAGTGGATGCGGATTCAATTGCGGCTGCGGCAAGAAGATGCGATGAAATAGGCTGGATGCGGAAGGCCCAGTAAGGCTGAATGGGTCAACAGCCTCGCCGCGCATCGCGCGCGGCAACTGCTCAATCAGGATGACCCGCATGACAGGTGCGCCGAAGATGAAAAAGCATACGGTCAGGATCGCCATTGTAAATGCGATCAGTGCCGCCGCTGTCTTCCATTGACGCTTGCGCAGAAAGAAGAACACAAAAAACAGCGGATATACTTTGAGGGCCGCTGCGACCGCAATGATAAGTCCGCAACGAAGCCACTGATTGCGCTCATTCATCCAATAGGCAAGCACCAGCAGACCCAGCACCAAGACGTGCATTTGTCCCAACAGAAAGTTATTGCACAGAGGAATGATGGCAAGAAATGAAATCAATGCAACCCGGCGAATATTGATTCCAGTAATTCTTTGCATTCCATAAAGGGAAACGATAATAATAACGAGATTCACAAACAGCCAAACTCTTTTTGCATTCAATGCATCCATCGATGTGAGAGGGAGCACTGGAAGCGCGGAAAAGGGCGTGGCTCCAGGAAAGCCTACCAGCGACACTGGAATGGACCAATGATCTTTGATCCGCTGCAGCCAGATCCAGTCGTAGATTCCATCCATCGAGTAATGCTCGCGAAGCATGCGGGCTATGAGATAGTAGTTTGGAAAATCGCTGCGTAGAGTTTCCCAGGCAGGAACCAGTGCCTTGAATAAGAAAAGCGCCGCCAACAGGATCAAGACAAAAACCTCTGCCGGCGGGAGAAGCCGCTGCATTGTCGCCGATTTCAAGTCCGCGCTCATGATTCGCCCCGGCGCAAAACCTTTGTGGGAGCAGCGGCTCGGCTTGAGCGTAAATGCAATATCCACGATGCATTGGCAATTGCAAAGCCAGTTCCGGCTAGGAGATGATGCCCGATGCGCGTCGCCTGAAAGCGAAGATTGGCAGTCTTGTAAGCCAAGGAATTCGCGACATTCCAATCAAGGCCATCGCACAGTACAGGGCGTTTTCCGAAAGGTGCAAGACGATGAACAAGATGACGTCTCCACGCAGAATCATCTGAAATAAAATGTCGATGCAATATAAGATTGAGTTTGTTTCCGGGCATATCAGTGAGAAGCCACCTTTGCGCATAGCGATCAATCCACAGGCGCACCGGGGATTCCGCAGGCAAAGTGCAGAGGTCTTCCAGTGCCGGTGGAAGTGGACAGGCAAATAGATTCTGCGCGCATTGAAGCACCAGCGCTGCGGCTTCCGTCAGGCGCGCATCCGCGCATAGCAGTTCCCGCACCTGCTGCCAAAGCGCATCGTCCTCTCGATTGCGGTGCATGAATGCAGCTATCTCATAAAGCCAAAGCAGGCGCGCCCATGATCCCATGAAATGCCGAAAGACGTGGAGTAACTGATAGAGAAATGAGTGATGACGGGCTAGGCGCGGGTAGGTTACGGAACCCACTGTGTGCATCCCGGCCTGCGCAAAGTAGTTATGCGGGCAGCGCATCGGGTACGCCACGGCTCCAGCATCCCAGAACGCAGAATGCAGTTCGATTGCCGCACCCTCCTGCGGGTGGTAGAGATAGGCATTGTGCGCGAGGGGGCGAGGCGCGGGAATGCGCAGCCTGATCTCATCACCTTCAGCAACGGTCAATCGGTAGCCAAGGTCTTCGAGAGCCTGTTGTGCGCGCATTGCGTCTTCAGGCGCGATGAGCAAATCGAAATCTATCTGATGGCGCTGCCATAATTCGGTCAGGTATTCAGGAATGAGACTGAATCCTTTAACGCACACGAAAGGTACGTACGCCTGCTGCAATACTGCGGCTGCTTGACCAAAGGTCATCACCATTGCGTTCATTCTTTGTGCATTGTCGTGGCGGCGTTTTTCGAGCGCTGCAATCACCGGTGCCGGTAAATTGGCACATTTTCCCTCCTCCAGCAATCGGGCATAAAAAGGCAGAGTCAGCCCGACTCGATCAAGCACACCAATATGCCTCGACCATGCACGAGCAGAATAACCGGATAAAGCGCGGCTCTTGCGACCAGCATACGCATTACCCGCGGGTTCATCGGCAGAGAAGCGCAGTGCATCAACCACATTCGACAAGAATTCGCTGCTCATGCGAAAACCTCCAGCGTCAAATCTGGATTCGATCGCGCGCCTCGTTCGTCAACAAACGACACGACTGCGCGCAGATAAACGGCAAGTTGATTTATCTGCGCGCGAGCATTTCCACCCACCATAGCAAACCCCACGCCGCTCAGCGATGGAGGAGTGCGCGCGAACCATGAACCATTGCTCATGCGAATGGCGCAACTTGGCCCAAAGCCATGGAACTCGATTAGCTTAGTTGCAGTTCCGTGAAACAGATTCTGTTTTGGTTCCTCATAGGTTTCCACCGCGATCTCCCATTTCCCAAGCGCCGCTCTGCGGGTGAGATCAGCCGGTAGGTTCAAGATGTGAAGTGCCTTACCCATTAGAGCGGAATCTGTCTCGATGCGAACTGCAGATTCACCCAGGACAAATTGAAATGAATAGTCCAAGAGAATGCGGCGGTGCAACAGGTCGGTTGATGCGGTTGCGGCCTTTTGAGCGATGGCGGAATCTCGTTCAAACATGAAATTGCTCCTTTAGGATTTCGTCCAAGTCAGCCGCAATCACCTCCGGCTCGCCACTGAAGAGCGCTCTCAGCGAGGGAAGCCGGCAAATCTGCTGCATCAGAGCTTGCCGGGCTCTTTTTTGTTCCGCGCTTGTTTCCGGCTGCTCCTCGATCCCTTCAAGTAGCGCCTGCATGGTCTCTTCCTCGCCACAGTCCGAAGCATGGCAGATAGGCGCGTCGGACTCCGAAGCGCGCTTCAGGAATACAATCCCAAACGGTGTTGCGTCGATCGCGCGGTCAACACCGAAGAAACTCCAGGGGTCGATTTCATAGGACAGCTCTCCATTCAAAGAGATCGCGGGAGACAAGGCGGAGAGCTTCGGAAAGTAAGATATTGCATCGGGCAAAAGCTTGATCGGGGTCTGCATGCCCCACAACTTCAAGCCATTCGGCGCATCGTAGACAAAGGTCCATTCGTCGGAAAGCAGGCTCCAACCGCGCAATGCGAGCGCCAGCGCGAGGGTCGATTTACCAACCCCAGATGGGGCCGACAGTAAGACGGCTCTTCCGTCGCGCACCACGCATCCGGCGTGCAGAGCAATCACCCCCAGCGACGGCGCAAGTATGCCCGCTATGACAGTCAACACGGCGCGGCGAAGATATCCTTCGTCGGCGATGATCTCATCCGACAGCACACCAGCGACCTCGCGCGCACGCAAATCGAACCACAAGGAGCCTTCGCGTCCATAGTCGGCGTGAACAAATTCGTTTCTGCCGCGAAAGATGGGAAAGTTGCAACGGCCAATTGATGTGTCTCTGCGGTATCCGACAAACAGGTTCATTGAAGCGCGCGAAGCTTGTACTTCCAGAGTCTGGCCACGGGGAAAGAAAGCGCCGATAATTTCCATCAGTCGTACTGAATCGGTCCGCAAGGAACACGCATGGCCGGCCAGGCCAAGAGTTGTTGTATATTGCGCATTCGCATTGTGGCCTTCTTCGATCATCTATTATTTCCTCGCCGTCCTGGGTTCAGAATACTTCGGAAATCCCTTCTAAAAACGGCTGATTACAGGGAATGACAAAGCAATGACAAGGCCGTGACAAGCGAGCAAGAAAGCCAGAGCATAATCAACTCGGGATGAAAAAGTGTGCGAGAAGGAGAATGAAACCATAATCCTTTCCGCATCGCGAACAGGAGGATTTTTGAGCCGATGAGAGATCCATTGCAAGACGCCGGAACGGCCGACGTCCTCTTCACTCACGCTTATCATCTTGCTTATGATCCCAAACAATTGGAGCGCGGGCAGCCGTATCCTCCGCTGGGCACGCTCTACGCCGCAGCTGCGGCGCGGGAGAGCGGTTTTCGCGTGGCCGTCTTCGACAGCATGCTTGAAGAACCGGAGACAGGATTCACTCACGCGTTGCGGGAGCACAAGCCGCGCGTAGTCATCCTCTACGAAGACAGTTTCAACTATCTCAGCAAGATGTGCCTGCTCCGTTCGCGCGAGTTATGTTGGAAGATGCGCGCAACCGCAGCAGCATCCGGAGCCATTGTGATGGCCCATGGCTCCGATGCCGCCGACCACACTGAGGAGTATCTCAACCAGGGTTTCGACGCTGTGCTGCTGGGCGAAGGAGAGCAGACAGTTTGTGATCTGCTCGATGCGATTCTGCGCCGAGGCCAAGCATCAGGGTGGAAGATTCCAGGGCTTGCGTGGCGCGACCGTTTATCTGGACGTGTGGTGAGAACCGAGGCTCGATCGCGCCAGCGCTCTCTCTCTCTTCTCCCCTTACCTGCACGCGACCTTGTGCGCCTCTCCGATTATGCCGACGCATGGAACCGGAGCAGCGGATATGTATCTACCAATGTTGTCGCAAGCCGTGGTTGTCCCTTCCGCTGCAACTGGTGCGCGAAGCCCGTTTTTGGAAACAGTTATTCGTTGCGGCCGGCGGAATCGGTTGCGGCGGAGATTGCGGAGCTGAAGATCTGCTACGGCATTGAGCACATCTGGTTCGCGGACGACATCTTCGCGCTGAATGCAAAGTGGACAGAGCAGTTTGCAGATGCCATGGAGCTTTCCGGCGCGGTGCTTCCTTTCAAGATACAAAGCCGCGCGGACCTTTTGCGCCCTGCAACAGTGGCGGATCTGAAGCGCGCCGGATGCAGTGAGGTCTGGATGGGCGTCGAATCTGGCGCGCAAAGCATTCTGAACGCCATGGACAAAGGTCTGCGCGTTGAATCGGTGGCCTCAGCTCGCGAACTGCTTCGCAGCTACGGCATTCGCGCCTGCTACTTTCTGCAATTCGGTTATCCCGGAGAGGGTCTCAAAGAAATCGAGGCGACAATCGATCTGGTACGTACCACCCGTCCCGATGAGATTGGAGTTTCAGTTTCGTATCCACTGCCTAACACCACCTTTTACGAGCGCGTCAGCGAGCAACTTGGAGACAAGCGCAACTGGGTGGACAGCGCAGAGTTGAGCATGATGTTTCGTTCCGCCTACAACACGGAATTCTATCGCTCCTTAAGGAATGCTCTGCATTTTGAAGTGACAGAAGGGCACCTTCCCGCGGAGCGCAAAACTCCTGGGCAGCTACGCCTGCTTTGGGAAGAAGTTTATGCTCTTGAGGCCGAGTGCAGAAGCGCGCGACCTACGACTCTCCCGATTTATCCGCCACAATCCATCTCCCATTCACATGAGCATGAAGCCTTTCAGGCTGTGGCTATCGGAATGTTATGAACGGTGGAAAGAGAGGGATCAAATGCCAGATCTTCTGCTAACACACGGGTATTTTCTCCATGAAGATCCCAAAGAGATGCAGATCATGAAGCCTTATCCACCACTCGGTATTCTCTATATATGTTCGCATCTGCGCTCTCGCGGTTTTGCGGTTGATGTGCATGACAGTACATTCTCAACTCAAGAAGCTCTCCACAAACAGCTCAGGGAGGAGACGCCGGCGATATTAGGCGTCTACGCCAATTTGATGACACGCCCCAAAGTGGTGCGGATTCTTCAGGAGGCGAAACGCCATGGCTGGAAGATTATTGTGGGTGGCCCTGAACCGGGAGCATATGCCGAAGAATATCTCCGCGCAGGGGCCGATGTCGTGGTGATGGGCGAGGGCGAACTCACCATGGAAGAGCTGTTGCCGATACTCCGCAGTGGCGGAGCGCAACTGCTTCATGATGTGCGTG
This sequence comes from uncultured Occallatibacter sp., assembly GCA_964644105.1. GTDB lineage: Bacteria > Acidobacteriota > Terriglobia > Terriglobales > Acidobacteriaceae > Telmatobacter. Next base: position 26,542 of record CAZXVX010000003.1, on the reverse strand, counting down.
GCATCGCATTTCTGGATAAGAATGGCAGCCCAGTTCGAACTCCGCCACGGCCGCAGATCCAGAACCTAGATGCACAACCGTGGCCGGAACGGGAAGCCATCGACACACAGCGTTATGTAGATACTTGGCGTACCCATCATGGCATGGGTTCCATCTCGCTGATCACGGCGCGAGGTTGCCCCTATCACTGCGAATGGTGCAGTCATCAGGTTTACGGCCAGACGCACCGCCGTCGCAAGCCGCGCTTTGTGGCAGACGAGCTGGAATGGCTGCGCAAACGATATAAGCCTGATATGCTCTGGTTCGCGGACGACGTCTTTACCATCCACCATGGATGGCTGCAGGAATGGCGCGATCAGGTTACTTCACGCGCGCTGCATATTCCCTTCGAGTGCATCTCGCGAGCCGACCGATTAACAGAGGAAGTTATACGGACATTGGCGGAGCTGGGTTGCTTTCGCCTTTGGATTGGCTCGGAAAGCGGCTCCCAGCGCATTCTTGACCGCATGAAGCGCGGGGTAACTATCGAACAGGTGCAGCGGGCCACAAAGCTATGCCGGGATCATGGTATTCAAACTGGAATGTTCCTGATGTGGGGTTATGAAGGAGAGGAGATAGAAGATATCGAAGCCACCATTGAGCATGTGCGAGCCTCCAAGCCGGATGTCTTTCTCACTACCATTTCTTATCCAATTAAAGGAACTCCGTATTTCCAGCGGGAGCAGGAACAGGGTCGCATCCGTGAGATCCGGCCGTGGGAAGTTAGCTCCGACCGGGAACTGGAAATACTAGGACGACGCAGCGCCGAGTTCTATCAGATGGCGAACCAGCTGCTCAAAGATGAAGTGGAGTTAGCGCGAATCGGAGTAACTCAAAATCCGGCTCAAAAGGAAGAAGCGGGCGCTCTCGAAGCCCGGATTGTCGCCGAACGCACAAGTCTTCATTTTGCCGCAATGAATGAGATGAGGTCTACATGACAGCTTCAGCCATTCAACCCGTTGTGCTGGCAACCGCCATTACCGAGCCATTTGACTCCATAGCGCTTGACTACGACCGGGTGTTTACGTTTTCGGCAATTGGCAAGGCGCAGCGGTCTCAAGTATTACGGCAAATCAAACGCTGCTTTGCGCGGGGCAGCCATGTGCTCGAACTCAACTGCGGAACCGGTGAAGATGCGCTGACATTGGGGCGCGTTGGCGTGAGAGTGAGTGCATACGACGCATCCCCAGAAATGATTCGCATTGCCAACCTCAAGTTAAACAGCGAGCCGGTTGCCTCTAAGGTCCAATTCTCTGTCCTGCGCAACGAGCAACTCTTCCAATTAGAAGGAATATTTGATGGAGCATTTTCAAACTTTGCCGGACTCAATTGTACGCTTGACTGGAATTGTATCGCAAATGAGCTTGCTCGTCTTGTAAAGCCAGGCGGACATTTTCTGCTCTGTATAATGGGCCGTACGTGCTTGTGGGAGATGGTCCACTCGATTCTGCGAGGGCGCTTCAGCAAGGCCTTCCGGCGCACACGCCGCGGCCCGTCTATCGCCCGTATTGATGGCAGTTCAATCAAAATTATCTATCCATCTGTAAACGACGCTAGGATTCTATTTTCCTCCGGGTTTCAGCTAAACGGATGGCGTGGCGTGGGTGTCTTTGTTCCTCCATCCTTCTGCGAACCGTACATTCTGGGAAATAAAAGAGTGCTGAGACTTCTTGCTTATCTTGACTCACGGTTCGCTCACCTACCTGGTGTGCGCTGCTGGGGCGATCACATTTTGCTGGATTTTGTGAGACGGCCTGTATGAGGGATTCTATCGAAATTCGTCCAAAAAGCTCGCTTGCTGGCCACTGGCCCGAGCCTGGACTTCGCTGCCCTGCGTGCTGCAATGATATGGAAGAACTCAATGCAACTGCTGAGCTCGCGCTGATTAAAGCGGATTGTGCAATTTGTAACTCGTCCATGCGGCGGATCGATGGAATATGGCATGCAATTCGCCCTGATCGCGCCATACTTCTTGCGGGGCCGTTATCAACTTATCAAGCCGTTCGCAAGGCGGAGGGACGCTGGTCGGACAACGCGGATTTTTACCTTTCCTTGCCGTGGAAAGACACGACCGGAAAATTCGTTAATCAGTGGCGAATTCGCGCGCGCAGCTTTCGGTTTATGACCAGGGTCATACTTCCCAATTGCGTGAAGAGGCTGGGTAAACGGCACTTACGGATACTTGACATTGGCTCTGGAAACTGCTGGATGAGTTATCGTCTCTCTCTGCTTGGGCATCTGCCGGTTGCCGTCGATCTCAGTGTAGACCCCTTGGATGGCCTGGGCGCAGCAAGGCACTACTGGAATGTTCCGGGGCTCAGCTTCCCGCGCTTTCAAGCGGAGATGGACAGACTTCCATTCGCGCCGAGCCAGTTTGACATGGTGGTCTTCAATGCATCGTTTCACTATGCGCAAGATTACGAGGTCACCTTGCGCGAGAGTTTGCGTGTAATAAATTCCGGCGGAGAAATCTTGATAGTCGATTCTCCAACCTATCGCAGCGAAGAGGATGGCGAAGCGATGAAACGCGAAAAGTCAAATGAGTTTTTAAGCCGGTATGGGAGCGACGGCGGTAATATGGGCGGTCAGGAATATCTCACTCCAAATAGGTTGGAACGATTAGCGCAACTCGGAATCCATTGGCGCCGTTACACGCCGTGGCGCGGGTGGCAATGGGTTTTGCGTCCATTCTTTGCCCGCATCTCCGGCCGTCGCAGACCGTCTCAATTTCATATTTATCTAGGAACCCTGACTCATGAAAGGTTGGATGCCCAATGATCATTCTCTATTACCCGCGGCTCGCCAAGCCGAAGAATCGCAGATTCCCCCTCTCCATTCTGGCGTTGGCCGCGGTGCTGGAAAGAAGGGAAGAGTATGAGATCGTGGACGGCAATCTCGACACTGATCCGGATAAGACAATAGTCAATCTTTGCCGCGGATACCATGTTGAGTTACTCGCAGTTAGCGTAATGCCGGGGCCGCAGATGGTTTCCGCTATGCAAAGCTGCAAGCGTTTTCGTGCAATGTTTCCGCACATCCCGGTGGTTTGGGGAGGATACTTCCCTTCTGTCTACGGAGAGTCAGCACTCAATGCCGACTATGTTGATTATACGGTACGCGGCCAGGGAGAAAACACCTTGCTGGAACTGATAGCCGCCTTGCGTGGGCGGGTAGACTTTTCTTCTATTGCGGGTCTTTCCTACAAAACACATGACGGAGAACATCGCCACAACTGCGAACGAGCAATGCTTGGCCCCGACGCTTTTCCATGGAGCCCCTTTCACCGTCTACCTGTGGAGAATTACCTGCGCCCATCTTACTTCGGCAAGCGGACAGCGGCGCATCAAGCCAGTATCGGCTGTCCGTTTCAATGCCGCTTTTGCGCGATTGGCGTGGCCTTCGGCAATAAGGAAAAGATGGAATCTCCCGCGCGCACTGAAGCGATCATGCGCCATCTTGTGAAACATTATTGTGTCGATGGAGTGCAGTTCTACGATATGAATTTTTTCATGCGCGAGGACCATACCGTGGAATTGATGGAGAGGCTTGCGCCGCTGAATCTGCGCTGGTGGTGCGAGGGAAGAATCGATACGATCTCGCGTTACTCCCCCGCCACGCTTAATGCCATCAAGCGCGGCGGCTGCGCCATGATTTTCTTCGGCGCTGAATCGGGATCGGATTGGGTCCTTAAAGAGATGAATAAGGGAATCACCACGGAACAATCTATCGAAGTTGCGAAGCGCATGAAAGAAGTAGGCATCGTGCCGGAGTATTCGTTTGTGGTTGGAAATCCCCATGATCCGGAGCGTGACGCACACGAAACTATTGCGTTCATTCGTCACATCAAACAGTTGAACCCGGCCACGGAGATCATCATTCAGCATTACACCCCAGTTCCACAACCCAAGGCTATGTACGGGAATGTCGATGCCAAAGTCAACTTCCCAGCCACACTTGAAGAATGGGCCACCAAACGATGGTACGACTTTACGGTGCGCGTTAACCCTTCGATGCCCTGGATGAAAAATTCCACACGCAAGCTCATCGATAACTTTGAAACTGTGGTGGCGTGCCGCTGGCCGACGGTGCAGGATATTCAAGCTCCCGCCTGGAGCAAAAGGCTGTTGAAACTGCTCAGCTCCTGGCGTTACGCACTCCGGCTTTATTCCTTTCCATTGGAATTGCATTTGGCGAATAAATTCATTCAATTGCGTAAACCAAAAGTCGAGAGTATATGAATAATTGCGCAACGTCCTTGATGCTGTCCGCGGAGGAGGCCTATCAACTATGGGCGCCCGAGTACGATTCTGCGCCTAATCCGTTGTTCGACCTTGAGGTACGCCACTTGGCTCCTTTGCTGCAATCTGCCGCGCATTGCGATGTGGTCGATCTGGGTTGCGGAACAGGGCGATGGCTGGAGCGGCTTTATCCTTTACAACCACGCTCGCTGACTGGTGTGGATGTTTCTGCGGCGATGCTGGAGCGGGCAGCCAGAAAGCTCGGCCATAACGCGCATTTGGTACATGCGGATTGTATGCACACATCGCTAGGCACAAGTTGCGCTGACTGGATACTGGCCTCTCTTTTGCTTTCATACGTAGAGGATTTGAACAAACTGGCGCGCGAAGCTGCAAGGATCGCTCGGCCTGGCGCTTTACTTCTAATTTCGGACGTGCATCCTGCAACTAGTGTTTATGGTTGGAAGAGAAACTTTTGCTGCGATCATAAATTAGTTGAAATCAAAACATATCCATATCAGCTTCACAATTTGCGCGCCGCCTTAAATGAAACAGGTTTTGAACTGGAGTCTTTAAATGAATATGCATTTGAAGACGACGATAAAATGATTTTTATCCATGCTGGCCGTCCAGACCTGTACGCTGCAGTTATGGGGCTGCCGGTGATGTTTCTCGCCATCTATCGAAGGAGGCGTGAATAAACGTGGGAGAAATGCCGAAAACCATAGCGCGTCCCCCGGCGACTTGTATTCTCTCTGGAGCCAGAGTAGCTCTTGACCCCTGGCATGCGATTAGGGCCACGCTTGTTGTGCGAAATAGTAGGATCGTGGCAGTATTACCCGGCAGAGAGCCGCCGGTCGGTCTTGACAAGTCACAGCGCGTGATAAGTCTGAAAGATCACTTGATTCTCCCCGGACTTATTAATGTACACGATCATCTGCACTTTGGTCCTTTTCCAAGGCTTGGGCATGGTCCCTACGCGAGTTGGCGCGAGTGGGCCGAGGATATTTATCATCCCGAAGAACCCCCACTTCTCAAGTTGCTGGAGATCTCCAAGGAGACGCGCCTATGGCGTGGAGCCATTCATAATGCGCTAGCCGGTGTAACCACGGTTTGCCATCACGATGCTGTTCATGACTTGCTTACAAGCAACATCCTTCCGGTTAAGGTGCATACCGATTTTGGCTGGGCGCATTCTCTTGATGACCGGCAATGGGTCCGGCGCTATGCGCAAACTCCGGCAAACCAGCCGTTCATGATTCATTTTGCCGAAGGGATGGATGCACAATCCAGGGGCGAGACGAAACGGCTTGAAAAAAATGTCATGCTGGATGAGCGGCTGATATTAGTCCACGCTATCGGAGTCACCGAGTCGGATTGGATAAAGCTCCGCACAGCGGGAGTTTGGATTATATGGTGTCCGACGTCCAATCTTCATATTCTCGGCCACACGCTGACTCGCGATTTGCTTTTAAGTTATCCATCAATTGCGCTGGGAAGCGACTCGCCAATCTCCGCCAACGGAGACCTTCTCGATGAACTGCATGCGGCTCGCGAATTGCTGGATATTCCATCTGATCTGCTTTATCAGATGGTGACCACTCGTGCCGCGCGACTCCTGCGCTTGTCCGGAGATCAAGGCACAATTGTTGCCGGTGGCATGGCAGACTTTCTGATTGTGCGCGATCGCGATAGGTCGCCTTGCGATTCGCTTGCCGCGCTCTCCCGACGTCATATCGCCGCAGTGATGCGCGAAGGTGAGATCATGGTCGGATCGGAGGAGTTTTACAAAATGAACAATCTGACCATGAAGCCGCATTTATTTCCCTTTCAGCGTCACGGCCTTCAATGGCATATTGCAGTTCCGCCTGAGGTCTTGATCTAGCAGTCCTCGAAATCGGACAATGAATCATTTTGTTTTTAACTAGTAATTGACAAAGGAATGACAAATCTCGGACAGGACAATGACAGATAACAGTCAGTGCTGACATATACTTGATCTATTGTTGTTTCGTTTGCATTACAACATGTGCATGGTACTGCTGCTCCGTGCAAATGTGCTGCAATGGTTAACTCGCAAGACGTGGACTATCAGCAAAATGTGAACAGCCTGAATGCGGTTTAAAACCAACAATGGCGGTGAATTGAATGACGACTCAATCGGCCAATAAGCCAATTTGGAAGCGAAAGATCCATTGGATCGATCGAGGCGCTCTTCATGGAACAATTCGACTGTTGGTGCTTGCATTTTGCATTCTCGTTGGTTTTACTACCGGGAGAGCACAAGACGATCTTTTGGCACACACCACGGCCGGATATGTGCCGGTGATCTCTGGAGGAATTGCATATATTCAGAATGTCTCCGGAGGCGTTCAGTACCTTGCCCCTCAGATCAATCCTGTCTTGCTGGTTCCCATCGGGAACTCCCTACTGCTGGAATCGCACGTTGATTTTACAGGTTACTTCAACCGCATGAACTACACCTCCGGCCCTTATATTGGAAAAGTATATAAAACCACTGAATCAGCTCAGTTGGATTGGTATGCTGATTCGCACGCGATACTTGTTGCCGGCCGATATATCCTCCCATTCGGCCTCTACAGCGAGCGCCTGACTCCGGTATGGATTCATAACCTTCAGGATATTCCGCTCACTTATGCCATCGGCACGCATCCGTACGGCTCGGGAGACGGAATCATGGTGCGTGGAGTTGCGGCCAGCCTACCCTCTTCCACTATCCAGTACACAGCTTACTTTTCGGCGCAGAGCTCAATCGAACAGTTACAAGCAGTACGCGCTGCCGGTGGAGACACTAGTATCTTTGTCCCTTCGAAGCGGGTTGAAATTGGATTGTCCTATCAGCGCACACTTTATGGCTACCAGATCAACAATGAGGCCGTCTATCTCTCTTGGCAGCCGCAACGCGCCTCTATCGATCTTAAGGCGGAATTCGATCGCAACTACTTCGGCGATGGTTATTGGATCGAAGCTGCGCATATTCCACAACAGTTTCCCGTCGCGCCTAATTTCTTCCGCCACGCGCAAATGGTGGGTCGAATTGAAGAGTTTTTTGTTCGTAATGGCGGCGGCAATGGACTGGCGAGCGAAAACCAGCAGCGCCCCGAGGTTGGCTTTAATTATCAGATCCGGGATGACTGGAGACTTGAATCCAGCTACGGAAGACTGTTCAGCCGCAGCGAAGACAGTAACACATGGAATTTTGGTTTCACATACCGGTTCGTATGGCCCTTGTGGCCAGGGAGAAAATCATGAACGATCTAGCGCGCCATAAGTGGCTTCTAGCTCTTGTCGTGTGTGGAATGTGTCTCGTTGCATTGGCTGCCGCGCTTGGGCAAACTACTCCGGCAGTAACCGCATTAACGCGTACACAAAACAAAGCAGCCCCCGCAGATCCAGGAGAAAAGATTTATGCGGCTAACTGCGCTCGCTGTCACACTCCGCCCATGACGCTGGACCCGCGAGTTACCGGAACGATTCTGATGCACATGCGTACGCGCGCACGCCTCAGCAGCAAAGATCAGAAACTATTGTTGCAATATCTTTCGCCGTAAGAACTTTATAGGTGCGACTTGGACGCGCTTTCAGGGCGGCTGCGACTAATACGAACTCGACGAACAAGGAATTCCATCGCGGAAAGGATCGATTATGCATAAAACAATTCCGGCAATCTTCGCAGCCATTCTTATTATTGCAGCCGCATCCGAGCCGCTCGCGCAAAACTCGCAGCGCACGTTTGAGATTCGTGCCAAGCGGTTTGAGTTCATTCCTGCCGAGATCACGGTGAAGAGGGGAGAAACAGTGACTCTGTCACTGATATCCGAGGACGTTACTCACAGTTTGCTTATTGAAGGACTTGGCGTGAATCAGACCATTGTCAAGGGACATGCGACACATGTTACCTTCACTCCAGTCAAGGCGGGAGACTTCTCAGGCCGCTGTGGAAGATTTTGCGGCAGCGGTCATGGATCAATGCGCTTTGTAGTTCATGTGACGGAGTAGGAAATATGAAGCTTCAAGCAGCAATACTCACTTTTGTTGCAGCGTCTGCGACCTACCTATTCCTCGTGGCGACTGGGTGCAAGGTGGGCCATCCTGGCAAGGTTCAGACCAGCACGATTACATGGATAAAGCATCACATTATCGTTGGCGGCAAGCATGATCGCAATCCGCTAATGCCTACGCCCAATAATATTGAGGCGGGCAAGCAAGCCTTTGGCAGTTACTGCGTTGTCTGTCATGGCAGGGATGGCCAGAACACCGGAGTGCCATTTGCCGGTTCCATAGATCCTCCTATTCCGCTGCTTTCGTCGAGCATAGTACAGAATTATACCGACGGTCAATTGAAACGGATAATTGATGCGGGAATTTCACCCTCGGGCATGCCTGCTTCCAAAGGAATTCTCAGTGATGAGGAGATATGGCAGATTGTGCTGTATATTCGGCACCTGCCAAAAGCAGGAAGTCTGGGTGATCCTAAGGCTTATGGCGGTGATGAGTTTGGAGATTCGGCTGAGTGTTCAACCGAGGATACGCAGAGCCAGACTGGGAAGTGAATTATGCGGCGAGGCAGCACAACAATCCGGTTGATTGATTTCTATCTAGGAATTCCTTTACTCAATTTGCTTGCCTGCTTTCGATGCCGAAGGGATCATAGAGATAATAACGAGCATCCCACGCGGATTGGTCTGCTGTTCAATCCAGCACTGGGTGATACCTTGCTTGCTTCCGCAGTTACTCAGGAGGTTCGCGCCCTCTTTCCTCGGACGGAGATTATCTTATTCGCAACGAGCCAAAATGCGGCCGCCGCCAGATTGCTTCCAGCAATTAATCGGATCGAGATCTTATCGGTTGCCCATCCGATGGCAGCCATCCGGGCCCTTCGGCGTTGCGCATTGGATTGGATGCTGGACTTCACTTCCTGGCAGCGGATTACAGCTATCTACACGCTATTGTCAGGGGCGCGCTTTACGATTGGCTTCGAGCGCAAAGGACAATATAGGCAGAGGGGATACGACAGAACCGTGACTCACCGCGGAGATTGTCATGAACTGGAGAATCTGCGCCGCCTGACACGCAACCTTGGATCTACAAAAGATTTTCCGCCCCGATTGGCGATTCCCGGAGGTCCGCTTCCAGATATTGTATTGCGTGGCGGCGAAGTAATCGTTTTTCATCCGTGGGCATCGGGAGCACGCAGTTGGCTTCGGGAGTGGCCGGATGCTAACTGGGTCGGCCTAGCTTTGCGGCTGAGATCGCCGAGAAGAACATTCCTGATCACCGGATCACCAGCCGACGAGTCGCGTTGTAATGCATTGTGCCAAATGATCCTCAATCAAGGCGCCTTGGCTCGGATCATGATTGGGCGGAACGGCATCGGTGTAATCGCGCGTGTGCTTAACCACGCGGAATTACTGGTCAGCGTGAATACGGGTATCATGCACTTAGGCGCAATCCTTGGAGTTCCGACGGTCTCTATCAATGGACCGACAGCCGTGCATAGGTGGGGGCCGATAGGATCGAGAGTCGCGAATGTCACTCCGTCCGATGGGAGCGGCGGCTTTTTAGATCTGGGGTTTGAGTACGGCAGCCATGCTGAGAATGTCATGGAGAAAATATCTGTCGATGATGTGATGCGGGAGGTGCATCAACTTTGTGGCGCATCCATCGATGGCGGTGTTGCGCGCCATCTTCAGACGACGCGGGAGGCGGCTGATTCACGGGCCTCGACGTCCGAAAAAAGCCAACCGCGCGTTCCGTACTTACACTTTGACGAACATCAAGTGGAGTTACGATGACTCGCAAAGCTCTTATTGTGAAGATAGGCGCTATTGGCGACGCAGCCTCGGTGCTGCCCGCCGCTTGGAAGCTTTTTCAATCCGGTCTGGAAATCGATTGGATGTGTGGTAAGACGATTGCGCCGCTGCTCTCATGCTACAGTTGGGTGCGCCTCATCGTCGTGGATGATGAGCTTCTCTTCGGAGATCGCAAAATGCTCGCCCTTTGGCAAATCATGCGCATTTGGGGAAAGCTGATAGGTTTTTCTTACGAGCTAAGCGCGATTCTTCAGTATGACCGCCGCTACAGAATTCTGACTCTCCCAGTGCGCGCGCGCAGGTCGATTGTCTTGAGCCAGCATTTGCGTAGCTTTAAACTTGTTTCCGAGCGCCATCATTCCGCGGAATACACACGTATTCTATGCGAACGCACGGACGAGTTTTGCGCGGATAACATCGATCCTGTGGCACCCGATAACCTGCCGCCCAATCCGATGGAGCTGCAAGGAAGAATTCGCATTGCACTGGTCCCTGGCGGGGCGCGCAACCTGCTTCGCGATGACGCGCAAAGGCGCTGGCCGCTGGATTCCTATTACTCGCTTGCTCAAATTCTGCTTGACAAAAGTTATGAGGTGGTACTCACGGGAGGACCAGGGGATCGATGGGTCGAAGAGCGATTTTCCGATCTACCGGTAGAGAATCGCATTGGCCAATGGACGATTCCACAGACACTGGCGTTCTATCAATCCTGCGATTGCGTCATCACGCATGACACTGGCCCGCTGCATCTTGCTGGACTGGTGCAATGCGGTCTGGTCGGGCTCTTCGGCCCCACCGCGCCCTCCAAGGTTCTTCCCCGACGCAACGGAGTCATTGGTCTCTGGGGTGGCGAGCGTCTGGCTTGCCGACCATGTTATGACGGCCGCACATTTGCAAAGTGCGAGTGGAACGGATGCATGATCTCCATTACTCCGCAGCGCGTGGCCAGGGCGGTCGAGAGCTTGTTAGCAGGCAAGAACGCGGAATGGCAGGTCATCAGCCTATGAATCGCGCTTATAGTCTTCTTGTGGCCGCGGCAACGGTGGTCTTTTTCACCAGCTCTTTCGATCTTTTTCTAAATATCAATCTCGGACCGAACATTCGTATTGCGCAGTTGTTTACCCTGATGCTGATGGCTGTGGCCTTGCTAACTCACCGGATGGGAAGGACAATGGAAATTCCGCTTGGAGGACTGTATCTTGTCGCCTGGTGGGGTGTGCAACTGGCGTTCGTGCCGGTCGCGGAGTTCTGGCAGAAGAGTTTCGCATACTGCATATGGCTGGCCGTGGATATAGCTCTATCCTTTGCTCTGGTAAATCTATTTGCCGGCGATAGGGGGCGTTTGCAATTACTGCTTAATCTGTATTTGGCGTCGTATGTGTTCGTTGCGGGATTCGGCATTGTGCAGTTCGTGCTTCCCATCGCCGGCGGTCCGGCGCTTCTGGTAGAGCAGTGGTGGCTTCCTGGCAGAGTGCCGAGAGTGAATGGATTCAGTTATGAACCATCATATTTTGCCACCTATCTTATTATGGGACTAGTATGCATTGGATCGTTGCGCCGTTCCGGAATCGCGGAGTTTCGCTCCAAGGCCTGGACAGTCACCTACTTACTGATACTCCTCGCCCTGATGATATGCTTTAGTCGGATGGGAGTTATTTTCGCTTTCTTTGAGTTATCTATAGCACCTTTGACCAGACTGTGGAAGATCGTGAAACATCCCGGCTTGCTGCTCGGGTTTCGCCTATCGGGCTGGAAGATGTTGACTGCCTCAACAGTTTTATTAATCGCATATTCGGCCGTCGGCGGAACTGTCGGCTGGGTTTTTGATGAACATGAAACGGTTGAAATCCTGATGAGCGGAACGGGGTTGCTGGGAACGGCATCGCACTCCGTCGACGAGCGGGAAGACCGTCTGCATGGCACGCTGCTAACCATAGCGAATCATCCCTGGATGGGGCAGAGCCTGGGCGGTATTACTGAATCGATTGCGGGATTCAACGGTTTATGGCCGCAAAACTTCGAGGAGGCTAAGATCTATGAGGGGCAAAGCGTCTTTGCGGAAGTTGTTGCCGCTAGCGGAATGATTGGTTCGATACCTTTCCTTTGCTTTCTGACAGTCACCATCGTCGCGCCATTGCGGCTTGCCAAGCGATCTTCGCCTCTTTATGCCGCGTGGCTGCGGGCTTTGGTGCTGGCGTTGATCTTTGAATGGGCGATCCTGCAGCTCAACCAAAACATTCTGCGCTTGTATTTGTGGGTCCACATCGCGCTTCTGGCCACAGTCTACGCGGCCGCCCGGCGTCAGTACACTATCTCGGGCGATGCGGAATCCGGAGACTCCCGATACGATTCGCCAAATTTGTTGGCGTGATGCGCAAGCGGGCTGGGAGCGGCAACAAGAGAAACACTGCCTAAGTTGGTAGCTGTCATTTGCACAGTCACATCGCGCCGTGCCGCGTTCAAACTCTCCAAAGTTGCACTTTCCGACCAAACATTCAGATGGTATCTTCCCGGAGGTACTTGGGGAATGATGATCGCGCCCTCTCGCGAAACAGCGTAGTACGGCGTGGCGAGCGACAGAATCACGGCACCCATCTGGGGATGAATATTGCAGAAGACATAGGAGATCCCTTCGCGATCGAAGCGTACGCTGCGTTCGCTACCCGTCTCATATAAACCCAAATCAAACTTTTTTCCATTGAAAAGAGAAAATACATTGTGAAAGAACGGATCGCGATTTGGAAATACCACAATACTGCCAACCGGCACGATCAGAATATGGGGATCGAACATCTTGTTCCTCTGCGCCATCTGAAAGATATGCGCCGGAAGCGGTGGAGCGGCTGCCGCATTGGCTGCCACTGGAGTGAGCCAAACGACACTGACTGGTAGCGCAACTGGTTCTTTGCGAGTGGGCGCACTGGATTCAAAATCCACATGGAGGGTTACTTCGACGGATTGTCCATCGCTGCGCGCGGCAGCCACGAAGAGCAGCAAGAATCCGCAGGCCAGGATCGTTGCTTGCCTCCTTCGCATCTTCCGCATGGAGATAGAACTATCCATTCAAACCATCCTCAGAACTGGTATCCTGCTGAAACAGTGTACACATTGGCCCAATTAGCGTGCCCGTAAAATGGCCAGCTCGTCAGCCGGCGAAATTCCGGAGAGAAGACAATCGATGACCATGGGCGGTAGATGAAGTTCGCCATCAGTGAACGGTTGCGCGTGTAATAATCGAGCGCACTCGAGTACTGCGCCGTCGCTTCGCGCAATTCGCTCACGAAGCCGGTGTCCTGTCCGGCCACGACGTTCAGTTGCATGGTCTGGCTGCACCTCCATTGACCTTGTGTCCATCCGCCGACAGCATCCAATCCGCGAGTTTTAGTACCGCCGGTATCCGGGTCAATATACGTGTACGCGTCGCGATAGGCGCCTCCTCCCAGTGAACCGATTCCTCGCCCACGATAGAATTCGCCGCTCCACTGTCCTCGCGCCGTAACCGGAAGTCGCCAGTCGGCCGTGCCTGCCCAGGCGTCCACAGTCTGTCCGCTTCCAAAATATTTCCGGTCGTAATACCCGGAAGTGCCGATCTGCAGTGCTCCTGGTTCTCCGCTGGCGCGATAGAAAAGGCGCATCTCATACCCCGGCTGCCGCGCGGCCTCTCCCGGACTCACAGTGCTAAAAGCTACGACTGCGTTTGTAGCGTTGTAAGACGGATCGTACAGCCCAAATTCGTAACCAAACTGGCGGTGGTCTGCAAACGCGATTCGGTGTTCCCAGCTCAACTGCGGCGCCCAGACCCACAGGTTTCCCGACCAAGCCAAGGCTGGCTGTGCTACTTCCGCAAGTGATTCCGGCGTGAGCGGCGAAATCAGCGGGCCATCATAACCGGCGCGTAGCAGATCATGGGTCCATGCCCAGGTGATGCCCGCGGTGCGCATTCGTACCAAGCCGGCCGGCGCGCTCAACTCTTCCGGTGTGACGCCCCCGAAGAAGTCCATCGACATGTCTGCGGAGAGACGGCCATTCCATAGCTTGGGGCCGGTTCCTTCAAAATTCAACATTGTCTGCCGAAGTCCCGCGCCAACGCTGCCATGGCTCTGGCTGGGGGCGCGCAGCAAGGCCGAGGTTGGCATATCCGGCTGATCGACCACGCCCTCATTGACATAAGCATTGAAGAGCACCATTCCATGGAAGCGCACGGGAAACTTCGAGGCGCTCTCCAGCTTGGTCTGTTCGTGTTGCTGCACTTCGGCGGCAATCACATCTTGCTTATCGCGCATCTGCGTGACCGCCTGTTGCAAAGTCGCGGTCGCGCTTGCGTTGGTTTGCTCTGCGGTGCCCAGTTCGCCACTTGCCAGAGCCTTTCGAAGTTCTCCCAATTCCGCCTCCATCGCCTGCATATTACGGTGATCTTCATCCACCTGACGCTCTGCCGCGGCCAAGGCTTCTGAAAGCCGGTCGATGCGCTGCTCGAGCAAATGCAAGCGTTCAGCGGGTGCAGAGTCTGCGGCTGGAGGGTTGGCCGACTGTCCACCCAGAGGTGCTGGCACCATCAGTCCGATTGACACAATACAAGCCAATGAAACTCTCAGGGTCAACATGTTGAACGCTCCTCCGTAGTCTGCCATGTGGCCTCTTCCAATATCGTGTTGCCGGGAAGTTCAATGGTGAATGCCGTATTGCCGGATTCCGAATCCTCCAGGTAGATTCTGCCGCCATGAGCCTCGGCAATATATTTGGCAAGCGCCAGTCCAAGTCCTACGCCACTTTGCTTTCCATCACTGACGAAGGGATGAAACAGAGTGTCTCGAATTGCAGCCGGTACTCCCGGTCCGCTGTCGCAAACCGTAATGTGCAGGCACTCCGGGAGAAGCACGGCCTGGATGGACACCCATGGCAAAGTCTGGCCCGAGACCGCTGCCTGACAGGCATTCAAGAGCAGATTGTAGACGGCTCGGCGCAGTTCTTTCGAATCCACTTTCACTGTTACCACCGGAATCATAACAACTCTCAAATCCACGCCACGCGCTTCAGGATGAGAACGTATTGCTCCAACTGCCCGCGCGATAAGAGCCACCAGAGGTTCCGGCTGCAATTGCAGCGCCATGCCGGTACGGCTGAACACCAACAGCGAATCGAGCATATCCGTCATGCCCTGGACCCCGTCGCGGACATCCTCAAGCAGGTCTTCGCGTTCTTCGCCAGGAATCTTGGGGTTTGCAAGAAACTCAGCATTGGCATAAATCGCCGATAGATAATGACGCAGATCGTGAGAGACAGAGCTGGCCATTTGACCGATCGTCGCCATGCGTTCGGCCGCCAGCAATTTCGTTTGTGTCTTCTGCATCTGGCCCCGCATCCGATCGAAGGCGAGGCTGAGTTCCCGCACCTCCTTTGCTCCATCTTCGCGAATCCTGTGGGAGAAATCGCCCCCGCTCAGCGTGCGCGTGGCAGCCACTAGCGATTCCAGAGGCCGGGTGACAGTGCGGGCGATGGAAACGGACAGCGCCACACCGAACAAGGCCGCAAAAACGCCAAGGAAAATTACCATCCGATTCAGCTTGTCCAGAATTAGCTTTTTCTCCCCGAATGACTTGAATACCACCATCTGAATTGCGCCCCCGGCCGGGGTTTCCCCTTGCAATTGAACGGATGAGGCCAAATAGCGCTCGCCACCAATCACCATCTCCTCGCTTGCAATGGGCTGGCGCAGCAGTTCGCCCTGGCTAGAAGTCAGATTCTGCCGCAGAGTTTGAGGCAAAGTTCCGGCCACAATTCTTCCGTTCGCGACAAAGACGACCTCGGCTGCCGCAGCCTCGCTCACTTCGCGCGCGACTTTGTCGTCCAAAGCATAACCGATCGTCACATAGCCAAGTCCGGTCCTCTGTTCACCGGAGCCAAAGGTAAGTGTGCGAGACGATATCTCAAATAACCGGCCATTGGATACGAACAGGTGCGGTAATTCAGGGGCGTCGGTTGTTTCACTCAGTGCAGCTTCCACACTCTGGCGCGTCAGAGTGGAGCCGTTGTTGTAATAGGCCTCCAACTGTCCCTCGGGATTTTGCAAGGAAAAGAAATCTGTGCCGCTTAGGCTCCAGAACTCTGCGCCGGCATCTGTAATCGTCCGCGAGTCGGTAGTGGTCATAACGGCCTTCAAGCTGGGCAACTCCGACAAAAGGGAAGACTCCCGCATTAGCAATTGCTGTCGTTGTTGCCGCAAGTTACGGAAAGTCTGCAGGGAATGGCGCATGTCCAGCTCAAGATTGCCGTGAACCTGGCGTTCAACAGTCATCCGCACCAATCCCAGAAAAAGAACGGTCATGATCAGAACAAGCGCCGTCAGCGGTAATAGGAGCGTTGTACGCATTCGCCATGAACGCATCATCCAAGGAACTCCATCGCCCGGTCTTCCCCAGCCCGCAGCATCTCCTATATCTACCTGTGGAATCTATGAATCGGTTCAGGAACCAGTGCAGGGCCGTCTTGCCCCTCGCGCACAAATTTATATCCGGCGCCATGCACTGTGAGAAAATGGCGCGGCTGGGCCGGATCGCGCTCCAGCTTCTGACGCAATTTCAAAATCTGGTTGTCCACCGTTCGTGTGTTGGGATAGGAATCGTAGCCCCAAACATCGTTTAACAAGGCTGTGCGCGTCAGAACCCGCCCAGCATTTTCGACAAAGTAGCGCAGGAGCTTGAATTCGTGCGCGGTCAGTGTGACTGAAACTCCATCTCGCTGCACTTCCATCTTGGCCACGTCGATGGCAATCTCATCAAATTGAATCAGCTTCGCTGAGCTTGACTTCGCCGACCGCCTGATTGCGGCCTCCACGCGCGCCAATAGTTCTCTGGGACTGAAGGGCTTAGTGACGTAGTCGTCCGCGCCCAATTCGAGCAGCAGAACCTTGTCGGCCACTTCGCTGACCGCGCTCAGAATGATCACTGGTGTCTCGGGCTGGCTTTCCTTTATCAGACGGCAGAGTTCGCGTCCATTCATGCCGGGCAGCATCAGGTCAAGCACCACCGCAATCGGCTTCAGTGCGCGGCTGGCGGTCAATCCCGCTGGTCCGTCCTCCGCAACATGAACTTGGTACCCTTCAGTGCCAAAAAGCCGCAGCAGCGCCTTTTGAATTCTCGGATCATCCTCAACCACCAGAATGGTCTTCATAGCACCTTCCATTTTTATCTGATGCACCCCTCTCACATTACGGCGCCACTTATTTCTGATGACAAACAATTCATAGCGGCATCTCCTAGCGAAACCCTGCGCGAATTGGCTGAGTTTTTCTTCCCCGCCGATGCAGCCGAGTCGTCACAATTGAGTGACCGGCCCATTGTGACCAAAGAGACAAAGAAATGACAATTGCCTGATAGGACGATTGCAAGTAATCGATCTGAAACAGCTAATATCATTTTTTCGGGGAGTTTTCAGGCCGAGAAATGAGAGATATTTTGCTCCCTTGATTCTTTAGCAGATAATCCACTGACTCGGCCAACGAGGTAAAACGCAAATCGGCCAATTCGGCGGCGGCTTGTGAGCCGGGCTTTTGGCGCCTGGGGTCGCCGTCAATGAAAACCGTCAACATTCCTAACTGGCGACCAAACTCGATGTCCGAGAGCGAATCGCCGATCATGGCGCAACTCTCGGCGGTGATCTCCGGAAACTCGGCAACGGCTTGTTCATAAAGCCCCGGTAGCGGTTTTCGGCAGTTGCATTCCCCCTTGTCATGAGGACAGAAGTAGGAACCGTCCACATGGGCGCCGCGGTGCTTCAAGAGCTCTTGGAATTTGGAATGAATGAAGTCCACATCTGTTGCGGTGCAGAGTCCCAAGGCAACGCATCGCTGGTTGGATACCACAATGACCAGAATCCCTGCTTGGTTGAGCCGTTGGATCGATTCGGGTACGCCAAAAAGCAAGTTGAAATCGTTCCAGGAAGTGACATAACGCCCTTCCGGCATCTTTTCGTTCAAGACTCCGTCGCGGTCAAGGAATACCGCTGTCAAGGAATGTATCCGTGGATTGTCAGCAGAATCGGTCACCCCGCCATGATAGCAATAGTGAGGCTTTCATGGCTTGTCCGGAATCAGGATCGAAAGGAGCTGAAATCGTGTCCAACAGCCTCCAAGCGGCCAGCATCTTTGGCTATGCCATAGCAGAACACCTGGAGGTAGTGCGCCAGTTGAATGAACAGCAGAATCTGCTGGCCGCCATCGCCCAGGCAATGAGCGCGACTTTGCGGGCGCGCGGCAAGATCCTCTGGTGCGGGAATGGCGGTAGCGCCGCCGATTCGCAGCACTTGGCCGCAGAACTGGTGGGCCGCTTTCGCCGCGAGCGTTGCGGGCTGGCCTCGATTGCGCTCACCACGGATACTTCGATCCTGACCTCATTAGCCAACGATTACGGCTTTGAAGCGGTCTTCTCGCGCCAGATCGAGGCGTTGGGCGCGCCTGGCGATCTGCTGGTCGCCATCTCCACTTCCGGCAATAGCCGCAATGTGAAAGCTGCCCTGGAGACGGCCCGCGCACAGGGGATGGTGACGGTAGCCTTTACCGGCGCAGGCGGAGGCAAGATGGCTACCTTCTCCGATTACCTCTTCGCCGTGCACTCCAGTGACACGGCTCGCATTCAAGAGGCGCACATTCTGGCCGGCCATATGCTGTGCGATTGGATTGAGCTGGAATGGATGAACGAGCAATTCACGCCAAGAGGTTCTTCCCAGGCAACGCAAATGGAGAGCATCGCATGAAAACGGGGGAGGCGCGTTGATCCAACAACTGCATGAAGCCATTGAAAAAATTGAGAAGCTTTGGCCAACCCTCCGGATGCTGGTGGTCGGCGACCTGATGCTCGACAAGTACATCTGGGGCGAGGTAGGGCGCATTTCGCCTGAGGCTCCAGTTCCCGTGGTGCGCGCCACCCGGCAGAGCGAGCAACCCGGTGGCGCGGCCAATGTCGCCATGAATCTCGCCCGATTGGGCGCTCAGGTAACGGTCGCCGGTTTTACCGGCAGCGACGAGAACCAACAGTTGCTGGAAGCGGCTCTGTGCAGCAATGGTATCACTTCCGAGTTTGTGGTAAGCGAGGGCTTTCCCACCATCACCAAGCTGCGCATCCTTGGCGGCAGCCAGCAGATGCTGCGTCTGGACAGTGAGCGGGTAACGGCGCGAACTGCGGGCGATTACAACCGCCTGCTGGAGAAGGCGCTCCAGCGGCTGCCCGGCTGCCATGCCGTGGTGCTCTCCGACTATGCCAAGGGTGCACTCACGCCGGAACTTTGCCAGCAAATCATTCTTGCCGCGCGCCGCTTGGAGATTCCAGTGCTTGTTGACCCCAAGAATACCGACTTTGCGCGCTACCGGGGAGCCACCACCATCTGCCCCAACCGCATTGAATTGGCGGCAGCCGTGCATTTGGATGGAAGCGGCCTCGATGCTTTGCTCGAGGCGGCCGAACCCCTGGTGCGTTCCCTGGATATTGAATTCCTGACCGCGACCCTCGGCGAGAAGGGCATTGCACTACTACGGCCCGGCCGTCGCTTCCTGGCGCCAGCCGTGGCGCGTCAGGTCTTCGATGTCTCCGGCGCCGGCGATACGGTTATCTCGGTGTTGGCCCTATGCCTTGCCTCTGGGCTCAAGCCGGAGACAGCCTTGCAGCTGGCCAATGTATCTGCCGGCATCGTTGTGGGCAAGGCCGGGACGGTGCCAATCGAAAAGCATGAACTGCTGGGCGCGCTTTCTCCGCAGATAGCTCTCCATGCAGAGGAGAAGATCGTGACACCCTCGGCGCTGGCCGGCCGCGTGACGCGCTGGAAAGCTGCCGGCGATCGTGTGGTCTTGACCAACGGATGTTTCGACCTGCTGCACATTGGCCACATCACACTACTGGAGCAAGCGCGACGCTTCGGCGACCACCTGATCGTAGCCATTAACAGTGATGCATCCGTGCGAGCATTAAAGGGCCCCAGCCGTCCTATCGTGGGTGAGCGCGAACGGGCCCGTGTGATGGCCGCGCTGGCCGTCGTTGACGCAGTGGTGGTCTTTGCCGAACAAACCCCTCTGGAACTGATCCTGGCCCTTCGCCCGGACGTGATTGTCAAAGGCGGTGATTACATTGCGGAGACCATCGTCGGTGCACGGGAAGTACAAGCCTGGGGCGGAGAGGTCGGGATCGTTCCCATGGTTGAAAGCTTCTCCACTTCCCGTCTCATCGAGAGACGCGCTAGCCAGGTCGCGTGGGAATAAAGCATATCGGAAATGCCGTAGGCCGAAACGAATGAATTCAAATTGGCGCGTCCAAAAGAAAACGACGACCCGCAGTGCTGTCATAGATTTCATATGATTTCCCAAAATGCTCCTTGAATATGGCGTCGCGCATCTGGCAAGGCAGCAGGAACACAGGTGCGGTTATGGGGCCTTTTTTGAAAAAAATGAGCTTCCCGGCTAAATTCAGAACTACAAGTTTGAGTGTGAGATGAAATATGGTTGCAAATCTCTGGAGCATCTGGCCGGGGACGCCGCACAGAATCACTTATTTAAGCATGATGATAGCTTCTCGGAAAATCCACAGGTGACGCTGTGATAACACTAGAGTATGAATTTGCCCTGTTTTCAGCAATTTCCGGTAACTCCTCATAATCTCCCTCCAAGAGCTTCACAGCGCCCGAAAGAAAAGCTGGGCTGAGATGCTGATGTCGAGCCGCCATTTTCAAGTCTTTAAGCCCAAGGATGAGTGCAAACGTGTGAGTCCCCTCGTTCATGATTCGCATCCTACTAGCGTCAGCGTTTCTTCCTCGCGCCAACCGCAATGGCTCAAGTCGCATTTTGAGCTCCATCGGTAAATCCGCGCCTTGCGCGCGGCCTGCAGCTAGCGCGAAGGAAATCTTTTGTGCGGGGCAATTTGGTATTCTATACCAAAAATTTTGAGTATTGTATTGGCCGTTGGATGGAGACAATGATGTCGAGCCTGTGGGCTAAGATACGGACGACGCTGGAGATGATCAAGTGGGAGCACTCGATCTTTGCGCTGCCTTTTGCGTTGACGGCGGCGCTGCTGGCAGCGAACGGCTTGCCGGGGTCGAGGGTTTTGGGATGGATTCTGGTAGCAATGGTGGCCGCGCGCTCATCGGCGATGGCGTTCAATCGCTGGGCGGATGCGGCACTGGATGCGGCCAATCCGCGCACCAGAGCGCGCGCCATTCCCGCTGGCCTATTGACCCGGCAATTTGTCCTCGGCTTTACCCTGCTCGCGGCGGCGGTCTTTGTGCTTGCGGCGGCCGAGTTGAACCGGCTCACGTTGGCGCTTTCGCCGCTGGTGCTGGCGGTTCTGTGGGGCTACAGCTACCTGAAGCGGCTGACGCGCTGGTCGCATTTGGGGCTGGGGCTGGCATTGGGACTCGCGCCGTCAGCTACCTGGATTGCCGTGCGCGGTTCGCTGGACGCGCGCATTCTAGTGCTGACGGCGGCTGTGACGCTATGGGCGGGCGGTTTTGACGTGCTGTACGCCTGTCAAGACTGGGAGCACGACAGCATAGCCGGTCTGCACAGCTTGCCCCAGGCTGTTGGCATTTCGGCGGCTTTTTGGGCTGCGCGGGCAAGCCACCTCATGATGCTGGCGCTGCTTGCCTGGTTCGGATTACTCTTCCACTTTCAGATGCTCGGCTGGCTGGGAATCGCCGCCGTCGGGTTGCTGCTGGCCTATGAGCACTCGCTGGTTTCGCCCCATGATCTGCGCCGGCTGAACGCGGCTTTTTTTACCATGAATGGTGTGATTGCATTGGTCTTTCTCGGCTTTGTGGCTGCGGATCTGTGGACGCGAAGCTAATGGATTCTTTTTCTAACCCTTTTTTCCTATCAAGCCTCAAACCCCTTTTGTGATATGGTGCGAGAAAGCATCAAACGAAAACGTCTCAACCACGCCGGGCCCAAAATAATCAACAGGAGAATACTACAGAGATGAAAATTGCCATTCAGGGAGAGCCCGGCTCTTTTAGCCACGAAGCCGCGACCAAACTGCTTCCCGGCGGGGAAATTGTTCCATGTTCACTTTCGCTTGAGGTCTTCTCCGCGCTGAGCAAAGGCGCGGTGGACGCGGCGGTGATTCCAATTGAGAACAGTCTGGCCGGATCAGTCTCCGAGCACTTTGACTTGCTGCTCACCCACAATCTGCGGGTGGAGCGGGAGACGTTGCTGCGCATTCGTCACAATCTGATTGGAATCTCCGGCACGGCGATCGCCGAGATTCGCCGCGTCTTTTCGCATCCCGTGGCGCTGGCGCAGTGCCGCAAGTTTCTGGCCGCGCATCCGCAGATGGAGTCCTTCGCTTTTTATGACACGGCGGGCAGCGTAAAGCAACTGATGGCGCTGCGCGACCGGCACGTGGCGGGCATTGGCAGCGCCGCGGCGGCTAAGTATTATGGCGCGCAAATTCTCGAAGCAGCCATCGAAGATGATGCGGAAAACTACACCCGATTCTTTCTGGTGCGGCGCGCGGCCGAGGCGGTCACTGATCCGGGTTCGAACAAGATGAGCCTGGCATTTTCGCTGGAGCATCGTCCCGGTTCGCTGGTTTCAGCGCTCTCCGCAATGGCCTTCATGGGCATCAATCTGACCAAGATCGAATCGCGCCCAGTGCATGGCAAGCCGTGGGAGTACATCTTCTATGTGGATTGCAGGATCAAATCCGCGGACGAAGCTGCGCAAGCCGTCGAGGCGCTCAAAAAACATTGCTCGATGGTAAGGGAGCTGGGACATTATCGGGAGGCGGAAGCGCTTTGAGGGACTAAAGGACTTGGGACTGAGGAGCGGGCAGCGGATAAAAAAACGAACGGCCGGGAGCGCATCACCCCTGATTGCGCCCCGGCCGTTCGAGGAGGCCACACTGCTTCTCTGTGTTGCTTGTATCTTTACTGTTGCACAATCGAAGTTAATTCCATGCAAACATCCGAAAGAAAAAAGCACTACTCCGGTGGCGGCGGAATGTGTTCGTGGAATGCCTGCGCCAGACGCGGGCTTCCAGTCTGCTCGACGGCCTTTTCAACGCGTGCCCGCAACTCGGCGTTAGGTGCGATGCGGCCAATGGCTTCGAGGGCTGCGGTAGCTTGGCGCGTCTCAGCCGCGATAAGCCCAATAAGGAAATCCATTGCCTCCGGCAGACGGGTCAAGGCGATGGCGCTGAGCAGGACTCCGCTGAACCAGGCGTCGGCTCCGGAGCTGAGACGCGCGGTGAGCGCGGCAAGAGCCTCCGGAGCGCGCAGATCAGCCAGCGCAAAGGCCGCTTCGGCAGACAGATCATCGCCATCTTTCAGGGCCGCGGAAACCAGAGCAATGGCGGCTGTGCCCTCGACTGAAAGCAGGGCGGAGTAAACTGCGCCGAGAACCTCAGGCTCTTTCTTGTCACCCATTGCAGGGCCGATCAGCGCGCGCAGGCGCAGGAGGAGCGCGGCGCTTGTGCCGCCGACCTGGCCGATGGCGCGGGCGGCTTCGGTGCGCACCGTCTTGTCGCTGTCGGTGAGCGGCTCCAGAAGCAGGCCAAGCAGGTCGGCGTCGGAGATTCCGGGGCAATTGACAAGCGCATGCGCGCAGGCGCCGCGCAAAGCTCCGGCGGTGTCCACTGCTGGTCCCCAACTGGCCTCCAATTGGTGATGACGCAGGCCGCGCAGATAGGCGTCTTTCTGGCGATGCTCCAGTTTGACCAGCGTCTTGACCAGCGCGTTCTTGGCCCAGCACTGCGGATCACTCTTCTCCGCGTCGAGAAAAAAACGGTTGTAGGCCGCCAGAACGTTGGGCAGCAGCGCGAACAACTCCGCATCGGCAACCATGCGCGCCGCTTTGGCGACGAGGAAGTTGTTGCGATGCGTGAGCGCCTTCGCAAGGTCTTCGATTTGAGCAGCTTGAGGCGCGGGAGAATTTTTCAGGGCTTCCTGGAGAGCTTCGAGTTCGGCCAGATCTCTGTCGAAGCCACGCGAAGAAGGCTTGCTGGATTGCTTTGCGCTCATTGGTTGCCCCGTCTTAATTTATAAATCAGCGAACCGTTCTCGATATCTTCCTAGAACTCCCAGTGGATGCGCGTAGCGAAGATCGAGACAGGGCCGCGGTCGCGATTGAAGGCCGGATTGGCCACAAACTGGTAATCCAGAGCCCAGTGAATCTGGCGCGGGAACGTGTGATCGTAGTAGCCTTCTAACGCGCGTTCTTTGCCGTAATTCAGGTTGCCGTCGCCGTCCAGAATCCCTGTGCCGCCGGCTTCGAGATATTGCTGGTTCACCTTGGTAATGCCGCTCAAGACCATGGCCAGGCCTGCGGCATCGCGAGAGCGATGCCAGGCATCCCCTTTGACGCTGATGCCGAGCGAACCGGAGTGATCGATGTCGGTATACAACCAGGCCTCGTTATGGCCATCGTTCCATCCCACGCGGGAGAATAGGCCGATGTTTTTCGAGATCTCCTGCTCCGCGTTGAGGCCGAAACCAAACGAATGACGGTTGGCGTGAGTCAGGGAGATGTCCGCGCCGGGAACCGAGAGAGCAGCTTTGTAGCTGCCGAACTCGCCTTGATTCAGATAAGCGAGGGGGCGGATGACGCCCGGATGGCCGGCGAAGCTGAAGCGGCGCTCACTTTCGGCAACCATGCCCCAGTCGTGGAAGAACCTCCCGTCGCCGGCGGTGCTGTCGCCGGGCCACATGAGGAATCGATCTTCGGCGGTAAAGCCATTTCGTTGATTCACCAACTGAAAGAATCCGTAACGCAAGGCCCACTTCGGCCTCTGTAATTCGACGGCGATACCGGTGGTGTATCCCAAGGCGTCAGCTGGGTAATCCCATGTAGCGTTGGCGACCAAAGCCCAACTCAGGAACTGGGTGCGCGGGTCGTTGGCATAGGCATTGAGGTCAAAGATATCCTTCACGCTATAACGGCCGACGGTGAAGGTGAACCGGGAAGCCTGCTGCTCAGAGGCGAGTGTGAGCTGGTCATCCGGCACGACCTCTTTCTCGCCGCCGAGGCCAATGGTCTGGCGAATGAAAATGCGGGCAATGGCCGAGTGCGGATAACGAACCCCGAGCTTGTAAGCCTCGCCGTTGGCAAAGTCCTCAATGCCCAGGGTTTGATCAAGGCCGAAGCCCTGCCAGGTCAGTACGTCGGCGTGAAATTCCGCGCCGCGCCACAAGCGGTAACCGCCAAAAAAATCCAGAGAGACGGTCTCGCGGGCCTGCCCGGCAGTGGGCAAGCTATTGACGCCAGAGTATTTGGCGCTCAGACCGGAATATCCCTGGCCGGTAATGGTGTTCTGCATGTGCCAGTTCCACCGTTGAACTTGCGTTTGGGACTCCGCGGGGACATCCACTGGCTGGTTCTCCGCCGCAGCCACAGCAGCAATTGCATCAGAGTCGGAAAGCGGCGTAGCCAGTGCGGGCTGGAGAGACAGAGAAATCAGGCATACGAAAAGCGCAATGGCAACTCCCGGTCGGGAATGGAGTGAACATGCCTCGGCGAGGCTGCTCAATGCGGCAGAGATCGGGCGTAAATACTTATAGTAGGTCATACTGTATCAAGATTAACACAAATAGTTAACATAGGTTAACTAAAAGTCTCCTCTGACAACAACTTTGTGGTTTTGTCTCCTTCAACAGACACGCCCGGAATGCTGATTCGATGACCTGAACCAGGCAGACTTCAGACTCAATTATCTGCTATGGATGTTGCGCCAGGATTACAATTTGTGGAATCGGTGGCCAGTTCGAGCAAATGGTGGAACAGTAGGACGCAGATCGGCCAACTTAACCGTGAAAAACCCCGCGCATGAACCGGGCACTGGATCGTAGGTTCACCGAGTCCGGAATGCGTTGCGCGGACCCTTTACCGGGCGCTGATCGCTCCCATCACCGCATCGGTGACAGACTTCACCAGCGCCTCCAATTCCGCGCTGGTGGGCGCGCTTATGGGGCCGGTGTTGCCGTCGCAGGGGCTGGGGATCAGCGCAATGGAATCCGTCGGCTCCAGATCAGAGAGCTGGCACTCTTTCATTCTGGATGTGTCAAAGCGCACGTCCGGCAGGCCGAGCTTCTTTTTGATGGCCAGCAAGTCGGTTCCCTTCTGCTCGGAGATATAAGAGATCGGCGCGCCCAATTGCGAGGCAATCAGCAGCGTCCAGCAATAGGTCTCAAGCACCTCGGCGTACCATTCGGCGTGGGTCACCGAATCCGCCCAGCAGATAATGCCGTGATTGGCCAGCAGCACCGTGTTATGCGTCTTGACGTACGGCAGAACGGTCTGCGCAAACTCCGCCGTGCCCGGTGTTTCGTAAGGCGAGATGGCAACCTTGCCGACAAAGACCTCGAACTCCGGAATCACCAGATTCGGCGGGACGCGGCCAGTGATGGCGTAGGCGGTGGCGTGCGGCGGATGGCAGTGAACGCAGGACTTGGCCTCCG
>CAZXVX010000002.1:0-56794 GCA_964644105.1 uncultured Occallatibacter sp. | reverse complement strand
TGCCGGAGGTTCTGCTGACGACGGCGGCGGCGGTGACGCTGATCTTTGCGGTGATTGAGTTTTTGGCCGCGCGCCACCCAGGGAGATGGCCCCTGCCCGTGCTTCCATCCGCCGACTGGATGCCCAGCGCGTTGCCTCCGGTGGAAGTGAAAACCGCCTGCGGAAAAAAGCCGCGCCACTTTGCGCATGCAGTGGCAGAGGTCATCTTTGGATTTCTCGCGCTGATTTGGCTGTTGCTGGTTCCCGCGCATCCGTATCTTCTGCTCGGGCCGGGGGCTGCTTATTTGAAGGCTTCTCCCTTCCAGCTTGCGCCGGTATGGGTCACATTCTACTGGTGGGTGGTGGCGCTGAATCTGCTGCAACTGGGCTGGCGCATGGTGGATCTGCTGCGCGGAAGCTGGCGAAAGGCGCCGCGCGGACAGCATATTGCGATGAGCGCGATTGGCTTGATTCCGCTTGGGTTGCTGCTCCTTGTGCAGGACCATGTTTATGTGCTGCTCAAGCACCCGGCGCTGGATCAGGCGCAATTTGGCGCGGCATTGACCTCGATCAACCAGTCGATTCATTGGAGCGCTGTGGCGCTTGCCATCCTCGCCATTCTGCACTTGATTTGGGAGTTCGGCCGGATGGGCATGGATGCCTATCGCAAGCGCCTGGCAGCGATGAAATGAGACAACGGCATAGTTCATGAGTGACAGGGGAGTGGGGGGTGGAGTTATAGTCATTCAGGACGGCGCGCTTCAACCTTATGCGGCGCTTCGCTTCCGGGAGGATTTTCCTTTTGACTCGCGCAAAGCTTGCTCTTTTCTCAACGATAACCGCATTATTGCTTTCAACTCATGCTTTGGCCGCGGGCCAGCAGGCCGCAAAACCTTTGACCGTGGAGGCGATCTACGGGCATGGGCCTCTGATCGGCACTCTGCCGGAAGGGCTTGCCTGGTCGCCGGATGGAAAACACCTGACGTATCGGCTGGGCGGCGAATTGTTGGAGCAGGAGCCGGGAGCGGAGAAGGCGCGCGTGGTGGTCAGCCGCGCTCAATTCGCGGCCATGTCCGGCGCCAAGGACTCGGAGCAGGACCGGGATCATCGATCGCGGTACGGAATGGCGAGTTACATTTGGACGCCGGATTCCGGGCATCTGCTCTTTGACGTGAATGGGCGGCTTTGGCTTTATGACCTGAGCAAAGGCGCGGGTGAACGGATAGCGGATGCGGGCGAGGCATCGGGCGACGATCCCAAGTTTTCGCCGAACGGCAAGTTTGTTTCTTTTGTTCGCGAGCACGGGCTGGCGGTGGTGCGGCTGGATGAGCCGGGACGGCCGGTGAAGAGCCTGGCTCCCGCGCCGGATGCGAGCCTGCTGAACGGCGAGGTGGATTGGATTTATCTCGAGGAGTTGGAGGCGCGCAGCAATTATTTTTGGTCTCCGGATTCGACGCGGCTGGCTTACCTGGAGATGAACGAGGCAGCTGTGCCGAAGTATCCGATTTCCGACTGGATTCCGACGCATGCCACGGTAGAAGATCAGCGCTATCCTCAGCCGGGCGACCCGAATCCTGCGGTGCGCGTGGGAGTGGTGAGCGCGGATGGCGGCCAGACGGTTTGGATGACGCTGCCGATTCATTCCGGACAGGATTACATTCCTCGCTTCGGCTGGGTGGACGCGAAGACACTGTGGATCGAGACGCTCGCCCGCGATCAGAAGCACCGTGACATTTACTTTGCGGATGCAGCAACAGGCGTGGCGCGCGCCGTGCTGCAACTGACGGACGATAAATTCTTCGATGACAAGTACGATGTTGAGGTCGGCGATGGGTCGATTGTGCTGACCAACTGGGCTGACGGGCACAGTCATTTGTATCTTTATAGCTATAATGCGGCAGATACGGCTCACACGACAGCCAAACTCGAAAAGCAACTTACGCAGGGAGAGTTTGAGGTAAGCGAAGTTTATCGCGTTGATACAGCCAGCAAGTTTGTGGACTATGCCTCGAATGAAGGCGAGGAACAAGATCAGCAGATCTGGCAGGTGAGCTTTGCGGGCGAGCGAAAACAACTGACTTCAGGCGCTGGATTTCATGCGGGTAACTTTCCGTTGGCGGGTTCCGCGTTTGTGGACAAGCAATCGTCGCGCATGGAGCCGCCGACAATTCAGCTTTGCGCGGCGGGGGCGAAGTGCGGCGTGATATGGACAACGCATGCTCTGGATGCTTTTTCACTTCGAGCGCCGCAGACACTGACGGTGAAGGCGCATGACGGAATGAGTTTATATGCTACGCTGCTGCTGCCGGAGGGCACGACGGCGGCTTCTATTCCGCTGATTGTGAATCCTTACGGAGGGCCGGGAACGGCGACGGTTGAGAATCATTGGGCCGATGCGCTGCTCTTTGACGAGTTATTGGCACAGCATGGCTTTGCCGTGCTGCATACGGACAATCGCGGTATGGGCGGGCGTGGACGTGCCTTTGCGCAGGCGGCGTATCACAACTTCGGTCCCGTGCAACTTGAGGATCAATTGACTGTGGTGGATGCGGTGCTGGCGCAATTTCCGCAACTCGACCCCAAGCGGCTGGGCTGGTGGGGATGGAGCTGGGGCGGAACGTTTACGCTCTATGCGATGACGCACTCGGATCGCTTCAAGGCCGGGGTTGCGGTGGCGCCGGTCACGGATTGGCGTGATTATGACTCGATCTACACCGAGCGCTATCTAAGCCAGCCGACGGAGTATGCCGCCGGATACAAGGATTTTTCGGTGGTGAATTCAGCCGCCAACTTGAAGGGGAAGTTGCTGATTGCGCATGGCACAGGCGACGACAACGTGCACATTGAGAACACCGTGCAGTTTGTGCAGAAGCTGATCGAGGCGGAGATTCCGTACGACTTGCAAATTTATCCGCGCAAGACGCATTCGATTTCGGGAGCGGATGTGCGCACCCATCTGTTCAACCGGATACTGGCCCACCTTGAGGAGAACTTGAAAGCGCGTTAAACGTGCCGGTGGCGAAAGAGGTCGTCCTCCTCGCGGTTGGGGCAGTGTGAGCATTCAACACAACCAGCCAGCAGCAGCGCAATGCCGATCGTCACGAGAGCGGCAACCAGGTTTTCAACCGCGCCAAAGCCATGAAGGAAACTGAACATACTCATCAACCCTGCTGATTAGACTCTGAAATCGTGGCGAGGGATGAGCCTTCCAGCACACATTTTCAAGATGTGCGGTGAAAGTGCTTCCGTGCTACGTGGGGTTCATCGGCAGATTTTTCAAACATTCGAGTTACTTTTTTCTTGCTAAAAGGCGAATATAAGACGAATATAAGTACGAGATGGAGACAATTTCCAATTCCACAATGGCGAGCGCAGACCAGAATCCACCGCTCTCAACTTCGGGTGCGCAGGAGAGCAGTCCGCTGCTGAACTGGCTTTTTGTCGATATGAACTCTTACTTTGCCTCGGTGGAGCAGGATGCGCGGCCGGAGCTACGCGGTTGCCCGGTTGCCGTGGTGCCCATGATGGCTGATACAACCTGTTGTATTGCGGCTAGTTACGAAGCTAAAGCACATGGCGTGAAGACCGGGACCATCGTCGGAGAGGCCAAGCGAATGTGTCCAGGCCTCAAGCTCGTGGAGGCGCGGCATGAGCTGTATGTCACGTATCATCACCGCATTGTGGAAGCTGTGGAGAGCTGTCTTCCGGTAACGGCGGTGCTCTCGATTGATGAGATGGCTTGCCGTTTGCTGGGACGGGAGCGGCCGCTGCTCCAGGCCATGGCGCTGGGCCGCCAGGTGAAGACGCGCATCCGGGAGCGGGTAGGGCCGATGATCCGCAGTTCGGTCGGCTTGGCCACCAACCGCTATCTGGCCAAGGTGGCCAGCGACATGGAGAAGCCCGACGGCCTGGTGGCGCTAACGCCGGATATTTTGCCGGAGGCACTGCGCCAGATTGAGCTGCGCGATCTGCCGGGTATCGGCCCGCGCATGGAGAAGCGGCTGAACGCCAAGGGCATCACCACCATGGAGCAGTTGCTGGCGCTGGACGGCGAACGCAGCGGCGAGGTGTGGGGCTCGGTACTGGGCGAGCGGCTTTGGCACTGGCTGCACGGCGAGGACTTTGAAATGGACGAAGCCGCGGCGCCCAAGTCGATGAGCCATCAGCATGTGCTGGGACCGGATATGCGCACCCCGGAGGCCGCCTGGGCGGTAGCTCATAAACTACTTCACAAAGTGGCGATGCGCCTGCGCGCCGGCGGCTTGTGGGCCAGCAGCATCGGCCTGGCGATTGGCTTTGCCGGGCCGCGTGGCGAAAAAAAACAGGTGAGCAACTTTGGCGTGCCGGCACGCGGATGGAAGGCGGAGCTGCGGCTGAGCGAGTGCCAAGACAATCTGACGTTGATTGCCGCGCTGAGCCGCCTTTGGGAATCCCGCCCCACCGGCAAGGATTACGACCGCCCCAACTTTATCGGCGTGCATCTGAATGGCCTGGTGCCGGACCGCCTGCACTCGCTGAATCTCTTTGAGGGATCGGAACAGGAGCAGAGCCGCGCACGCCTGGTGACCGCAATGGACGCGATCAACAACAAGTATGGTTTGAGCACGCTGGCCCCGGCCACCATGCTGACCGCCTTCAAGGCCGCGCCCACCCGCATTGCCTTCCACACCATTCCGGAGATTTTCTGAAAAACTGCGTTGTTACTGAAGAACAAGTAACATTGGCTTTTTGCGTTGGAGAGTGTCTTCAGTAATGTGGCCATAATAATTTTGATTTGCATTTCTGAATGGTAGCGTTATCATAATCCAATCCGGGGATTTATACCGATGAGGAAATCAGTGCCCGCGGCCAGTCCTGGGCAGTAGACTGGACATTGGTTGAGAATTGAAATTTTTAGGAGTGTTAGCATGACTGAATTGCGGCGGCGAGCGGCGTTCTGTATCGGAATCGGAATAAGCCTGTTGATGACATCTTGCGGAGGTGGCGGAAGTTCAACTCCCCCTCCCGTAACAACTTACACACTGACGGTGAACTCGACCAATCCGGCCAGCGGCGTGGCCATCACGGTCTCTCCCGCGGACATCAACAGCGCCTCCAGCGGAAGCACCAGCTTCACGCGAACCTATGATTCGGGTACAACCGTGACGCTGACCGCGCCGGCGACCTCGGGTGGTGATGCCTTCACCTCATGGACCGGATGCACCAGCACGAGTGGTGAGACTTGCACAGTGACGATGAGCGCCAATACCACCGTCACGGCCAACTATGCCGTACCGGTGCCTTATACGCTGACGGTGAACTCGACCAATCCGTCCAGTGGCGTGGTTATCACCGCCTCCCCCTCGGACAACAACAGCAAGTCCAGCGGGAGTACCAGCTTTGTACTGACCTATAACTCAGGTACAGCCGTAACTCTGACTGCACCCGCCACCTCGGGCAGCAACACCTTCTCATCGTGGACTGGATGCACCAGCACGAGCGGTGAGAGCTGCACGGTGACGGTAAGCGCCAACACCACCGTCACGGCCAACTATGCCGTACCGGTGCCTTATACGCTGACGGTAAACTCGACTAATCCGTCCAGTGGCGTGGTTATCACCGCCTCTCCCTCGGACAACAACAGCAAGTCCAGCGGGAGTACCAGCTTTGTACTGACCTATAACTCAGGTACTGCCATAACGCTGACTGCACCCGCCACATCAGGCAGCAACACCTTCTCATCGTGGACTGGATGCACCAGCGCCTCGACTGAAACCTGCAATGTAACGTTGAGCGCCAATACCACCGTCACGGCCAACTACACCGTTCCCGTGGTTACCTATAATCTGACCGTGGATTCGACCAATCCGTCGAGCGGCGTGGCGATCACCGTCACTCCAGCCGATAACAACAGCGCAACCAACGGAAGCACCAGCTTTATGCGCAACTATAACTCTGGCACGGCCGTAACGCTGACCGCGCCGGCCACCTCGGGCAGCAACACCTTCTCCTCGTGGACCGGATGTGCAAGCACTTCTTCCGAAACCTGCAATGTGACGTTGAGCGCGAATACCACGGTGACCGCCAATTACACAATCGTGAAGACGACGCCGACGGTTTCGGTGACTCCCGCCTTATCGAGCATTGGCACCACGCAACCGCTGGAAGTGGCGGTAGGCGTAAGCGGCGGCGCCGGAAATCCGACACCGACCGGTTCTGTGGTGCTGACCAGCGGAAGCTATACTTCCGCGGCGGCTACACTCAGCAGCGGCAGCGCGCAGATCACGATTCCGGGCGGTTCGCTGGCTGCTGGATCGGACACGCTCACGGCCGCCTATACGCCGGACTCGAATAGTTCCTCGATTTACAACTCGGCATCGGGCAAATCTTCGGCAGTTGAAGTGTCAGTGCCGAGTGCGGTTACCATCAGCACGCCTGCAACAACAATCGCCGTGACCAATCAAATTCTGGGCATGAATATGGCTGCTTGGTACGACATTGTGACCAACAAGAATGCCATTATTGATGCATTCCAAACGACGGGCATCAAGGCAGTTCGCTGGCCGGGTGGGTCGTGGTCGGATGTTTATCATTGGGCGACCAATACCAACTGCCAAAACTCTCCCTACGGAGGCGGAACTCCTAATTCAGATGACACATTTTCGAATTTCGTCAACGATCTGGCCATTCCTGCCGGGGTGGATGTGGCTTTGACAGCGGATTACGGCACCAATGCAGCTTGTAATGGTGGCGGCGAACCCAGTGAGGCTGCCTCGTGGGCCACTACCGCGTTGGCGGACGGCATAACCGTAAGCCACATGACGATAGGTAACGAGGTCTACGGCAGCGGTTGGGAGGAAGACCTGCACTCCAAGCCGAATGACCCGACAACCTATGCCGCCGCTGTTGCCGACCCCGGTGGTTATTATGATTTGATCAAGGCCGCCTCACCCAATACGCTGGTCGGCGTGGTTGTGGATGCGGATAACACCACAGGCGGATGGGACAATATTGTGCTCGCCAACGCCAAAGGCTACTACGACTTCGTTGAATATCACTACTATCCTCAAGCGCCGGGCAATGAAAGTGATACGGCCTTGATTGATTATGATGCTCAGGGTCTGACCACGAATGTCGAGACGGTCAAGCAGGAACTGTCTAAGTGGGGGACCGCGAATACACCGATTTACGTGGGAGAGATGGGATCGGTTTATACCAATCCGGGCAAACAATCCATGTCGATTACGCAAGCTTTGTTTGCCGGCCAGATGCTGGGCGAGATGATGAATGACGGCGTCTCCCGCGCCACCTGGTGGATTGGCTTCGGAGGCTGCGAGGATTCCCTTTCTGGCTCAGGCGCGAACTTCTCCAGTTCGCTCTATGGCTGGCAGGATTTTGGCGGCTACATGATCTTCTCTGATGGCCTTCCAGAGTATGGTTGCGAGAACGAAACCCTGGCGGCAGGAACCTTGCTGCCTTCGGCGCGCGCCTTCCAGCTCTTCAGCAACGTGGCAGTCTCTGGCGAATCCGTAATGACCGCGAAAGTGACTGGCGACACTTCGGATGTGGTGGCTTACGCGGCCACGCATAGCGGCGGCACGGCGCTGGTGATCTTCAACCGCAACGAAACAACCAGCGAACCAGTCGAGATCACGATTAACGGAAAAACCACAGCTTCCAGCGTTACCGTAACGACTTACGACAAGGCGATCTATGATCAGACGGACGCGGTGATCCCTGTATGGGCTCCGCCCACCACATCCACAATTAGCTCGCCCACGCTTCCGCTCACGTTGACACTGACTCCGTGGAGCATGAACGTGATCATTCTTCAATAATCAGTTTGGATGGAACTCTATGACCTTCCGTCCTTCACAGGCTGTTCCGGTGCTCCTATCCGGAACAGCCTGATTTTTTTCGCCGCAAGTTATTAAAATAATGCAGAGCATGAAAGACTCCACTTCATCGCCGCCGCGCTATCGCGGACGGCTTGCGCCCTCGCCTACCGGCTACTTGCACGCGGGCCACGCGCGCACCTTCTGGACGGCCAGGGAGCGCGCTCGGAATGCGGATGGAACGCTTGTAATGCGCATGGAGGATTTGGACCCCGACCGCAGCCGCGCAGTGTACGCCGAGGCTGCGCTGGAGGATTTGCGCTGGCTGGGAATCGATTGGCAGGAGGGACCGGATGTGGGCGGGCCATGCGCGCCGTATGCGCAGAGCGGACGCCACGCTTTCTATTTGGAGGCTTGGCGCATGCTGCTCAACGGTGGGTTCATCTATCCCTGCCGCTGCTCGCGCAAAGACCTGGAAGCTGCCTTGAGTGCGCCGCATGAGAATCCGGCTCAAGAGCCGCTGGACGATGAACCCATCTATCCCGGAACCTGCCGGAAGCTGCAAACAAGCGTTGCGCATATGCCGGATTCGCCAGATGGTTATAACTGGCGCTTCCGCGTTCCGGACGGCGAGGCGATCGAGTTTGAGGATGGAGAACTTGGCGCCCAGCGGTTTGTGGCAGGCGTGGACTTCGGCGACTTCGTTGTCTGGCGGCGCGACGCTGTTCCGAGCTACCAGTTGGCCTGCGTGGCCGATGACGCGGCGATGAAGATTACAGAGGTGGTGCGCGGCCAGGATCTGCTCAAATCCACGGCGCGGCAGATTCTGCTCAATCGCGCCCTGGGTTACGAGAATCCGGCATGGTTCCATTGCAGTTTGATGGTGGACGAGAACGGTCGGCGGCTGGCCAAGCGCCACGACTCGCTGAGCCTGCGCGCGTTGCGTGGGCGGGGCGTGAAACCCGAGCAGATTTTGACAGGGGAGCTGCAAGAACTGGAGTAATTCGCTCTTATCTGTTCCGGATAAATGTGTTGGTGCGCAGTTCGGCAACGGCCTGACGCAACTCTTCCTCAGTGTTCATCACAATCGGTCCGTACCAGGCGACCGGCTCCTCCAGCGGTTGGCCGGAGACCAGCAGAAAGCGAATGCCCTCGGGGCCAGCTTGCACTACTATCTCATCACCGCGATCAAAGAGCACCAGCGAGTGGTTGCTGGCGTCGTAAACCACGGGCGCGCTGGGGTTCACGGCTGACTCGGTTAAAACTGCTTGCGGCGCTGAGGCGTCGCGAAACGTACCCGCACCCGCGAAGACATAGGCGAAGGCGTGGCGCGTGGTTTCTACCGGGATGCGCTTGGTTCTGTTGGGCGGAATCGAGATATCCACATAGCGCGCGGCGACACTCGTCTCCGTGGCTACGCCTTCGACCGGTCCTTTTTTGCCCCAGAACTCGCCGCAGATGACGCGCGCACGGCTGCCGTCGTCCTCGGTTACTTCAGGGATCGCGTTGGCCGGAATGTCCTGATAGCGCGGGGCAGTCATCTTCAACGCGGCGGGCAGATTGGCCCATAGCTGAAAGCCATGCATGCGGCCTTGGGCATCGCCCTTGGGCATTTCCTGGTGCAGGATTCCGCTGCCGGCGGTCATCCATTGCACATCGCCGGCGGTCATGCGGCCCTGGTTGCCGAGGCTATCGCCGTGTGCCACCTCGCCGGCCAGCACGTAGGTGATGGTCTCGATGCCCCGATGGGGATGCCAGGGAAAGCCAGCCAGATAATCGGACGGATGGTCGCTGCGGAAGTCATCCAGCAGCAGGAAGGGATCGAACTCCGCAGTCTTTCCAAAGCCGAAGGCGCGGCGCAGATGAACTCCGGCGCCTTCCACGGTGGGCTTGCTGAGTGAAATCTCTCTTACGGGACGCAGCGACAAGGGGAACCTCCACGGCCTTACACATGATTGGATGCGCGAGGAGAGTTTTGGTTCCTGAGATGAAACAATCGTGGACCAGGAGGGCCATGCTACAGCCGGCCAGGAGGCCGGCGCTACAACTTCATGCGTGGCGGGCGGGAAAAGCGGGTTGGGATTAGAAGCGGAAGAGGTAGGATGCCTTGATGAAAATCTGCTTGCCATCGTTCAGAAAGTTATCGGAGCGCGGCGCGACAGTATGATCGGAATCGCAAGTGCCGCCGGGAAAGCCCTTGCAGAGCTGGTGGTCCAGATTTTGCAAGTCGTTGTTATAGCCAACATAGACCGCCGTACCGGGATGCGGCAGCCAGGTGAAGAGCGCCTCGCTTTGCACCTGCTTGGTGCGCGGCAGAGAAGTCACCACCGCATTGGAGAGCGTTGAATCGTACTCGACAATGACGCGCGCCGAAAGCGCCCGCGTGAATTGATAGTTGACCTTGGTGCGGAAGGTCTGCGCTTCATAGACAAATGCGCCGTCGGCGACGGAATGATCACGGTCCAGCAGATAGATGTTATCGGCAGTTAACTGGCGGATAGGTTGCAAAGTTAGATAGAACTGCACGGTCTCCTGATTCATCAACGAAGGCAAGTTATTCGGTTGAGCCTGGCAGGGAGAAGGGCAGGGGAGCGGATTGTAATTCACGTTGCCGCTGCGCATGGCGGTAAGATTAAAGTTCATCTGTGCCCATGGCGCGCCGCGGAAGACGATTCCGGCGTAATTTTCCGTAAAGTTTTTGTAAGTTGGCAGCGGATAACTCGCCGGTCCAACTGTGTCGGAGTTCTCGCCCGCAATCGGCGCAATGACAAAATTGCGCGGAAAAACAAAAAATGGATCAAAGTTCGAGTAATGATAAACGCGGTCGCCTTGATGATTGAATGCTATGTTCTGGTTGGTCTCCAGCCCCCAGTTGAGGATCTTGCCATGCTTTGGAAACCAGTTGTAGTTTGTGTAGGCGTGGCCGCTGCGAATATTCGAGGATTGGATGAAGCCAAGAAGAGTTTGAAAACCGGTGCTGAAATCCACAAAGCTCGAATTAAAGTTAAACGAGTGGCCGGAACGGTTCACGCTCATATTCCACGTTGGTCCGGCGGAGTAGGTGGGACTGTCCTCCGTGCCCATGGTCGAGCTTTCCACCCATTGCGCCACGGCGGTCCACTTGTCGTTGAAGCGCACAATGGAGTCCACGCCGCCGATGCGGTTCCATCCCTGTCCGAACTCGTAGTCGGTGTAGAGCGCGGAGATGCTTGTTCCTTTGCCAAAATCCTGTGAGACGCGCCCCGCGCCGATGAAGGCGCGCTTTTTGTAGAGCGGGTCATCGGCGCCATAGATCTCGCCGGGTTCGCGGTCATCAATGGCCAGCAGGCCGATGTTGGTGTGGCCCAGCTTGCCGGTCACGCGCGCCCCAAACTCCGGACGCACAATGTTGCGCGTGTAAAGCAGGGCAATCGGCGAAGGGGTGGTGAAGTAATTCGCGTTCTCCAGAAAAAACGGACGCAGCTCCGGGAAGTAAACCGGATAGCGCTGATTGACGGTGAACTGCGGCTGGTCGGATTCGATGTCGCTGAAGTCCGGATTGACGGTGAAGTCGAAGACAATCTTGTCCTTGATCACCGCCTTGAATTCACCACCCGCCGTAGCCTCCAAGTGGCGCGAACTGAAGTACGGATTCGTCGGATCAAGCGTCTCCAGCGTGCGCTCGTTCTGGGCCAGCGTGTAGGGATTGACCTGAACCTCATGCGAGCCGGTCACCCCCTCGATGCCCTTCAGCGTGGCTTCCTGGGTGAGCACGCCAGAAATGTTGGCAGCCACGCGCGGCCAGAAGCTGGTCTCGCTGTTGCGTGGAAAGTTGCGCATAAAAACCACGCCCCAATCCGAGC
This sequence comes from uncultured Occallatibacter sp., assembly GCA_964644105.1. GTDB lineage: Bacteria > Acidobacteriota > Terriglobia > Terriglobales > Acidobacteriaceae > Telmatobacter. The sequence goes on along the minus strand of CAZXVX010000002.1, from coordinate 45,159 downwards.
CTCCGGGCCGGAAGCGCAAGCTGCGGAAGGGGATGGCCATCAACGCCATCCATCCGCTGCCGGTCACTTGCCCTTCAGAGTCCCAAACCTGGTCGTAGCTGTAATCCTGACCCTGGTTTTCGGTCCACGACGCATCGGCCTGCACGCCCACCGGATTCACGGTGAAGAGAACGCCCTTGCGATGATCCTGAAAAGGATCGAAGATGACCGAAATGTTATCGTCGTTCCCAACGTTTTCTCGCCGCGCCAAGTGTCCGCGAATCAAGTTCGGATGATGGTCGTAGCAGATGAAGACAAGGTAAAAGGTACTCTTGGTATAGCCGAGCCATACCTCGGTCTCTTCGCTGGCCGGCTGGCCGTCGTGCGGAGAGTTCTGAATGAAGCCGGTGATCTTCAGCAGCTTGTCTTTCAGCTCCGGGCGCGGCTTCATGCCGGCAAAGTCCGAGAGCTTGACGCCCTCGGTCAGCAGCGGCACGAAGTAGGCCGGAGCGGGCTTGGCCTTGGGAGGCTCCACGGGCGCCGGTGCTTGCTTTGCGCCCACCGCAGCCGCAGCCGCGCAGAAAACCAATCCCAAAGACAGGACAACTCCCGCAATCCCAAGCCTCACGCCTCTGAGGTTCGGGATGGCCTGGTCTCTGGTTCTTTCAGCACCATTGGTTTTCATGCGGGGGAGCACTCAGTTTTGTTTGACTAGCACCGGATTGCGCCGGTAAAAAAATCTTCAAACGTTGCAGTTGCCAAGCTTCTCATCACTATATACGGTTCAGACGGAGATTTTGTTCACAGCATGAGATGGAAGCTCAACTCGGTACCCGCAATCCACAAGCCTGAGAAGCGCCTCCGCGGGGCACAATTACCTCACAGGAGCAGCGTAGAGAGTCGCATTTCCGCCGAGGTTGGAATCCGATACAGGCTGAGTGAGCAGGCTCTCCCACGGCGGACCAGGATGACGCGCGGCACGGCGCGCGGAGACGTCCAGGAACGACGCGGAGGGATGGACGATACGAGATTGATCGATCGGATTCATTTCCGCAAACCCGGCGCGGGACGCTGCCGTCAGGCACACGAAAAAGATGAAGAGTGATTTGCCGCGTTTCATGCCGCCGATGAAACCTCATCCCACGGTAGTTCTAGTCGAGTGAACAAGCAGGTCAGTTCATCCGTTACTTACTGCCAAACTCGACTGGCAAAAAAGACGTTCCCGACCTGCTGAGTGAACGAGACAACCTTGTCGAATGTGCCTTTATCCGCTATGCCGAATGTGCATCACATCGCCATCCTGCACCACGTACTCTTTGCCTTCCAGCCGCAGCGTGCCTTTGGAGCGCGCGGCGGCCTCTGAACCCGCGGCAAGCAGAGCGTCCCAGCGAATCGTTTCTGCGCGGATAAAGTGATGCTCCAGATCGGAGTGAATCGCCCCGGCTCCTTGCGGCGCCTTGGAGCCGGCAGGAATCGTCCAGGCGCGGCACTCATCCTCGCCGGCGGTGAAGAAGCTGATCAGCCCCTGCAACTCGTAGCTCTTGCGGATCAGCCGCACCAGGCCGCTCTCATGCAGGCCATAGCCCTCAAGGAACTCCGCCGCCTCTTCATCGTCCATCTCCGCCAGCTCGGCCTCCACCTTGCCGCAGATGGCCGTCGCGCCCGCATTCGGCCGGTGCGCCACATCGTCCAGCTTCCAGCGGCTCACCGCCGCCCCCAGATCATCGCCCAGGGTCATGCTCTCGCCGATATTCAACGCGTAGAGGATCGGCTTCTGCGAGAGGAACATGAAGCCTTTGATGAGCTTCTTCTCCTCATTCGTCATCTCCAGCTCGCGCAGCGGCGTCTCCTGCTCCAGCGCCTCTTTCGAGCGCAATAGCAGCGCCTGCTCATGCTCCAGATCGCTGGTGCGGCCCTTCTTCAAATCCTTTTCCAGCCGCTCCAGGCGCTTTTCCACCTGTGTCAAGTCGCTGATCATCAGGTCGAACTCAACGCTCTTGATGTCGCGCATCGGATCGATCGGCCCCACGTGGGCAATCGACTCCTCCTCGAAGGCCCTGAGCACATGAATCAGCGCGTCCACGTTGCGCAGGCTGGTCAGGAAGGCCGTCTCTTTGAGCGCCTCCTGCCCGATGGCCGCCACGTCCACAAACTCCACCGACGCGTAGGTCGTCTTCTTGGGAGAGTAAAGCGCCGAGAGCTTGTCCAGCCGCTCGTCCGGCACGCGCGCTACGCCGATATGCTCCTGGCGGCTGAAGCTCCGCTCGTCGAGCTTGGCTTTGGTCAGAATCTTGAACAGCGATGTTTTGCCCACCTGCGGCAGGCCGATGATGCCAGTCTTCATACCTAGATGATACAGGGTCAGTGGACAGTGGACAGTCGACAGAAATCAAAGATAAAAAAACAGCCGGGTGCTCCATCCATCGCGCGTTCTGTGCGCTATGGATGGGAGACCCAGAACCACTTTCATGCGATGGATCGCTGATTGTCAGTGGATGCCGGTCATCATTATGGCTCCTATATTGGTTCCTGTCATAATGGCGACGCTAATATCCATGGGCCAATGCGCAAGAATGAGCGGCGACAGCCGCCGTGTGCGCAAATAGACCGGAATCCACAACGGGAGTAAAGGAAAAAACATTAGAAACCTGTACGCCAGATAATGCCAATCGGCAACGCATGGGATCATGCAGTGTTGCGCTGCCCACCAGAACGTGACAATTGTCACGGCAATCCATGTGCGGCCGCTAAGCACCTGCAAGCGGGGCAATACATAACCCATGTATGTCATTTCTTCAGTGGCCGACTGGATGATCCACCAAACAGTCAGGGTGTAAACCGTAGCCCAAAGCGGTAACGCGTGCCTTTGCAGGATGAAATCCATGGGGACCTTGGCCATGGAGCCATACACCAACCGTGCCGCAAGCTGGCCGCCGGCGATCAACAGCGGATAGGAGAGAAGCAGAATTCCAAGCCCGAGCCACATGTCGCGCCCCCAGCGCAGGCGAATCGGACCGATGAGATCGCGCAGCCGTATGCCCTCACGCCGCGTGAAATAGCGCATTCCCAAGAGACAGCAGAGATCGCTTAGGGTGCCGTAAAGCATCCACCAGTTGCCTGCTGTATGGAATGGCGCGGGGCGATGCAAGGCCAGCAAGATCAGCGCCAGCAGCGATTGGAAGCCAAGCCACAGCACAGAGCGCGCCACCACCAGCAGCAGCGGACCAGCCCACGGAATGCGACCGGATGCCACGCGCTCTTCAATGGAAGCCCGCGCATTGGGGAGAAGTTGCATATCGTTCATCGCCATCATCGTTTCTCATTTACTTTAGTAGATCATGTTCATCATTGCGGCCACGATATCCATCGGCCAGTGCGAGACGATCAGCGGCGCCAGGCGGCGCGTGCGCAGATAGACCAGCATCAGCATCAGGATGCCGGGAAGAAATGCGAGGAAACGGAAGAGAATATATCGCCAGTCAGGAACGAAGGGAAGAGCGCAATGCTGCACAGTCCAAAAGAACCCTACAATCACAACAGCGATCCAGGTTCGGCCGGTGAGCGCTTGCAGGCGAGGCAGAACGTAGGCTTGGTAGGTTGTCTCTTCCGTCGGCGACCAGATTATCCACCAGAGAGTAAGACTGTATACAATCGCCCAGATTGGCAATGGATGCGGGTGAACAAGATACTTCAAGGGGCTGTCGCCCGAGGAGCCATAAAGAACTTTCTGGGCAAAATAACCGCCGCCCAGAAAGAACGGAAAGATCAAAAGATAAAAGCCCAATCCAAGCCATAGATCATGGCCGCGGCGCATGTGGACAGGACCAATCAGATCGCGCAGCCGAATGCCTTCTCGCCGCGTGAAATAGCGCAGGCCAAGCAGGCATCCAATATCCACCAATGTTCCATAGACAGCCCAATAATCGCCCGCCGCCCGCCAAGGCATGGGCCGATGTTGGGCAAAGAAAACCAGCGCCAGCAAGCCTTGCGTGACAAGCAGCAGGACGGTCCGCGCCGAGACCAGCAGTAGCGGCCCAGCCCACGGAATGCGCCCAGCGACTGCTCGTTCCTGAATTTGCGAAAAAACATTGACTGGGATAACAGCAGAATCTTTAATTTCAGAAACCTGAATCATTCTGTTCAGTCTCCGCCGTGCAGTTTAGCACGCGCTGGATGGGAGCGGCTGTGACATGCTTAATAGATCCGCAAACTCAAGCGCGCGAGGCGTCCGCCTTGGCCACCAGCACCACCGTCGCCAGCCCCATCAGCAGCACCGTTTCTTCCACCCAGACGCTGCGCTGGTGCAGCCGCTCGAAGTTCACGCGGCTGGGATTGGCGGCGTTCACGGCGTCGATGGCTCCGCCGGCGGCGATGCGGTCGCGCTCCATCGCCGGAATGATACCCACCTGTGAGTAGACCGTCAGACCAAGCATCATCACCAGCAGCGCCATGGGCCCAAGCACCGCGCGCGGCTTGTAGACGCCCCAAGCCGGAGCCAGCGCCAACGCAGCCAGTGCCACCATCCCAGAGACCAGCCCCATGCCATGCAGCATACGCAACAAATGCCCGACAATTGCGCCCGCTGTGTGGGTGTCGGGCTGCAAGACTTTAAAGGTGACAGCGGCCACAACCGGAAAGAAGATCTCCGCGCCCAGCCAGACGATGAGCGCAAGAGATAGTACGGAGCGGAAGAGAGTTTTCATGATTTCAGTTTTCAGTAGCCAGAGTTTATTGCCTTTTCAATGCCCGCCGCAAGACCGTTTCCAGCGCGGCTTTAATTTTCTCATACTCATCCGCGGCCAGTTTGCCGGCAATCTTCTCGCTCTCCAGCGCAAAAAGCTCTTCTTTCAGCGCATTCAGCAGCGCAGCATTCTTGTCCGCCGGAGCCGCAAATGCCTGCGGAGCGCCTGCACTCATCCCCGCTCCTGGCGCCGGTTTACGAAGCATCAATCCCGCTGCCGCTACCATCAGCAGCGCCAGAATGCCCAGAATCCACCACTTGTACTTTGACAGCGGATCAGGCGTGTTGATCGGCGTGCCGATGCCGCCGCCGGGCTGCGAGCTTGGAGTACTTGAATCTGAAGCATCGCCGCCCTGCGCGCCCATGCCGGAAGCTGCCTGCTGGTTCTGCCCATTCTGGTCGTCGCGCGGCAGCGAGCCGTTGCCGGAGACGGTAAACTCCAGCGCCTTGCCGGGAACCACATCCTTACAGACATAGGTGGCGAAGCCAGGGTCTTGCGGCGCCGACTGAAAGGCCGATCCAGCGCCAGCCGCAAAGCTCATGCTCTTGGGCAGCATTACCCAAACCGTCTTGGCCGAGATCGAAAGCTGCGGATGGAAGATCAGCTTTCCGTTGTAGGGCAGCGTGTATTCAATCTGAAAGAGCGTGCCTTTTTCGCCTGCGTCCGGCTCGATGGGAAAGTTGAATGAGTAGTGGCCCTTGGGTCCGTCGGGGTCGAGCTTGACGGTGGTCGGCAAGCCGCCTGGCCGCTGCCCGCTGACGCCCTCCACTACGGCGGACTCCGGCAGCACAATCTCAAAGCTGCGCGCCGTCCATTGCGTGCGGGGCGGGGCGCTCGAGTTGTGCAGGGCGTAGCGCTCGACAATGTGAAGCTGTCCGCCGGTCGTGTCCACCACACCAATCACATCCTCATCGATGCCCACCCCATCAACCTTGGCGGCCACATCATAGACCGGAATGTCGGCCGGGGCGCCATCGCGCGGCGCTTCAATAAAGTACTCCGCGCCCTGATGCTTGGCGCGGATGAGCGCAGGGCCGTTGCCGCTTTTGTCCAGCGAAAAATGCCCGCGCGCGTCTGTGGTGGCGTGCGCCTCTTCGCTCATGCCGGCCATCGGGTTCACCAACACCACGGCGTCGCCTGCGGCGGGCTTGCCGGTCGTTTTGTCGGTCACTGTGCCGGTAATGGTGGAGGCCTGCGCCAGCGCGCCAGCAAGCAGAAGGCTTGCGGCAACGGTGCAAAAAGTCATCGGAGTCAATTTCATTGTCGAAAAAATCCTCTTTCAATTACTGCGCATCGTACGGATTCCATATTCAAACGCGCTCGAAATCTTGGGTACCCCATCCATTCCGCGGTCGTATCGCGGAATAGGTGGGGAACCACGAACCTCAATCAGCCAATCTTAGACCCGCTGCAACAATTCGATCTCGCTTAACAGCGACGCCGTTTCATTCTCCAACTGCGCACGCTGCGCGGCGAAATCCTCTTCAGGATACTTGCCCGCCTTGAACTCGAAGTTCAAATCGCGCAGATTTTCGTAAAGCTGCTCCTTGCGCTCGAAGAGATAATCGAGGCGCGTTTTCTGGCGCTGCTGGGCAAAGACATTCTCAGGCCAGAAGGTATAGACAAAGAGCGCAATGGCCAGCAGTCCGCTAAAAATCAAACCCAAAGTCGGCGTCATAGTTCGTAACCTCCATCGCCGGTCTCGCGGCGAATCTTTTCCACGAGCGCATCCATCGACGGATCAGCCATTTGCGCATTGCTCTGCGTCTTGTCAAAGCTCCAACGCCGAACCAGCAGAATCGTTCCCAAGAGAGCCGCGAGAAAGACCGCGAAGGGCGCAATCCAGGCCACTAAATCGAAGCCCTCTTTACTTGGCGCGGCCAGCACCACGGCTCCATACTTGGCCACAAACGAATCCAGAATCTCCTGGTCGCTTTTGCCCTCGTTGAGGCCAGCACGCAATAGGGCAAGCTCCTCGGTCGAGTTCGTGCAGCCCACATGGTTACACTCGCCCAGAATCTCCGCGCAGCCGCAAGTGCACATCAGCCGGTGATTCAAGTCGTTATAGCGCGCGCCAGCGTCCGTCGCGCCTACCGAAAAGCAGACAGCCACGGCGAGCACTCCAGCTTGTACCGCTTTTGTCCAAATGTTAAGACGCAACGGAGTTGCCTCCCTTCTGCGCCGGCTTCTGGCTGGGAACCAGCGCAATCAGCGTACCCCAGAACAGCATCGCAAACCCAAGCCAGATCCAGTTCACCAGCGGATTCAGAATTGCTTTGATGATCGGCTGGCCGGTGTCTGGATTGGCCCCTTCAAAGACGACATACAGGTCATTGCCGGAGATCGCCGAATGAATTGCCACCATCGTCTGCGGCTGACCGCTGGCCAGATAAACCCGCTTTCCTGGTGCTATCTGTAGCGGAACGAAGTGGAAGGTAGGAACGATATGAAACAGTAAGCCATTAAACTCAAGCGTCTTCGCTGGCTGATCTTCCTTGAAGACGTTTAATAATGCATACTCAGAATCATAGTTAGGATTCGAATCCTGCGTTGGACCGACATATTCCAGTGAGTAAGGGCCAATAGAAATTTTGTCGTGAAGTTCCATCTCCTTTTCCACATTACGATCGAAGGCCGCGCCGGCAAATCCAATAATCATGATGACAACGCCCAAATGAATGATGTAACCGCCATAGCGCCGTGTGTTTCGCCTAACCAGCAGATACATTGCGGCAAAGAAATTCCTTCCGCTCTGTTTGGCAATCACCCGCGCCCCGCGCAGGAACTCTGAAGCGATTGCAGTGAAGACAGCCGCCGAGAGCGCGAAGGCCACCAACGAATAAAGGTTGCCGTTATCGAGAGTCCCGTCCTTCCACGGCCGCACGCCCACGGCAAGGCAAACCGCAACCATCCCCCACAGTGCAATCGTCGGCAGTATGAAATTGCGCTTGATGGCTTTCATCGAGGTAGACCGCCAGGGCAGCAGCGGACCCACGCCGGTCAGCAGCAGCAGAAACAAACCAATCGGAATCGCAACATTGTTATAGAACGGCGCGCCGACCGTTACCTTGCTGCCCACTACATATTCGCTTAGAATCGGGAACAACGCGCCCCACAAAATGACAAAGCACAAGGCCAGCAACACGAGATTGTTGAAGAGGAAGCTGGACTCGCGGCTCACCAGCGACTCCAGATCCTGTTCGCTGTGCAAGTGGCTGTGCTGCAATATGTAGGTGAAGATGCAGACCGCGGCCACAATCCCCATGAAGATCATGAACCAAGTGCCTATGGAGGACTGCGCAAAGGCGTGGACGGAACTGACGAGGCCAGCACGCGTCAGCAGCGTGCCCAGCATGGTCAGCAGGAAGGTGATGAAGATCAGCCAGACATTCCAGCTCTTCATCATGCCTTTCTTCTCCTGCATCATTACCGAGTGCAGAAAGGCGGTCGCGGTCAACCACGGCATCAGGCTGGCAATCTCCACCGGATCCCATCCCCAGTAGCCGCCCCAGCCTAGCACCGCATAGGCCCAGTGCATGCCCAGCACGATGCCGAAGGAGAGAAAGAGCCACGTCACCAGCGTCCACACGCGCGTAATCTTGATCCACTTCTCGCCCGGATAGCGCATCATCAGCGCGCCCAGCGCGAAGGCAAAGGGTACCGAAAAGCCCACGTAGCCCAGGTACAGCATCGGTGGATGAATCACCATCTCCGGGTACTGCAACAGCGGATTCAGCCCTGCGCCGTCTTCGGGAATCGCGCCCTTCCACAGCGCAAAGGGCGGCGCGGCAAAGCACAGCACCGAGAGGAAGAAGACTTGAATCCCGGCCAGAATCGCGCCCGCGTAAGCGTAGAGCTTTACATCCTTTTTGTGCGTCAGCCGCAGCACAAAGCCGTAAGCCGCCAGCAGCCAAGCCCAAAGCAGCAGCGAACCCTCCTGGCCGCTCCACAGCGCGGAAAACTTGTACGGTCCCGGCAGCGCCCGGTTAGAGTGCTCCATGATGTAGGTGAGCGAAAAATCGTTGGTAAAGACCGACCAGATGAGCGCGAAAGCCGCCGCCGTCACGGCCCAAAAGCTGGCAATCCCAGCCCGCCGCGCCGTATCCGCCAGCCGCTCCGGCGAGATGGCCGCGGGCTGTCCGGTGGCGATCAAGCGCAGCGCCAGCGTCCCCGCAAGCAGATTCCACGCGGCCAGAACCAGCGCGAGGTATAGTGCAAAAGTGCCAAAAAGTGCCATCAAGACTCCAAAATCATTCCAGAACAATTTTCGCACGCAAGATGTCAATTTCCGTGCGTTTTCATAAATTTATGAGGTGTTAAATGCCCAAGCCTCGGGGTGCATTTGAATCTGCGTCTGGGGTGGGCGGTCTCCTTGCCCTCATTCATTGGACAAAAAACCTTTAGTCCTACGCCAGAAAAGCCATTCTCAACCCATCATAGACCTTCTGGGTGTGATCTGCCTCACTCTGAGGGTGGAGAACAATTCACTGGATTTCCGCTCCCGGCGCAAACGCCAGCCGGCCATCCGTGCCCCTCCGCTCAGCCATCCAGACCGGCATCTGTCCACTCCTCCAAAGGCTCCTCCCCCTTTTTTGTTCCAAATAGGAGCAACTAACGCGTAAATTGACTATTGAAATTTTGGAATGTGCCGATAAGAGCCAAAGAATCGATTGCGCGCAAGCGCAAAAAAGGGTGCCAATGGCGACAGCATCTCTCATCACTCCGTTGCATTTGTCGGGAAACACGACCGATCAACAGAATTCGCAGCTCCAGGAGTTTCTTGGAGCCGCCGCCAAGACAGCTTACCTTACGGCCATCGAGCAACTGGACCGGCAGAGCGCGCAGACCGTGCTTGAGTTGAGCAAGACTCTGAAGGCCGAAGTGGTTGAAAAGGTTGTGGAAATCATCCACAAACACACCATTAGCGACAAGTTCAAGGACGAAGAGGTTGCCTCGAATCGCGTCTATCCGCCCACCTATAAGGTGCGGCCTGTGGAGGCGCAGGTGACGGAGCTGAAGAAGTTCTTTCCCACGCTGGGCAGTTGCCAGGAGAGGTTGGCGCGCAAGCCGTTGTTGGAGGGAGCGGAAGCTTGGTTTGCCATTCCGCGCTGGGAGGCGCTGGCGCCCACCTATAACGAGGCGGTGGAGATGATTCTTGGTGCATTGGCCACCAAACGCAAGTTCCAGAACCGCATCGCTGGCCGCCTGGGTCCAACCTACCTGCGCCAGACGGAGCGTTCCAAGCTGGCGGAGAAGATTCTAGCCGATCAACAGGGCGGTCACGATTTCATGGTAATTCCCATCCAGGCGGGAATGTTGCACCGCGGCTGTTCGGCCCGGCGTGCGCGCGTCTCCATGTCCGGCAACGAGTTCGGCCTGGGCGTCTTTACCGTGGCCAGCATACTGCTGACCCATCCGGAGAGGCTCTCCACTGAAGACACTCTGATGATCGACTGCGGCGGAGACGAGTACTCCGTGCGCTGCGACTATACGTTTGACCGCGTGCCGCTCTTCGATTACGACATCTCCGGCATCGAGTTCAGCATCTTCTACGAAGATCGTTCCCGAAATCTTTGGGGCACGCCGACTGGCTTCCTCTACAAGTTCGGTTGATGTGCTTGTACTCCTTGGACCGATTGCCGCCTGCCGCGTTTGAGCAGCAGGCGGTATTCTTTTGCTCGGGATACGGATAGGTGGTTCAATCAACCGTCATTCAGTGGGCATTCACTTCAGTTCAATCATCTTTGAAGAACTGGAATTGGTTGCGTGATATAGCCATATGGGATTACTTTTGTTTTCATTTGATCAAGTTAAGTACGTTTCAAGCCGATGAATTCTTTGGAGTGAACAACAAGTCTAGAAGAGAGAAGCCAACCGTAATGGACTTTGTCTGGAAGCCCCAATCGAATTCATGGAAGGGCAACGAGCGCAGGAAGTCGCCCCGCCATGGGACCGACCAGCCGGTCAGAATCGTAGTGGTTGCGACAGGGAGCACGATCCATGGCAAGCTGCAGAATCTGAGTGAAACGGGCTGCTGTGTGGAACCGGATGAGCCATTTCTTGTTTGGAATCCCATTCGCGTCGAGATTCGCTTCGAGGCCAATCAGACGTCCTTTCGTTTGAGCGGAATGACGCGCGGCAGCCGAGGCGGCAATAGCTTCGGAGTAGAGTTTGACAGCGTCGCGGCGGAGCGCCTGGCGGAACTCAAGCTGCTGCTTCCAAAGCGGCAAATGCCGCTCGCTCAACCAAGAATGCTCCAGCCCGTGGAAGAAGTGCAACCGGAGCCGGTGAAGCCCAATGGACCGCCGGAGGGCCGGAATCGCCGCAACCATGAGCGGTTTTCATTGGAGGAACCTGCGGATCTATTGATCGTCGGTTCCGGAGAAAAACTTCCCGCCAAGGTGCTGGATATCAGCCAGAGCGGATGCCGGATTGGGTTGAATCATCCGCGCGAGATCAAGCAGGGCATCAATATTGAGTTGAATCTGAGATTGAATGGGCTCCCGGTTCGGCTGGGCGGCGTGATTCAAGTGCGGCTGAACGAGCGCACCTATGGGATCAAATATTTAGAGTTGAGTGGGCGAAAAAGAGACCAGATGATCGAGTTGATTGCGGAGATTCAGGAGGCGGTCGCCAAAACCAAAACTGCCAAGGGTGAGCATTTTTGAGGCAGATCGTCCTCCTGAACCTTTGTATTCAACTGCTGAATAACACTTGCCAAAGGGTAGGGCATCCACGCCTTAGCCTTGAAACTTCCGGCTGAAAATGAATTCGCTTAGAATGGGATGGGATTTGCAAAGTTACAGATTGAACCTTTCTGCATTTGCCGGCCGGAATCAAAACCGGTAGCGCAGCGCAACTTGCATGAGCCGCGGCGGCATGGCGCTGACGGCTTGGCCAAAGGTGGCGCTGGAGATGTTGCCTTCAACGGCAGCCGCGCCAAAAAACTGCGCGTGATTAAAGAGATTGAAGGCTTCAGCGCGCACTTCAATCGATTGCTCCCTGGGCATCTTGATGGTCTTTGAAAGCGTGGCGTCCAGATCTTCCATTCCGGGACCGGAGAAGAAGCGGCGGCGCGCGTTGCCCATGGTGCCAAGAACGGGCAAGGGAAGAAATTGACTTGTATCAAAGACCGGCGCGCTGCTACGGGGATTCAGATGAAGGTCAAGCGATTTTCCACTCCAATTGGGTGTATCGACGCCATTGTTGTTGATGCCGTTGGGGATGGTTCCCAGCAGAGAAGTGTCGTTGTTGTTGATGAGCGTCACAGGCAATCCGGAAGTGAAGCGGGCGATGCCGGAGAACGCCCATCCGCTTGCCACGGGTTGAAAAAAGCCGGCTGATTTTGGTCCAGCCAACTGGTAATGAAAGCTGGTCACCAGATTATTCCGCAGATCAAAGGCCGAAAGCGCGCGGCTGAGTGCGGGGTTGACAGGATTGATCGGATCGGGCAGTCCGGCGGATTGATCGATGGATTTAGAAAACGTGTAACTGGCCAGCATTTCCAGGCCGTGCGTGCGGTGATTCAGCGAAACTTCCAGAGCGTGGTAATTTGCGTTGGCGATGGTGCGCTGCAACTCAACGCTGCCGAAGGCAGGGCCGAATTGAGTGCGCGCGGCCTGCTCGTTGAATGGACCGCAGACCGCAGCGCCAAGACTCAGACAGAGCGCTGGATCGGCGGGGTTGGCTTCTTCCAACACCAGCAGATGGTGCGACTCCGCGCCGATGTAGCTGAGATTCACCAACATGCCCGCGCCAAATTGCCGTTCAATACTGAGCATCCAATGTTCGGCATAGGGAGTCACGTCGCGCGGATCGACGGCTGGAATGCCTACGAGCGGCTCAAAATTGCTCCAATCGACCATTGAATCTGGAGTTGCGCGGCTGGCGCCGAATGGAACTTTTTGCAGCGGGAAGCGTTGTCCGGCGCTGACGCCGGTTGCGGCCACGGTGAATGGTTGGGCAAACAGAGGCGGCGCGGCACTCGTATAGGTGTAGCCGTAGGGAGGGTTGGCGCTCATAATGCCAGCCGACAATCCCTCGTACGCAGTGTAGAAAATTCCATAGCCCGCACGAATGCTGGTTTGGCCGGAGGGTCCGGTGAGCTTGCGTAGCAGGGGCGTGGTGAAAACAGGAGTGTAAGCGAGGCCAAAGCGCGGTGAAAAATCATTGCGCGCCGGAGCAAGAGAGGAGGGAATGCCGGAGTCTCCTGGAAAAACCAGCCCTGTAGGCGCGCCTGTATACAGCGGAGAAGCTGCAAGATTTGCCGGATATACTTGCGACTGTTCACCCTTGACCAGCGTTTGCAATTGGTTGTACTTCTCGCTCCAGGGGCGGATGCGGTCCCAGCGTACGCCGTAATTCAATGTAAATTGGCTAAGGATCTTCCAACTGTCTTGCAGAAATGCCGCCATGTAGAGATTGCGGTTATAAAAGCTGCCCGCCTGCCCTTGCGTATAACTGGAGGCCACGCCGAGCAGAAAGTCAGCAAAATCCAGGCCTGTTTCCGAACCGTTGAAGGCGAAGCTGCCGTTGAAGATCACGTCAGGGCGGGTGTTGATCTGATTCCAGTGCATCTCGCCGCCCACTTTGATTCCGTGCTTGCCCGCAATGCGGCTGAAAGCGTCGCTGACCTCGAAAATGTTCTCGGCCTGCACAAGCGCTGTGGTGTCCACGCCCAGCGTGAAGTCGTTGAATGCGATATTCTCAATGCCTTCCGTGGAGGGCTTGAGTGGATCAATTCCATTGGCCTGCGGGAAGACGCTGAAACCTTGCGAGGCGAGCGACGGTCCCACGCCGCCCTTGGGCTGGCCGACGGAGTTCGCGTTGCGCATATAACTCAAGTGAAACTCATTGAGCGCGAACTGCCCGAAGGTCATGGTATGGCTAAGACTGGCCAATTGCGCCAGTCCGTTGCTGGTTGCGTCAAAGCCCGGTACGCTCGCTCCACCTGTGCCGGTGGGATAGGGATTGTCCAGCGAATAGGCGTCGAGAAAATAGTAGCCGGTCAGCGTTCCCTTGCCGTGCGTCCAATCCATACGTAATGCGCCTTTGTTATCTTGCAAAGTCTCGGCCTGGAGTGCCGTTTCAAACAGTCCAGTTCCAGCGTTCTGCGCCGGAATCGAGCTTAAAAGGTAGTTGGCAGGCGCGGACCAAATTGGTTGTGGAATCTGATTGGCTGGAAAGACTGCCGGTCTGTTTTGAGTGCAGTTTTGCGAATCAAGAGAGTACGGATCGCCGGCGGCTATGGTTGCAGTTCCGCTCCTGCCCAATTCGCTTGAAAGCCGGGTTGCCCAAGCGGGTCCACTCACACAACCAATGAGCAGACTCTTGCCGGTGTTTGGATTCACAAAATTATTTCCACTCCGCTCCGCATTGGTTGGAACCGCAATCTGGCCGGTATCGATGCCCTCGGTCAGACGCGTACCCTGATAATCGGCAAACAGAGCGACGCTTTTGTGGAAGGGTGTTCCGCCCACCGTGCCGCCAAACTGATTCTGCCGGTATGCTGCGCGATTCTGCGAGAAATAGTTGCGCGCATCCAGTGCCGTGTTGCGGAGGAACTCAAAGGCCGATCCATGCAACTCGGCCGTTCCAGACTTGGTCACCACCAACACCTGCCCGCCGCTGGAGTTGCCATACTCAGCGTCGAAGTTCGAAGTTAGTACGCGAAAGCTGTCAATCGAGTCCAGGTTGGGCACAATCGATGTGCCCATGTTGACGTCCTCTTCCGCGTCGCTGCCGTTTACCCGGAATCCGTTCGACGATTCGCGTTGCCCGCTGATGGAAAGATTGCCGGGGTTGGCGTCTCCCGAGGGCGGCGTCGCAGCTACTCCGGTCATGATGACCGCTCCAGGTTGCGCAGTGTTGGCCGGCACGATCCCTGGTTGCACCGCCATCAGATCGGTAAAGTTGCGCCCATTCAGCGGTACATCTTCCATCTTGTTGGCGCTCAGCGTCTCACCCAGTTGGGTGCTGGTGGTCTCGGCTGCCAGGGCATCTGCCGTCACCTCAACGGTCTCCGATCGCTCCGCGACTTCCATGGACAGGTCCAGGCTGGCAGTCGGAGATTGTTCGGTGAGAACGGCTTGCGTAGTCAGAGGCTTGAACCCATCCGCGGCGACCTCTATCCGGTATTCACCCAACCTGGCGGCGCTCATACTGAACTCACCCTGCTCGTTCGTCTCCGCTTTCAAGATCACGCCTGTGCCCGTGAAATGCGCCAGAATGTGGGCTTGAGGGATACGCGCGCCGCTTGTATCATGCACAATACCTGCAATGGTGAAAGCTTGATCGGCGAATAGACTGGTGGTTGAAGAAAACAGGAAAAGTAAACTTAATATGGCGCCAAAAAACTTCAATCGATGCTCCTCCAGGGGCCCAAAATGGATTGGAATGTTCAGTCGGTTAGAGAGACAATTCAGCTAAAAATCAGCTGCGATATCCGACTGTTTTAGTCTTCTTTTAATATAAGACATTTTCAGTCCGAATTCAAGGATGCATCTAAGGCCTTGGCGTTTTATCCATTGAGGCCACAGGTCTGACCACTTTCTGTAAAAGCACTAGACATGGCCGGCGAAGAGTCCACCGCCAGGTTCCAGGCGTTGTCCTGGCTGTCAGCATTTCAGCTAACCCAGTTGGCGCTGGCGTAGATCGTGCAATCATAGCCGCTTAGGCTCAGCGTGGGCACATTGATCGCGATCAGCGAAAGATAGCTTATCGCGGAACAGCTCGATCCTGTTGTTCTTTGAACGATCGGTCTCATCGCAGCAATCGGAAGTTTGGAAAAGTGGGAACTCCACGAAAAGCCATCAACTTCAAACTTCTAATTATGGATTGACTCCTATCTGATAGTTCAGCGTCGCCAGAGCCAACCGGTATTGATATTGCGCATCAGTGTTGCCGATTGCGGCATCTGTCTGCTGATACTGCGCCTGGCTCAGTTCAACAATCGAGCTGAGTCCCAACTGATAGCGTGTCTGCGCCAGGGACAGCGCAAGGTTCGCTTCTTTGAGAAGTTCCTCTGAGACTGCGACACGCTGATACGCCGTATTGGCAGCAAGCCATGCGGTGCGAACATCGCGAACAATCCTGTCGCGCAAATCACGGCTTTGTTCTGAAGCTGCCTGCGCGCGGATCGAAGCCTCCTTTGCCTGAGCGGAGTAGAGGAAGCCATTGAAGACTGGAATGTTTATGTTTACGCCAATGCCGCCCCACCAGTTTGAAAGGTAGTATGCAGCGGGACGAATGGGAACGCTTCCTGCCGTCCCGGCAGCGCTGATTGTCGGCAGCATCTGATCGCGCTGCGCATGACTGAACTTGACAGCTGCCTGCTGGTTATAAGTCATGGCTTGCAGGTCCGGCCGCTGCTGAAGCGCAAGTTGTACAAGCTGATCCGCATCGGCTGGAGGTGCTTGCGGGGTTTCTCCACCGATATCCAAGGTATACAGGACTTGATGATCCAGACCAAGAACTGAATCCAATGCAGCCATTGTCGAGTCGACATTGTTTTCAGCATCTAGCAAGAGCAGTTTGGCCTGCGACAAGCTGACATCAGCGAAGCTCAAGTCAAGAATCGATTTGAGCTTGTTCTTCGTCAACTCGCTGACCTGTGTCTCCGTGGTCTGGCGGGTACTTACATTTTGCTGGGCCACTTTCAGCAAAGCCTGAGCCTGAAGAGCGTTGAAGAACGCCTGGTCGGTGGCAAGAATTATGTCCTCGGCCGTGGCAAGGACATTCGCATTCTGCGCCTTCTCTTGAAGTTTTGAAGAGGCGACAAGATTGCTGGTTTTTCCAAAGTCGGTGATGAGTTGGGTAAATCCACCTCCGGCTCCCGCGTGCTCAAAGAGGCGCGAAGCCGTGAGTGAGCCGGCAGAAATGCGACTGGCATCTTCCGCATCTTCCGCCGTGATGCTGGCTATTCCAGTTGGCAACTCTGTTGATCTGGTTTCGCGAACCACCTGATGCTGTGCCAGTGCGAACAGTCGCGCTACACTGACCCGCGGGTTATTTTTGATTGCCAGTTTTTCTGCATCAGCTTGCGTCAGACGCGGATGCTCACCAGAAGTTGCGGTCTCCGTTTGCACCGCTGGAAGATCGCCGGTTGCCTGCTGCATTGGCGTCGCTCCTTGTTGTGCAAAAGCCACGAGCATTGTTCGCGGCGCATCCGGCATCGAAGTCATTGCGTTTGTCGTCTGCCCAAATAGACAACTGGAACAATAAGCTGAAAATAAAATCAGAAGCTGAGCATAATGCTTTTGAGTCTTGAGTCGTTTCATTCTTCTTATGCCTCCCCAGCTATCGCAGACTTCTTGTCCTGCCTGCCGTGAACGATTAGGTAAACAGCCGGAACCAAAAAGACAGTCACGACTACCGAAACGGCCAAACCGCCAATGACTGCCCGAGCCAACGGCGCATATTGCTCGCTGCCTGCTTCCGTACCGAGAGCCATGGGAATCATGCCGAGCAGCGTGGCTAAAGAAGTCATCAGAATTGGGCGTAGCCGAATTTTGCAGGACTGCACGACTGCTTCGGCTACGCTGTGGCCCTGGTCGTGCAGGTGCCCTGCAAACTCTACGATCAGAATGCTATTCGAGACAACGATGCCAGTCATCATGATGACCCCCATCAGCGACATGATGTTCAAGGTACTTCCGGTGACCAGAAGAATCATAACTACCCCCGCCAGCCCGGGAGGAATAGCCATGAGAATGATGAACGGATCGATGAATGAGGTGAACTGAGTCATCAGGATCAGGTAGACCATGAGTACGGCAAGAATGAGACCGATGCCAAATTCCTCGAACGACCGGTTCATGCTGACTACGGCACCGCGGAGATTGAGCACAGTGTTCTTGTCGGTCATTGTGTTGGCCAAAAGCTTGTTAATGTCGCTACCAACTCCTTGGAGAGCCTCTGTCTTCGTGGAGACATAAATGTCGATTACGCGGCGAATCTGATAGTGATCGACTTCCGTCGGCGTGTTAATTAGCTTGATATTTGCAACCGAACTCAGCGGTGTATAGCCGGATATGTGGTCGCCTTTCCAGAATGCTTGTGCAACGCTGGGTGCACTATGCGCTTGCTGCATCGGACCGTAGCCAGAGGGTTGAATGCCGCGCAAGGGAATGTTTTCGAAGTCTTCCATCGACATATTATTGAGAAAACTATTTGCATACTGAACCGTCACCATGTAATTGTTGCCGGTCTTGGGATCGATCCAATAACTGGGGGCAATCATCCCATCAGAGGTCATGGCCGTAATTACGTTCTGCACAACATCTTTGGCGGAGAGGCCGATCAGGCTTGCTTTTTCGCGATCGATATTGAGCGCAATGCCTGGATAATCCAAATCCTGTGGGATATAAACTCCGCTCACATTCGGCATCGACTTGATCTTCTCCGAGAGTGTCTTGGCTAATGAATACGCTCCCTCCATATCCATTGAACTGACCTGAACATCGATCGGAGCCGGTAGACCCTGGTTAATCACGCCATCCACCAGACCACCCGCCTGGAAGTAAGTGGACAGGTCCGGCATTTCCCGCGAGAGCTTCTCCTGGACCCGTTTCATGTACTCATAGCTGCCAATACTGTGGTCTTGCTTGAGACTGATCTGCACAAAGGCTGTATCCATTGAGGCGTTGGTAGTGTAGATCGCTGACAGATCGGGATAGACTCCGATATTGGAAACAATCATGTCGAGGTCCTTGGGTCGCACTACATTGCGGATGATGTTCTCCACCTTCGCAATGTAATCGTTGCTCACCTCGAGCCGTGTGCCGCTGGGCATACGCACATTGATAATAAATTGCCCTGGATCGGTGCGCGGAAAATATGCGCGGCCTAGAAACGGAAGCGCCGCGGCGAGCACAAACAGTACGCTACCGAGAATCACTGCCGCTGTCACGCCCGGGCGTCGCATTGTCCGCTTCGCAAGGCTCTCGTACCAGTTCAGCATTGCCTCGTACTTATCGTTGAATTTTTTCTCGAAAATGGAAAACACGCTGAGTTTTGACGGTTTCGAATCTTTGTTCTCATGCTTCAGGCGAATGAATTTGGCGCAGTAGAGCGGCACCACTGTCATGGCGAAGAAGTACGAAGCGAAGATCGACAACACGACGCCCAGCGCCAACGGAGTGAAGATGTATTTGCTGATGCCGCTAAAAAACGTTACCGGGAAAAATACTATTGATGTTGTGAATGTGGCAGCCAGAACGGCCATTGAGACTTCAGTTCCACCTTTTTCAGCAGCATCGACTGGAGACTCTCCCATCTCCATGTGGCGAAAGATGTTTTCAAGGACAATGACTCCGTTATCAATGAGCCTGGAGAAAACCAACGCCAGTCCGCCCAGAATCATGGTGTTGATTGAGCCGCCCATGGTTTTGGTAATTAGCAGGCAAACCACCATGGAGAGTGGAACAGATAACAGCACGGCGATAGTGGCGCGCGGACTGCCAAGAAAGATCAGAATCATCAAGCCTGTCAACACCAGCCCAATTGCAGCCTCGCGCGTCACATTGCCGATTGCTAGCTTGACGAAAACCGACTGATCAAAAACCACTGCTGTTTTCAACGATTGCGGGATGTCAACCAGATGCTTGATCGCCGCCTTCATTCCGTTGACGATTGTGATTGTATTGCTGTTACCGCCTTGCTTGAATATTGGAACGTAGACTGAGCGCTGTCCGTCGATGCGTACGATGTTGTATTGCAGTGCCCCCGCGTCTTCTGCCTTGCCGATGTCGGCCACCAGCACCGAGGAGTTGCCAACCGATTTGAGTGGAATTTCATTCATCGACTTCGCGTCGGGGAACTGGCTGTTTGCGTAGATGTTGAAATCCTTTGATCCAATACGCACGTCGCCTGCCGGCAGGATCAGGTTCGAACTGTTTACTGCCTTAACAACATCGTTAAGGCTGAGATTATGAGCCTCCATCTTTACCGGATCCACATAGATTTGGATTTGCCGGTAGGTTCCTCCATAGGGTTGAGGTACTGAAGCTCCCTGCACATTCGATATCTGGTTGCGCACCTGGAACTGCGCGATGTCTTTCAGGTTCGTCTCGTTCAGTCCCTGGCCCTTCAATGTCACCAGGCAAACTGGTTGTGTTGAAGCGTCCATGCCCAGCACAACCGGAGGCAATGTCCCCGGCGGCAGACGGCGAAGATCCGCCATGGCGAGGTTGGCAATATTGCTCAGCGCCGTGTTGGGATCGGTGCCCGGTTTGAAGTAAATCTTGATCAGACTTACGCCAGTCAGCGAGCGCGACTCACTGTGATCGATATTCGCGCCGAGCGTGAAGAATCGCTCAAAGGTATTCGTAATATCGGCTTCGATCTGTTCAGGAGGCATACCGTTGTAGAACGTTGCCACAACGACCACCGGCATATCGATTTTTGGGAAGAGATCAACCGGCATGCGCGCGGTATTCACCACTCCCACAAGCGAGACCATCAGGCAAAGCATGATGATGAAGAACGGATTCTTAAGAGCAAACTTGGGCATTACTCTTCGCCTCCGCTGATTGTCCTCTCCACCTGCCTCACCGATGAAACATCAGAGTTCGCATCGGCTGGTACTCTGCAATTGGCACTCTTCGGAATTGGAATCATCGTGCCATGCAAGACTTCTGTTTCTAGTTGGGCATTTATCTTGAATCGAACCAGCTGTGAAGCTTCTTGCAGGCGGCCGGAGCGCGCCATTCTATGACGCATAACGGCCGCTCCGCTGTTTGCGAACATGAGATGTGGCATGGATTGGAAGATTCGGTCTTTTGAGCGATTAGCCATCCTTATGCCTCCTCTGTGGTGATGGGCTGGTTCTCGCGCCGACCGTGAACGATCAGATAAACTGCCGGAACCAGAAAGACAGTGACGACTACCGAAACGCCCAACCCTCCAATGACAGCTCTTGCCAGCGGTGCGTACTGCTCGCTGCCAGCCTCCATTCCCAGTGCCATCGGAATCATGCCGAGCAAAGTTGCGAGCGAAGTCATCAGAATCGGACGCAAGCGAATTTTGCATGACTGCACCACAGATTCCATCAAAGACAGCCCCTGCTTATGCAATGTCCCGGCAAATTCGACAATCAGAATGCTGTTTGATACGACAATGCCGGTCATCATGATCACGCCCATCAGGGACATGATGTTCAAGGAACTTCCAGTCAACAAAAGGATCATCACAACCCCTGCCAAGCCTGGAGGAATGGCCATAAGAATGATGAACGGGTCGATAAAGGATTTGAATTGGGCCATCAGGATCAGGTAAACCATCAAGACCGCGATCACCAGTCCAACACCGAACTCTGCGAACGATCTGTTCATGTTGACTACGGCTCCGCGCAGATTGAGCACGGTGTTCTTGTCGGTCTTGGTGTTTGCCAGGAGTTTGTGAATATTGCTTCCTGCTCCCTGGAGCGCCTCTGTTTTGGTCGAGACGTAAATGTCAATAACGCGGCGAATCTGATAATGGTCCACTTCTGTAGGCGTATTGATCAGTTTGATATCCGCAACAGAACTGAGAGGCGTATATCCGGCAGTATGATCGCCGTTCCACATATCGGGTGATTGCGGGCTTGCCTCGTGAGCCTGCTGCATGGGGCCGTATCCCGCGGGACGAACCCCGCGGAGAGGAATATTCTGGAAGTCCTCCATTGACATGTTATTGATCAAGCTGTTTGCGTACTGAACTGTCACCATATAGTTATTGCCGCTCTTTGGGTCGATCCAATAACTTGGGGCGATCATGCCGTCGGAGGTCATGGCCGTAATCACGTTCTGCACCACGTCTTTTGCGGAGAGTCCGATCAGACTGGCTTTTTCGCGATCGATATTGAGCGCAATGCCTGGATAATTAATATCCTGCGGGATATATACTCCGCTCACATTCGGCATCGATTCAATTTTCTTGGAGAGGTTCTTTGCCAATGCGTAAGCGCCATCCATGTCCATCGAACTGATCTGGATATCGATCGGTGCCGGAAGTCCTTGATTGACGACGCCATCGACCAGGCCGCCAGCCTGAAAGTACGTGGTAAGCTCCGGCATCTCGCGGGAGAGTTTCTCCTGCACGCGATGCATATATTCGTAGCTCGCTATGCTGTGGTCTTCTTTCAAGCTAACCTGTACAAATGCCGTGTTCATCGAGGCATTGGTAGTGTAGATGGCCGAGAGATCTGGATAAACACCGATATTGGAGACGATCATATCCAGATCGGACGGCTTGATAATACCGCGAATGATTGTCTCAACTTTGGAAATGGAATCGTTGCTGACTTCCAGTCGAGTGCCGCTGGGCATCCGCACGTTAATGACGAACTGCCCCGGATCAGTGCGAGGAAAATAGGCGCGTCCAAGAAATGGAAAGAGCGATAGCAAAGTGAATACAACGCCACCAAGAATAACGGTTGTTGTAATACCAGGACGCATCATTGCACGTTTGGCAAGGCCCTCATACCATGTGAGCAATCGCTGGAACTGCTCATTGAATTTTCTGTCGAATCGAGCAAGAAATTTTTCTCTTCGGCCTTCCGGATGCGTCTCTTCATCCCGCAAACTGATAAAGTTGGCGCAATAAAGCGGCACCACTGTCATCGCAAAGAAGTACGACGCGAAGATGGAAAGCACAACGCCAAGCGCAAGCGGCGTAAAGATGTACTTGCTGATGCCGGACAGAAAGCTGACAGGAAAGAAGACGATGGATGTAGTCGACGTTGCGGCCAGCACGGCAAGCGACACTTCCATTCCGCCCTTTTCTGCTGCCTCTCGTGGCGCAAATCCCATCTCCATATAGCGGAAGATGTTTTCCAGCACCACGACGGAATCATCAATCAGGCGCGAGAATGCCAGCGCCAGTCCGCCCAGTATCATGGTGTTGATTGATCCGCCCATTGCACTGGTCAATAGCAGGCAGACCAGTGCGGAGAGCGGAATCGAAAGAAGAACCGCAAAGGTGGCACGCGGGCTGCCGAGAAAAACCAGAATCATAATTCCGGTCAGCACAAGGCCGATACTGGCTTCCTTGACGAGATTTTTGATGGCGAGTTTTACAAAGACCGATTGGTCAAATACAACGGCCGTCTTTAGCGATGCAGGAATGTCAACCAGATGCTGGATGGCGGCCTTCATGCCATTGACAATGGTGATGGTGTTGCTGTTACCGCCCTGCTTGAAAACTGGAATGTAGACGGAACGCTGTCCGTCGATGCGCACAATATTGTACTGCAGCGCTCCCGAGTCTTGAGCCTTGCCTATGTCTGCCACCAGGACCGATGCGTTGCCTACCGATTTGAGCGGCATCTCATTCATCGCATTGGCATCGGGAAACTGGCTGTTCGCGTAAATATTGAAATCCTTGGAACCGATGCGCACATCGCCCGCGGGCAAGATCAGATTCGAACTGTTAACGGATTCGACAACATCATTCAAACTGAGGTTGCGCGCTTCCATCTTCACCGGATCCACATAGACTTGAATCTGCCTGTAGGTTCCGCCATAGGGCTGCGGAACCGACGCGCCCTGCACGTTGGATATCTGGTTGCGTACCTGGAACTGCGCGATGTCTTTCAGATTGGTTTCATTCAGCCCCCGGCCCTTCAATGTCACCAGGCAAACTGGTTGTGTTGAGGCATCCATGCCCAGCACAACCGGTGGCAACGTCCCCGGCGGCAGGCGCCGAAGATCGGCCATGGCCAGATTCGCAATGTTACTAAGCGCCGCATTCGGATCGGTTCCCGGTTTGAAGTAGATTTTGATCAGACTCACGCCGGTTAGCGAACGCGATTCGCTGTGATCAATATTGGCGCCGAGCGTGAAGAAACGCTCAAAGGTATTCGTAATGTCGGCTTCGATCTGTTCGGGCGGCATACCGTTGTAAAACGTGGCCACGACAACGACCGGCATATCGATTTTTGGAAAAAGATCGACTGGCATACGGACGGTGTTCACAACACCCACTAGCGAAACCATCAGGCAGAGCATGAGAATGAAGAATGGGTAGCGGAGCGCAAACTTTGGCATTACTGTTTACCTCCGCTGTTCTCTTCCGCTTCCGCTTTCATGTCGACCACGCCTCCCGATTCGCGCACAACCTCGGAAGATTGTGTCTGTGTGAGAATTGGCGTAATCTCTTCATCCTCTGAATAGTTTTCCTGGCCGCCCAGAATCACTTTGTCGCCAGGCTGAAGACCATTCTTGATTTCGGCAAGCTTCGATCCGCGCAGGCCAACCTCGACAGTACGAATGTGAACTCGATTGGTTGAATCCAATGTGTAGACTGATTCCCGATTTCTTTGGAGCACCAGAGCTTCAACGGGAATCGTAGTCACATTCGATACATGGGCAAGCTGCATCTGGGTATTGGCGTACATGCCGGGCGCGATCGAAAGATCCTGATTGTCGACATCGATCTCAGTCTCCATCGTGCGCGTTTCAAAGTTCACGTCGCGCGTGAAACGAACAATCTTGCCGGTGAACGAGCGGCCAATCGCATCGACTCGTACCTGCATGGGATCTCCGATATGTACGAACTGGACATCGTTTTCTGGAATCGGCATGCGCAGCCGCAGCAGTCCACTCTGTGAAAGCCGCACGATGGGGATGTCCTGCTCGTTTGAATTTGTGCCACTTTGAATCAACGCGCCGGTGTCGGCATAGCGCCAGACAATAACGCCGTCCAGTGGAGACACGACGTTTGTGTAGTTCTTGAGAGCCTGCACCCGGTCGTTGTCTGTGTGGGCAACTTCAGCGTGCTGCTCGGCGGCCGCAGCTGCTGCTTGGGCCGCCTCAACCTGCGAAGCTGACGACAAATCTTTGCTCTGAGCATCGTCCAGTTCCTGCTGCGCGATCAGGCCAGGTTGAGCCTTGGATGTTTCGAGCAGCCGCTGATAATCAGCATGAAGTGCGGAATGCACCGCCTCTGCCCGCTTGATCTCATGTTGCGCGCGCAGCAGGTCATCCTTGGCGCGCTGCACTTCAAAGACCGTTCCTTTCAACTGTGCGTTCAACTCGGGAACTTCCAACACCGCCAGCGTCTGACCCTTGCGAACCCTGTCGCCAATGTCTACATTGATCTTCACCATGAAGCCGGTGACCTTGGGATGAATATCCACAACCTGATAAGGCTGGAACTGTCCGGCAAGACTCAGGGTATGCGCAATGTCTCCAGTGGCAGCCACGGCCACCTTGGCCGATGGCGCCTCTGCCACAAGAGCTTTTGGGTGTTGGTTTATGACAATGTACGCAACGATGCCAGCCAAAACAAGGAGCGTAATTCCCGCGGCGATGATCAAGGAGGTTCGCTTTCGCATAGGTCGACTGCACCTCGGTATGAAGTTGAGTTTGCTCGGATCACAACAACGGGGCACGTTCTCCAATGGAGAATATGCAGTGGGTCATTCGCCGACTGATCGAACGAATGCTCCAGAATCTGTGATGGAGAAAGAACTAGGCGAGAACGGGCGGAGGGCGAACAAAGAGAGTGTTGAGGATGGCGCAATGCAGGTGCAATAGCTTATTCGCCGACCTGCTCACCCAGGTGAGCGCAGGCGGGTTCAATAGACGGATGGCCGACAACCATATCAAAAAAAATGTTGCAGGTGCGGTGTATATAACTTTGGTTAATGTCTTGGTCCTGATTAAGAGTGGGCTCTTCGCGGTACTGGATTGTTCCTTGCCGGACAGAAGCTTGGCCGTTGGGATTTGCTGGGAGGGTGCTTGATGTTGGTCATATAAAGAGAGCTTGTATCCAAGACCCCACGCAAATACACAGAGCGCCAATCCCAGAAACGCGAGGCTTCCGAAGAGATTGAACTTCCGAATTTTGCCCAATCCATGCAAAGTCGTCCGACCTGTTCGCATTCCGTTTTAAACCAGCCGCTCAATCAATCGCAGCATTAGCACACCAGTAGAATACCATTTATAGGACCGTTCATTCGGCCAAAAAGTTGCGCGAGTTTGAGTGCCTTTTTTGAAAAAACGATTTATTTTGGCGTGCGGCAGGCATTGAATACATGAAAAAGCCTTCCCAAAGCCCGGTCGAAGCACCTTCGCAATCGCCCGGTAAACGCAGACCAGTAGTATCGAGAGTTGCCATTGGAGGTTTCTATCAGGCAATCAGCCTGATCTTGATTTCCAGCGGCGACAACAACGTGGGATGAATGAGGTATTGGCGACCGCAATAATCTGCCAAAAGCAACGCTGAATGCAATTGCCGATTATCCCGGTCAATGTGGCTAATCTGCAACACTCTGTCCTTTACTGGGTTCGAATGCCCTGCGACCGCCTTCCCCAAATTCCTCCGGAAATCTGCATCAAACTGGCTTCCAAGCCAAAAACCCTTGAAGATTTTTGATGAAGATTTGGCAAGTTACGACGGAATAAGATGTATTTCTCTAGACATTAAAGCCTCCTAATGAGCCGCCGATAAGGTCACTGAATGAGATTCCATTCAGGACGAAAGGGGCGGTGTCCATGAAATATTCAACTTTTGCTTACGCTTTGGTTTTCCTGGCATCTACTTTGACATCGGAACATTCCTTTGCGGCTACTCGCACTGCAACTGTCACTGTTTCCGCGACGGTTGTATCCTCCTGCCAGGTCTCCGCCCTTTCTACGCCGCTGCCAGGCAACATGGCAACACGAGCGAACGGCGCATCCAGCGTATCGGTCAATTGCACAAACCCCACGGCATATAATGTCACATACAATACAGGAACGGCACCTAACGTAACCACGACTGCGCGCAGGGCAGCTGTTCCTGAAGGAGTCAACGAAGCAAGTAACGGAAATATCTCATTCAAAGCCGCTTATCGTCTTCCTGCGAAGGCGTTGGACGAGGCTACTGGCGCGGACGCCGATTGTGTCACAGTCACCATCATTTATTGATCGGGTGTATTCTGGTGCATTACTTTTCCTCGTTTGCGTGACACTAACGGTACGGCATACTTGGGAATTAAATCGTTGCTTCCTGTTGCCATAAGGTACTAAAGGCGCGATAATCTCATTAAATTCTTTTTATATTTGGAGGCACATCGATGCCAATCTCTTCGGCAGCTAAGGTCGTTCTATCTATCGTCACGATTGGGTTCCTGGCTCTGGGTATGTCATCTACTCCTGCCATTGCGCAAACCGACCCTGCGACCACCACCTTTGTTGTTTCGGCTACGGTGCTTAAAGACTGTGTAGTTGCAGCCACAGCCCTGGCCTTCGGAAACTATACGGGAGCGGTGAACAACGCCACATCGACTGTTACAGTTACCTGCACCAACACCACCACGTACACGGTTGGGCTCAGCGCGGGATTGGCGACTGGCGCCACCGTGACGACACGGCAGATGCAAGATGGCGCCAACCTGCTCCCTTACGCGCTGTACTCCAACTCCGGGATGACGACCAACTGGGGCAACACCGCCGCCACCAACTGGGTGAGCGGGACGGGAACCGGAGGCGCGCAGGCGCTTACGGTCTACGGCCAGATTGCTGCAGGGCTTTATGTGACTCCCGGTTCCTACACCGATACGATTACAGCCACAGTCACTTACTGACCGGCGGCGCACGAAGCGGCTGCAGACATTGCATAGCTGCCCTGTGGACGTTTGCGCCGTTGTGAGTGTGCTGGATGCAATTATTCCGCAGGTGCATGAAGCCATTTAAGGAGCCAGTCGGCGACCTGGAAGTAATCAAACTAAACACTTGCTGGTAATTTCGTATTGCACTAAAAGAGTATTTATTGCATTCAAAATAATGAGATCCGGTCTTGATTGTGGAGTAATTAATGAGTAATAATCTTTGCAGCTTGCGTTAAATTCGATTTTCCAAGGAGTCATTTCTATGAAATGCTCGAGGACCGTTTTCGCCGTATTGTCTATCGCCGTTCTTGGATTTGTGGCGATTGGCTTGACTTCCACAACTGCTTTTGCGCAGACCTACACTGCCCAGGCGAACGTTACCGTCCAGGCAAGCGTCCAACCTACCTGCCTGATTAATCCCGCTACTGTGGCCTTCGGAACTTATTCAGGAACACAAATCCAGGTCACCTCCAATTTAGCGGTGACTTGCACCAACTTGACAGGCTACCAAGTCGGCCTTAGTGCAGGAGCGGGCACATCCGTGACCAACCGCACAATGACTGGTCCTGACCCGAATGGTCTGCCTTATAAACTGTTCAGTGACAGCGCGTACAGTGTTAACTGGGGCAATACTTCCGGCACCGACACAGTCGCAGGGACCGGCAGCGGAGCCGCCCAGACTCTTCCTATCTATGGCGAAATCGTGGGCGGACTGTATCCCGAGGCGGGTTCTTACTCCGATACGGTTATTGCTACCATCACCTATTAACCATTTGATTCGCTACCAACTGGAGTCTCGATGAACTTGTGGAGCACACATCGACAGCATAGGGCGGCAAGAACGGTTGCCGTCCTATGCGTCCTCCATCTGGCAGGTCTTGCGGCCGGAGCGCAGGCTCTATCGGTTCTGCCAGTCAACATCTTCTTTGCTCCGGGGCAGATGGCGACGAGCCTTACCGTGACCAACGAGGGGAAGAGCGAGACCGCCATTCAGATACGCGCCTTCGAGTGGAATCAGAAGGGAAACGACGACCAACTGACGCCCACCAACGTGGTGGTGTTGAGTCCGCCGATTGCCCGGCTTGGCGCGGGAGCCACACAGGTTGTACGCATAATATTGCGTCAATCGGCAGAGAACAGGGAGGCAACTTACCGCATTCTGGTTGACCAGATTCCGCCTCCGGCTGAGCCTGGGGTCGTGCATATGGTGCTGCGCATGTCGATTCCGATCTTTGTTCAGCCCACAATCCGGTCCTTTCCCGATGTTCAGTTTCATCTTGAACGCAGTGCCGGGCAGATCTATCTGGTGGGAGTCAACGCCGGCAATCTCCATGAATCGATCCGCGATATTTTATTGAAGACTAGCGATGGCCGGACGCTGAAGGAAGACTCCAACTCATCGCCTTACATTCTCGCCGGCGCCACTCGGCGTTGGCATATAGCCGCGCAGGATTCCCTGCCGCTGTCAAGCGAAACCATGCAACTGACTGCACATGCGAACGCCGGCGCGATTGAAGAGCAGGTTCGCTTTGTTCCGGCGCAATGATTTTGTATGTAGAGCAGCCCATTGGCTCCGCCGCGCAGCGACCCTGTTGCTACTGTTGGCCTTTCTGCCGCTAGTGAGCGCTGCCGCGGATTCAGATTCCAGCGCTGCCGCGAGTTCTACTTCCAGCGCTGCCGCGAGTGCAACCAATGGGGCAACTTCCAGTGGCGGCTCGGACGCAAACACCGCTTTTGACGCGAGTGCGGCAGCTGCGGGATCAGGCGCGACCGCAGGAGAGACGCTTCTGCTTGAAGTTTATATCAATGGCCATTCCACCGGAAAAATAGGCGAATTCATTCTTCGCCGTGCCAAGTTACTGGCGCGTCCGGATGAACTGCGCAGTCTCGGTTTCCGGGTTCCCTTGTCGCATGCTTCTGAAACTGGCGGTCTCATCGAGTTGTCTAATCTGCCAGGTATGACCTACAGCATTGACCAGGAGAACCAGATATTGCGCGTGACAGCCATCAATAGCGTCTTGCTGCCGACATTGTTGCAGCTCTATGGCAGAAGCGAGCCTGGGGTTCCGCGGGTGATCGAAAGCGGCACGGGCGTAACTCTCGACTACGATGTGGCCGGTTCCTGCGCCAGCGGCAAGACCGGCGCATCCGGGGCACTGGATTTCCGAGCCTTTACGCCCCAGGGCAGTCTGATTGCGAATTGGCTGGCCTTTGCCGGCGCGGCCAGCAGCGCTTCGGGTACAAATACGGCGGTGCGCCTGGATTCGGCGTTCACTTATGCGGATGTCAATAAACTACGCCGCTTGACCGCGGGCGATTTCATCACCGGCGGACTCTCCTGGACCCGGCCGATTCATATGGAGGGGGCGCAGGTTTTTTCGGATTTCAGCACGCGCCCCGATCTTGTGACCTTTCCATTACCCTCGGTGAGCGGTTCGGCCGCGGTTCCCTCAACGGTGACTGTGATGACGAATGGCGACCTGGTAGCTTCGAGCCAGGTCGCCCCTGGTCCCTTCCTGATTCCGCAGCTACCAGTGATCTCAGGGGCTGGAACGATCACTTTGACGATAGCCAATGCGCTCGGCCAACAGGTAACTTTGACGCAGCCTTATTACGCCAGCTCCACCTTGCTCTCTCCTGGCTTGCAAACCTATTCTCTGGATGCAGGTCTAGCGAGACGCTTCTGGGGTTCCTACAGCAACATCTATGGGAAGATGGCGGGCAGCGCCATCTATCGCCGCGGCCTGAGCCGCAAGTTCACCATGGAGGCGAGCATGGAAGACACTACCGGTGCGGCCGTGGAAGGGGCCGGCGGGGTCTTCCAAATCGGCCATCTGGGCGTGGTCAATTTCGACGCGGCGGCCAGTTCCGGCGGGGGGAGTACCAGCCCGCTGATTTCCTTGGGCGCTCAGCGCATTGGCAGGATGTTCAGTCTGGGAGCTTCCGCCATCGTCGCAGGCCGCAACTACCGGGATGTTGCGGCCATGAACGGCTCGGCGGTGGTTCGTAAGCAAATGAACGGCAGCACCAGTCTCTCGCTGAGGCACTTGGGCACCCTGGGCGTCGTTTACACGGAACTCGATCAGGACAACTCTCCCAACCCCATCCCGCCGGGCTCCAAATCGACCCAGCACTCCAAGGTTTTTTCCGCCAACTACTCGCTCCAGTTTCGCCACATGTCGATCTTTGCCAACGCGTATCGAGACCTTGTGAACTCTGGCGACAGCCAAGTGCAGGTGGGCATCACCATTCCATTCGGAAAGCGAAGTTCCGCGACTCTCAGCGCGGCGTCGAATAGCACTGCCGAGGTGCAGGAGCAAAGATCCGCGCCGCAGGTGGGCGATTGGGGTGATAACGCCTACATTTCCGTCGGCAGCGGTCCAACGCATGAATTCGCGCAGGGACAGTACAAATCGAAGGTTGGCCTGTTTACTGCCGGAGTTGATCAGTCCGCCGGGCAAACCACAGTGCGTTTGGAATCCCAGGGCGCGCTTTCAGTGATTGACCGGGGCCTGTTCCCCTCCAACTGGGTTTACGACAGCTTCGCCATCGTGGACACTAGCCCCATTCCGAACGTACACGTTCTGCAGGAAAACCGCGATGTGGGCCACACCAACTCTTCGGGAAGGTTGCTGGTGCCGGATATGCGTTCCTTCGATTTGAATCGCATTGCCATCGACCCGACGGATATCCCAGCTGACGCAACGCTGGATATTGCTTCGCGTACGATTCGTCCCCGCGATCTTTCCGGCGTGGTTGTCAGGTTCCAGATTAAATTTAGCCATGGCGCCTTGCTGCGGCTGGTAGATTCGGCCGGGACTCCCTTGCCAATGGGCAGCACGGCTACTTTGAAGGCTACCGGCAGCGTCTTCCCAGTGGGATTTGACGGAGACGTTTACGCTGAGGGTCTCAGTCTCCACAATGAGATCAACATCGAGCAGCCCAACAGGCGACGCTGCACCGTTAACTTCGACTACAAGCCCTTGCCCGGAGAGATTCCGTTGATCGGGCCGCTACACTGCCAGGAGAAACCGAGCCAGGAGAAACCGAAATGAAAAGACCAATGATCTTGTTCGTATTTCTGTTGATCTGCTTCGTACGGGTCGAAGCGCAGAATTACTGCCAGCTTGGCAGCATACAGCAAGTTTCTTTTCTCACTTATAGCGGATCCACGATACAGACTACCGGATCGATCGGCGTCACATGCACCAACGGCGTTGCCTACACCATCGAACTCAGCGCCGGGTACTCTGGCTCGGTGACAAACCGGGAGATGTACTGTGGCAATTGCACTCCGACGACGCTTGGCTATGAGTTATTCAGCAATGCTTCCTACACAGTCAACTGGGGGAACACCACCACCACTGGTTTGAGCTTGACCGGTACTGGATCGAACCAGAACTCCACGGTCTACGCCCAGATTCCAGCGCTTGAAGCCTTCTATTCGGGCACCAATGGGACCAACTATAACGATTTGGTTATAGTGACGATTGTTTGCGGCACATGCAACAACATTTCGGGCAACAATCAGATCCTCGGCGTGCATCTGCAACAGACTGCCCCCGGCTGCGGAGTCAGCGCCAACAATCTGAGCTTTGGCAACTACACAGGCGCGTTGATCAATGCCACATCGACGCTTAAAGTCGGCTGCAGCAACGGAACTGCGTACACCGTGGGCCTCAATGCCGGAACGGCGAGCGGCGCCACCGTAACAAACCGAATGATGCAAAACGGTACGTACCTGCTTCCTTATGCGCTGTATTCCAACGCCGCAATGACGACTAACTGGGGCAATTCCGCCGCCACCAACTGGGTGAGCGGAAAGGGAACCGGAACCGCCCAGACACTCACTGTCTATGGTCAGCTTCCGGCGAAGGAGTTTGCCATGCCCGGCACATACACCGATACGATTACCGTCTCTGTTACTTATTGACCGGCGGCGCGTAGCGCTTCGGGACAAGGAATTCCTTGCCCAAGAATTGTTTATGTTTCCACTAAACAGGGAAACAAGTCACTCCAATACGCCACTCAATATGGAAACATTTTGTCGGCAGCGGTGGCATCCAAAACCATCTGCCAGGTTGGCATCGCAGAGTGGCGCCCCCGGCTCGCATCAACGGCGGCATCAGGCAAGGAGCCTTGCAGCTCGCCAGCAGTGGGGCAGTCGCCGGTGATGTTCGAGCTGGATGCCAAGATGACTTAATTCGGGTAGGCAATGAACCGTACCGAACCATTGGTTGGCAAGGACTTTCACCTGCACTACCAAGTCAAAAAACAATCCGGAGAACGGTTAATGCGTGGCCCAACAGCCGCGTATTTATTCCCCCTTTTCACTGCATCCTGTGTGTAATATTCCGGGGGAGTTGTATTTTGCACTGCATCAAGTCGCAACAAAGGTTCCTACGAGAATCTAAAATAGAATTCGAGTCAACGAAGGAGTTGCCGCTCACGCCGGAATTGAAAGATTTCATC
The DNA here is from genome assembly GCA_964644105.1 of uncultured Occallatibacter sp. Lineage (GTDB taxonomy): Bacteria > Acidobacteriota > Terriglobia > Terriglobales > Acidobacteriaceae > Telmatobacter. The sequence continues at coordinate 12,393 of CAZXVX010000002.1, read as the reverse complement.
AATCGGATAATCGTCCCAATTCTCGTGGACAATTACATTGCTCTTTCAAAGAAAGGTCCCACTGAAGATGATGGAGTCGTTCAATGACTGCTTCAAAGTTTGCTGTATATACAAGGGTGACTGGCTCCTGTCTTCCAGCGCTGCGTCCATCGAAGGGCGCATTGCGGAGATTCGGGGTTTCATGGGCCGAGAGATTTAGAAACTCTCTGCCCTACTCAATGAAAACTCTCCTCTCGTGAAGCCTGAATTTCAGAAGCACATGAAGTCCATCATGATGCACCTGGTTGAAGACGGGCTGGAATGGCATTGCGAAGCGGAAGGGTCATGGAATCTTTTATGTAAAGATAAAAAATCTCCTCACGAGGAGCCAGCGGCTTTGGACTCGAATGAGGGGCAGCTTCAGATGGTTGCGGAGGCTGGATTTTAACCAGCGACCATTGGGCTATGAGTTCTGTAATATCAATTGTTTCAAATATTTAGAAGGTATGGTCGGTTACCAAAAGTAAGCCTGAGAAAGTATAAAGAGGTTGGAAGAGACCTAAAAATGGGTTGGTTTTGAGTTGAAGCCTTATCCCGTTGCATTTGCCAAGCTATTCATAGGATCAGGACAACCGCTGCGTGAAATTTTAATACAAAATCTACACGCAGCGGTTGCCTGCCTTACTCCAGCTTTATTTTTGCAATTTATTTTGAAGTGAGCAGTACGGCCTTCCCTTTGGCCTTTGAAGAGCGAATAAAGTAAATCGCTCCGTATGCGCCCCATACAGCCGCAATGCCCAGCGCCAGCAGCGGCTCCTTGAATGTGCCAAGTCCAAAGACCGGGCTGATCAGGTAAAAGGCCATGCAAACAATGTTCGCCAATAGGCCGAATCCTGGAATCAGCATATGGCGAATGAAGCTGTAGTCGTGGCGTCTGTGATAGGCCACCATGCAGAGTCCGCAACTGAGCGCATAGAGGATAAAGGTGCCAAAGTTGGAAGTAAGAGTGATGGTTAGGAGCGAGTTGGGAAGCGCTGCCATCTTGTCATGCGTCGAGTAACCGAAGCTGGAGAAGATGCCGTGAGGCAGAGCAGAGATCGCTGCATCCGAAGGCGCGCCACCGTCTCCAAAGGCCAACGAGACTGCAATCACGCCAATGACGGCAGAGATCACCGCGAGAGCCCAGATGGCGCGGCGCGGAGTGAGCGACTTGTCGTGAAGAATTCCAAAATGCTCAGGAGCTTCGTTGTCTTTCCCCATGGCATATGTAACGCGGGCTCCGGTGTTCATACAGCTCAACGTAGTGCCGATAAGCGCGAGGAATACCGTAAAGGCTTCACCTAGCATGAAGTACTTGCCGTTGCCATGGCCGAGCAAGCCGTCGCCGACGATGATCATCATGTCGCCGATGGGAGCCGCGGAGGAAGCGGCGCTTTGCATGGTGTAGCCCGAGTTGAGAAAATAGTTGGCCGCAAAATACTCGATCAGATAGCAGATAAGTCCCTGAATGAGCAGCGAGCCGATGACGGCAATCGGAATGTGCTTGGTGGGATTTTTGGCCTCTCCTCCCATTGCTGTTACAGATTCGAAGCCAACCAGAATCAAAACAGCAACAGTGGCCTGAATGAAGAGAAAGCTGAATTGATGGGGAGCAATCACGGAAGCTGCATTTTTGTGGGTTAGAAAGTTTCCGCTGGCGTCCTTCTCGGGATAGTCGATGGTGAAAGGAACCGGCTTTCCAGCAGTGTCCAGCAAAGGCGCGGGAACTCCGCTGGCATCGCGAACGATGGAACCATCTTTGGCGGTGGCAAATTGATAACTATAAGTAGCCAGCGTCTGTCCATCGTATTGGAAGGCCGCTGCGCCGGCAGGATGATTGGTGCGATAGCCGAAAGCCAGAACGCTGAAGAGCATCAGCGCGGAGATTTGAATAACGTTGATTGCGAGGTTTACCGAAGTGGAAGCCCCAGCCCCCTTCGATGCGATCCATGCGACTGCGAACGAGAAGACGATCGCTATCAATGCCATGAAGAGCGGTCCAGGATTGGAACCACTCAAGAAGTTTGGATAAAGAAAGCCGACTACGTAACCGACGAAGATACCGGTCATGGCCACCATCACTCCAGGATAGACCCAGTAGTAAAGATGCGAACCCCAACCGACAATGAACTTCACAATGCGCGCATACTTGAAAAATTTGTCCTTTGAGAGCAGCGCCTGCTCCGCATAGTAGTAACTGGAGCCTGTGCCCGGATAAAGTTTGGAGATCTCGGCATAAGCGACCGCGGTAGCCAGACAGAGCAGCAGCGCGCCGAAGATGCCGATCCACATGGCAGGCGAAGTGGTTCCTGTCGTCGCTTGAACGTAGAATGTAAGCCAAAGAAATGCGCCGGGGGCAATGAGTGCCATTGCGTTGCTGGTCAGGCCGGTCAGGCCCAATGTGGCCTGCATTTGAGGTGCTTTTTGTTCTGTCATGAGCTTTCTCCTTAATTGAAATGCATACGACGATTACCGTTGAATTCCATCTCGATTGCCTTTTTACCGGTCCTTCCGCGCTCGAATGAGCAAAACAACTCTGTGATGAGAATGGATTAGATTAAAGGCTAAAACGAAGCGAATAAGGATTACATGATGAAACAAAACGGAAATTTTTCGTGGTTATCCTGCGGCATCCAACTGTCTTCAAGACGCAGTTCTCCGTGCATTAACGGGCATTGAAAGGCGCACAAACGTTGGGTTGTTCGGGCGGACTGCATCTTTGTGAACTTTGAAGACACGTTCCTTGATGGGCGATGAGTTTACAAAATCAAGATAGGCTCTTTCGAGGTGCGCCCGATAGAATGCGCGCGCTTTGGTCTCATCTGTTTCATTGGAAGCGTTGCGAAGATATTCTCCCATTCGCCTGAGAATGTGAAGGCGTGCAACATTCAGAATAGCCGGGTCGTAAGTCACATCGAGATAGCGAAAGAAATCCTCGGCGGAAGAAAGCTTTGACATCTGCTCAAGCACATTCATATCTCATCTCCATTGAAGGATCGATTGGATCATTTGCGTTGCTTGCACATCGATGAAATTCCATCAGTTCCTCAGTGTTAACAACCCGCTTTGCCTGCATCGAGCGCTGCCGCACCTGCTCAAGCACAGATTGCGCCGATCTTCTGTCCGCAATCAAGCCGTGTGAACGAAGCGCCTCGGTTACGGATGCGAGCCCGCTGTGCTTGCCCAGTACGATTTCGCGTGTGCGTCCAAAAATTTGCGGAGACAGAGCCTCATACGTTGATGGATTCTTTAGCAGGCCACCCACATGAATACCTGACTCATGAGTAAATGCGTTGGCTCCGACGATGGCTTTGCCTACGGGAATGGGACGTTGAGCCGCACGGGACACGAGTTCTGCGAGCTGTGGCAGCTTGGTCAGATTTACGTTGCTGCCTGCCGGATGAAAGCGATTCAAGCCCGCAGCGACCTGCTCCAATGCAGCATTGCCGGCGCGCTCTCCCAGGCCCAGCACGCATACGCTGGCGTGGGTTGCTCCGCCGCGAATTGCCGCAAGGGTATTCGCTGTCGCGAGTCCGAGGTCGTCGTGCCCATGAAACTCGAGTTCAAGACCTATTGCATGACTGAGTCGAGAAATAATTTCGAAAGCCGCAAATGGCTCCAGGTGACCCAGCGTATCCGCATAACGAAAGCGGTGAGCACCGGCGTTGACGGCTGCCTCCGCTGCAACAAGCAGGAATTCAACATCAGCGCGACTAGAATCCTCGCCGCCCATAGCGACACGCAATCCGCAATCGACTGCGTAAGAGATGACATCATGAATTCGACGCAGCACTCCGGCGCGATCGACATTGAGCTTTGCTTGCATTTGAATGTCGGAGAGTGGGATGGAAAGATTTACTCGCTGTAATCCTGTGCGCTTCGCCCGATCTACATCCGCCCGCGTCATGCGGCACCAGGCTATCGATTCAGCGCGATGAAGCGATTCTCCAATCGCACGAATCTCGGAGATCTCTCTATCACCCATTGCGGGCGTACCTGCTTCGATTTCATCGACGCCTGCTTCTTCCAAAGCCAGCGCAATCGCGATCTTCTCCTGAAGAGTAAAAGAGACGCCGGGTGCCTGCTCTCCATCTCTGAGCGTTGAATCGTTGATGACAATGCGGCGGAGTTCAAGCATAGGCAGCCTCCATTGACTCGGACGATATTTGCAGGCTATTTACGATTCCAGGCATCACAGCGAGGACGCGATCTACATCGGCATCCGTAGTTTCGCGCGAGAGCGAAAAACGAATCGAACCGCGCAAGTGACTGAACGGAACTTTCATCGCGCTCAACACATGAGATGGATTCATTGACCCTGAGGCACAAGCGGAACCGGAAGAGGCAGCGATGGATTCTCGATCGAGCATTATAAGAATCGAGTCCGCTTCAAGATTTTCAAATGCGACGTTCAATGTGTTGGGCAGGCGATAATCGCGATCTCCGATTTGCATGGCCGATGGAATCAGGCGCAGAATCTCCCGTTCCAGGTAGTCGCGCAATGCGGATACTCGCGGCATATCCCAGGACATGGTCTGCGAAGCGATTCGGGCGGCAACTCCAATGCCGATGATTGCCGGCGCATTCTCCGTTCCCGCGCGCCTTCCGCGTTCCTGGCGGCCGCCGTGAATCAGCGGCATCAGCTTTACGCCGTGGCGCACATAGAGAGCGCCGATGCCTTTGGGTCCATGCATTTTGTGCGCCGAGAATGAAAGCATATCAATCTTCGAAGCCGCCACATCGATTGCGATTCGCCCCGCTGCCTGTACGGCATCGCAGTGAAAAAAAGCTCCGGCGGAGTGGGCCATCGACGCAAGCAAATCGACAGGAAAGATCACACCGGTTTCATTGTTGGCCCACTGCATCGAGACCAAAGCTGTGTTTGGGTTAAGGGCGCGACGGTAAGCGTCGAGATTGAGAGCGCCGCGATGATCGACTGGAATCCGATGAACACGTGCTTTTCCCGTTTTCTCCAAATGCGCGCACAATGCAAGAATGGATGGATGCTCGACAGTCGAGGTGATTATTTCACTTCGCCCTGTCTGGGTTTGAAGCGCGGAAAGAATTGCAGTGTTGTTTGATTCGCTTCCGCCGGAATTGAAGACGATCTCGCTGTCGCGGTTTGCACCAATCAATGCCGATACGTGGCTCCGCGCAATCCGAACTGCTTCCGCGCAGGAAGCGCCCATCGCGTGCATGGAGGATGGATTCGCAAACTCTTCGCGCATGAAGGGCAACATGGCTTCGACGACGCGAGCGTCAGTGCGCGTTGTCGCATTGTTGTCCATATATACCCACGAGGGATGTATCAGCGTCGTAGTCATGGCAATCCTCCTGAAACTGTTTCAGCAACACGACCTTCCGCAGCCGGCCTTTGCGTGGGGGTTATCGAATAAAAATCCAGTACCTTCCTGACTGTCGATAAAATCAATTGTTGTGCCCGATATCAACTCGATTGAGGATGGGGTCACAAAAATCTTGACTCCGCGGCTTTCGCAGTAGATATCCTCGGGCTTCACCTGATCCGCGAGTCCCATCTCATATTGAAATCCGGCGCAGCCTCTCGACTGCACAACGAGGCGCAGTCCCGCAACCGACGTGGGCATGGTGGCAATTGCGGAATGCAAAGCGCAGGCGGCGGCTTCAGTCAGTTGAATCATAGGTATTGCCTCCTCACACTACGCTTGATAGGAAGCACGTTGTGGGCCAATCGAGGCCTATTGAAAATAGATATACTTACGCCATCGCACTTCGAGAAGCAACGTGCATTGTCGGATTTGCGACATGTCGATTGCGCTTCAGAGTGTGAAGGAAGTGTCGATGGCAGTCAATTTCAGCGCAGCACTGGAAAGCCGGCTGCGCGCGAAGAGGCTCTCTCCGGATTCGTCGCCAAAGCAGAGAGAAAAATCGCTGCACTCCGAGCAACTGGGAGCCGTGCACATGGTAAATCCATCTTCACGGCAGATCATCCGATAGAAGAATTTCTTCCACTTCATATCCTGGTTGTTTCGCAGCGCAAGAGCGGAAAAATGCCGATCCATCAGCCGCGACAACTCATCTCTGTTTGCGAGTCCCAGATCCTGCCAAAGATGATTGGCGCGCGTGGTTCGTCGCGCAACCAAAACGGATAGCAGTGAATTCAAGGGAAGCGGCGCGGTCCTGAAGCGCCACAGAAGCTCTCGAACGCAGCGCTCGTCTTCAGTAATTACAGGCTCAGCATCGAGGTCAAACTCTTCCAGACGCTCCAATGTGCCCGGAAAATAACAATCGATATTGCGGCGAAGCGAGGCACCGAAAATGCCAAGTGCATCCGTGAATGAGCCACCTGCATTGCACTCGCCAACAACCGCTGCAAAAATGCACGCCAGCACATGCCCGTCGAATGGCTCACACGAAGCATTCGTGTTTGCCTGCCGAAGATAGTTGTACATTGCCTCTGGCGTCATTGTCTTTGCCTCAGGATGGGCCATGCGTTTGAGCATTTTTTCCGCAGACGCGCGCGCAAGCGCCACATCCGATACAGGCCCCCGGGTCGGTTACCGTCATCACCTTGCGCAGGATTTCGTCATCGTCGTCCAGGCAGACGAGTTCGCCGTCTTCCGTCAAGCCTTGAAGCGTCATCACATCGCGGCCGCAGACTTTGAAGCAGCGCCCGCAGCCGATGCAAGTCTCCGGATTGATCTCCAACAGGTAGGATGGCGACCAAGACCTGCCATCGCGCGTAACCGCTTGAACTTTCATCTGCGTCACTTCCATGGATGCTCCCAAGGCCCATCAAAGGGCGAGTTCCAACTGAAGTATCTTGTCAATACCGCGCGACGTCGGGATATTTTTCAATCCATTCGATTCCGTCGGCAACGATTCTTTCACCTTCGGCTTCCAACTTTTCCAAACTGTCAAAGCCAAAGCGATGCACATCGCGCAAGTGTTTGTTGAATACGATCAGCCTGCCGGCAGTCAGCACAAGCCGACCAAAGCCTTCATGATGCAACTTCATCAACGGCGAGACCATCACGCCGGTCATGCGTTCAATCGTCAAGCCGACGGCATTGTAGTAAAGTTCCATGCGCCACAATGTTTCTGGATCGGGATCGCTCATGATGGGGATTTGAAGGCGCTTTTTCCTGGTCATGATGTATGGCTCCAGTAGATCTTCATCGCTTTTCGCATCCCATGAGCCATGCAAATCCTGAGCACGCCACTGCTTGATCAGCTCGTTGAGAAATCCACGTTCGACCGGCGCGATAGTTTCCACTCTGCTGTCAGCCATAGATTACCTCGTCCTCAAAATCAATCTCGCGATCCCTGTTTTTGTTAAGCGCCTTGCGCAGCCAGGGAGGAGGATTGCCGCTCAACACCTTCTGCAATTGTTGCAATGAGTCGGCTATCGCCTGAGTTTCAGCAACTTTGATTGGATGGACATTCTTTGCCACAACGCGGGCAGCTGCCGAGCCGCCGATTGCCGCAACATAAAGAATCGCGCAGTCCTTGATTGCTTCCAGCTTCGGGCCAAGCTTATCCTCATTGCCGTCTTCTTCCAAACTGCCGCTAAATTCAACGCAGTGGTCGAAGCGGCAGTTCTCCGCATCAATTTCATAAATTGCAATTTTTTTTGCCCAACCAAAGTGGGCATTGACGTGCACTCCGTCTTCGGTTGTAAAGGCAACTTTCATACTCCTCCTTTGATGTACTAGAGTATTGCGATTACTGAATCGTTACCAGATCATCGGACTGCGGACGCTTGGGCATCCAACTCGCCGCCGTTGGCTCATGCGCGCCCGCTAAAAATATATTTCCAACTTCAAAGATCAAGTTGCGTGTTCCTCGATAGCCAATGCACACCTGCTGTCCCGCGCCAAGACGATCGAAGATCGGAATTCCGACACGAAACAGAGGAATGCCAAGGCGATCCGCAGCCTGCCTGCCGTGCGAATGCGTTACGATCAGATCGGCTTCAGCAGAGCGCATTTCAAGATCTTCCAAATCGCCCACTAAAACTTCTTCAACAGGGATGCCTTCCAGTGCTGGAGATTCTTCTGTGGTCACTGCGGCCTGAATCTCGCAGCCCATCTCATGAAGCCAGTGCGAGAAAGTGGACAGCAGGTCCGGTTCGGCGGCAATCGCCACTCGCTTACCGCCGAAGTAGAAGTGGCCATCCATCATGGCGTCAATCAACTGACTGCGTTGGCGTCGATACTTTCTGGGAACGGGAATGCCGCTGATCTCCGACAAAAAGCCCATCAACTCATCGTTGACCGCCAGGCCCGTGAGTCGATCGAAGAGTTTGTAGGGCACACCGGTACGATGTTCCAGTGTGATTGCCGCGCCGCGCATTTGTTCGCCGATGGCGACCGTCCAGCAAGCGGAACCCATCTTGCGAATCTGTTCGACTGAAATTCCGCCCAGCGTGGTCGGCGTGAACTCCGCGGGAATATGTCCATCGAGCGAACCGGAGAGATCCGGAAGAAAATTAGGTTCAAGGCTGAATGCCTCAAAGATGTCGCGCAATTCATCCAAGTCGCCAGGCGTGATGTGGCAGCCCGGCAAAACGTTCACACGACGCGAATGCCTGCTCTCGTATAGGGGAATATCGATCAGTTCCTCAACCATGCGCGTAGCCGCTGACGCCCATCCATCTTGAAAACCGCCGGTAAAGTCGGGCGTGGAAACACTGACGAGTGCGATTTGGTCCAGCTCTGGATGGTTCGTGCGGATCAGTTTTAGAAATCCGTCGAGATCATCGCCTTTGATCTCCGAGATGCCTGTCGTGCAGATTCCAATCAATGCTGGTTTGGTGCGGGCCGCGATATTCACCAAAGCCTGCTCCACGTTTTCAAGCCCGCCCAGAACCGTCGCGACCTCGCTCATCGCCGTGGTCTGCATCGGGATCGCTTCGCGGAAGTGGCGTACGAAGAGTACAAGTCCAAAGGATGTGCATCCCTGCGAGCCATGCAGCAGAGGCATCGATTTATCAACGCCCAGAAAGGCCAGCGCCGCGCCGATCGACGGACTCATCTTGAGCGGATTCACCGTGCAGAATTTTTTACTGATCGTCACTTTGGCCATATATTTGTCCTATGCAACATGGATCGCCATCTCATCTTGAATGAATGCGAATTCCCAAGGTGCCGGTTTGCGGATCTGATCCCAGATGGGGTTCGACAAAGATTTATCGATCTCGCTGACGAGCGCCACCATGCCTTCATAACCGGCGTAGGCTTGATGCCGTTCCTGGTTGATGTCGAGCCACGGCATCTTTGCCTTCAAAGCGACAAACTGAGTGCGGCCACCGCTGAGCATGATGTCGGCTTGCGCATCTTTCAGCATGGTGTACATCTCGCGCGGCTTCAGATCGTCGAACATATGCGCATCATTTTTCATGATCTCCTTGATGCGCTCCTTGTCATTGGGAGTGGACTTTTTCACGCTGGTTCCGATCACGGTGAGACCCGCTTCCTGCAAGGCCGCAACGACAGACCAAGACTTTACTCCGCCGGTGAAGAGCAGCGCCCGCTTGCCGGATAGCCTCGATTTGAAAGGAGCGATTCTCTGCCATGCGCGCGCTTCTTCTCTTTCAATGACCGCTTCAGTTCGGCCAAGCAACTCTGCCGGTGCTCCGCGCTCGACCAACAAGTGAGCAATTCTCAGCAGAGCATCGCTCATGTCGCCTATGCCGTAAAACGATCCTTCAAAGAAAGGGATTCCGTAACGTTCTTCCATCTTTCGCGCCACGTTGATCATGGCCTTCGAGCAGACCATCATCGCCGCGCGGGCACGGTGAGAGCGAGCAATCTCGTGGTACTTAGCGTCGCCGGAGATGCAGGCCAGGATGCGAATGCCCAGCTCATCGAGCAGGGGCTTGACTTGCCAGAGTTCGCCGGAAAGATTGTATTCGCCGATGATATTAATGTCGTAGGGAGTTGTCTCCGCAGGCTCTTCCGTTCCGATCACGTAGTCGAGCAGAGCTTCGCCGGCAAGCTTGTTGCCAAGATTTTTCTTACCCACAAATCCGGGAACATTGACGGGAATGATGGGAACTTCAAGCTTCTTTGCGGCGGCCTTGCAAACGGCCTCTAGATCATCGCCGATCATTGCCGGCACACAGGTCTGATAGACGAAGACCGCAGGCGGATTGTATTTTTTTACAGCTTCCTTGATGGCGTTATAAAGGTGCTTTTCGCCGCCGAAGATGATGTCCTGCTCGGTCATCGCGGTTGTGAAACTGGTGCGGTAGAGAGTTGAGCCCGACGACTTTGCGCCTCGCCCATCCCAGGAATGTCCTTCACAGTTGATCGGCCCATGAATCAAATGCACGACATCCGTGATCGGCTGAAGAGCGATCTTGGCACCGTCGAAGGCGCATCCACCCGCGGCAGCACCGGGAGCAAGTAATTTGTTACAGCCAGCTTTTCGGTCACGATTTGGCTTGGCCTGGTTGGCGGCGCAACCCGGCTCGTTCAACACCTGGCGAATTTTTGAGCCAAGAGTATTCATCGCCAATTCCTTTCGCGTTACCGTGCGCGTTAGAAACGTTTCTTTTGACTTTGAAAAAACGCGCCGCGTGGAATTCTGGTTTGAATTGCCACGCGGCGTCTCAGGAAAAAGGAGGACCACCGCTAGCGAATAATATCGAAGCTGTAGTCAGTCTTGCTCACTTCGTTCGTTGTCTGATCCATGTGATCAAAGATTCTGTCGAGAATCTTGACCAAGACATTGAGACCGCCTTGATAACCCCAAACAGGAGAGCGATGATGATGATGACGATCAAAGATCGGAAATCCAAGGCGAATCAAAGGTGTCTTGGTGTCGCGCTCGAGAAACTTTCCGTAGGTATTGCCAATCAGATAATCGACCGGCTCGGTAAACAGCAGCGAACGCATATGCCAGAGATCTTTTCCTGAATAGACGTGGCAGTTTTTCCCGAATGGCGAGGCCGCCAGCAAGGCCTCAACTTTTTCTTTCCACGCCTGTCCGCCGTTGGTAGAGAGAATATGCACCGGTTCCGCTCCCAGTTCAAGCAGGAATCCGGTCAGGCCGAGCGTCAGATCTGGATCTCCATACAGCGCGAACTTTTTGCCGTGAATGTGCGCGCTTGAATCGGCGATGGCATCGACAAGCCGACCGCGCTCTTTCCGGATTACATCAGGAATCGTTTTGCCGGTGAGCCTTGCAACCTCCAGCAAGAATCGATCGGTTGCTTCCACGCCAATGGGATGATTGAAGGCAACCGTTTCTTGCCCGGACGCTTCGATCAACTCCAGCGTCTTCTCGGTGCAGAACTCCTGCATCGAGATCGTCGCACTGGCATGGACGGCATTAGCCGCGTCGACCAGCGTGGTGCCGCCATCGTACATGCGGAACTCGCCATCGCTCGGCGTATCCCATACATCGCTGTTGTCGCCGAGGATCGTGTATTCGACGCCCATCAGATCAAAGAGGCGCTTGATCTCGCGCATATTGCCTACGGTGTATCCATCAAAACCGCCGATGAAATTCAGCTTGCCGTTGGCCTGGCGTTCGACCTTCGGCGCGGTGCCGGCTTTACCATTCCAAAAATGCTCGATGATTCCCTTGAGCGCATTGTCATAACCGGTGACATGGCTGCCGACAAAGGCCGGGGTGTGCGCGAAGGGCACATCGAATTCCATTGGAACCGATCCCTTTTCCTTCGCATTCTTGATGAAGCCATTCAGATCGTCGCCGATCACCTCGGCCATGCAGGTTGTCGATACGGCGATCATCTTCGGCTTGTAGAGGCTATACGCATTGGCCAGACCGTCGATCATATTGGATAGACCGCCGAGAACAGCCGCGTCTTCCGTCATCGACGATGAGACAGCCGCGGTAGGTTCCTTGAAGTGGCGCGAAAAATGACTGCGATAGTACGCAACGCAGCCTTGTGAGCCATGAACGAAGGGCAGTGTTCCTTCGAATCCAAGTGCAGCGAAGACTGCGCCCAGCGGCTGGCAGGCCTTTGCTGGATTAATGGTCAGCGATTCACGCGCAAAATTCTTCTCGCGATATTCATTGCCTTTTGTCCATTCGCTTACGCGCGCCAGTTCTTCGGCCGGAACTGGATCCTCGAACATACACTTTTTGTTGGCGAGCATCTCGGAGTACTCTGGACCGCGGAACAACTCAAAGTGGTCGATCACCTTCTCTGCATTTTGACTCATAATGGTTTTCTCCTCTCAGGTTTCCGCTTGATTTAGAAGGGGGATTTAGTCATTTTCCAAACTGGCGCGTTGATGGCCATGTCCATATCGCGCGCGAAGACGGCGAATCCATCGTAGCCGTGATAGGGCCCCGAATAATCCCATGAGTGCATCTGCCGGAAGGGAACGCCCATCTTCTGGAAGATGTACTTCTCCTTGA
>CAZXVX010000001.1:0-66195 GCA_964644105.1 uncultured Occallatibacter sp. | reverse complement strand
TCCGCCGTCTGCGCCAAAGCCGCCGCTGGGTTGCCGCGCAATTTGTGTTGACGATATTGCTGATTTTGATCGGAATCGTTTGGACGCGATTGCCGGAGAAGCACGTCTGGCAGGTATTGCTTTCGCTGCTTTTGCCGCTGCTTGTGGTCATCTCCGCGCTGGAGTTGCAGGCGGGAACCATGCGCAGCCTGGCCAACGACAATGGCTATCGCGTCAAGCTGGTTTGGGGCGCGCTCGCGTTGATTTTTTGGTTCCTTGTGGCATGGGTCTTCTGGGCGGTTCTGGATTGGTGTGACGATCAGATTCCGCAATGGGCCGGGTATTTGAACTCGCAAACTTCAGCTCACTGGCGCGCAAAGTTCCTCACCTTTGAGCACATTTCTCTCTGGATGAGTTACGTGGAGTGGGTCTTTCGCTGGATCATCGTGCCTGCCAAAGTGATTCCATTCGCAATTGCTTCGGCGCAATCCGGCTGGCGAGTGCCCTTGCGCCGCGTGCTGCAACTGCCGTGGAACTGGCGCTGGTGGCTGGGCGTGACCATCATTGCGCTGTTGAGTGTGTTATTGCCGAGCCACTTCTTTACCAAGACGCTGAGCGGATCACCGCAGACGCAAGTCATGCATGAAGCACTTAGACTGACAGGCGCATATCTGCTCGGTGTCGGCGGCTGGCTTCTGCTGCTGGCGTGGGCGGGCGTACTCTTCGGCTGCCAAAAGACGCTGCCGGAAAACGATGCTTTGACGGAGCTCTTCGATCGGCTGCGCATAAGCCGCCGATGGGTTGGGGCGCAATTCGTTTGGGTAATTTTGTTTGGCCTTGTGGTTCTCATTGGAAGAAGTATTCCCGACGAGTCCAGTTGGAAAGACTGGGTTAGAGTGATTTTATTGATAGTGATTTTTTCCTTATGGATCATCTTGCAGGCAGAGATGATGCGTTCGTTACTGATGAACTGCGGAAGGCGAGTGCTTAGGATTCAAGGCATCCTTTCAATGCTTCTGTGGATAATATTGATACCGGTCATTGCCTTCTCGCTGAGCTTTTGGCAAATGCCCATTGTGCCTTGGCTGGTTGGTTTGGTGGTAACTCCTGTCATTCTTCTTCCCTTCGTCTTTGCTTCCGCGGTTTGGGGCTTGATTTTGCCCTGGAGACGTGTTCTGAAAATGATGCTCGCGTGGCGCTGGTGGCTTGGTATATTGCTGACTGCCATCGTTGTAGTACTGGTTGTTTTCATTTCCAACAGTGTATTCACAACGCAAACTTGGGTGACGGAGCTGTGCCTTGGTGCGGTCAATCTCCTTGTGATGGGCGTTTGGATTCTGTTGCTGGGCTGGTTTGCCGTGCTCTTTAACCGCACGGCGCCGCCCGCAAGCGAGAAGCCTGCCGCAATTCCGGTTCCAGTTGGACCCCCCGAGCCTGAATCACAAGCTTCGTTCAAGCCGCCATTCCCGGAGGGCAATTAGAAACTCTTTTCATCCGCAGGAAATGATGCCCTTTCAATTCCAACTGCAATTGCCCTGTCTTCACTTTGCTATTGAACCGGCGCAATTGCAATGCGACATTGTCACTGCAAAGCAACCACACTTTCCTCGACTCTGCTGCGCTTTGCTCTGGATGACCAAGTTTTTGGTTGTAATCCTTTCAGTGCCGGATGATTAGTGCGCGGATGTATCGTGCGTTTCCTGTAGACTGAAGAGTTCCCAATTGTTCAAGATATGAATCAAATCGATCAAGACCGGTATTGGATGCAACGGGCGCTGGAACTGGCGCGGCGCGGAATCGGCGTTACTTCTCCCAACCCCGCCGTGGGCTGCGTGATTCTGGATTGCGCAGGGCAGGTAGCGGGCGAGGGCTGGCATGAGTACGGTCTGCTGGACCACGCCGAGGTCGTTGCTTTGAAGGTTGCTGAGCAGCACACCGGAGAGCGGCTGCGCGGCGGCACGGCGTATGTGTCGCTGGAGCCCTGCAACCATACCGGGCGCACCGGGCCCTGCACGCAGGCGCTCATCGCTGCCGGGCTCAAGCGCGTGGTTGCGGCAACGATTGATCCGAATCCTGCTGTTGCAGGGCAAGGAATGGAGGCACTGCGCGCGGCGGGTCTGGAAGTTGCCGTGGGTGCGTGCGAGACGGAGGCGCGGCGCCTGAATGAGGGCTTTGCACGCTGGATTCAGCATCAGCGCCCATTGGTGCTGATGAAGGTGGCCATGACGCTGGATGGGCGCATCGCTCCGCCGCCGGGAGCGCACACGCTGCATGCGCCCTATTGGATTACGAGTGATGCCGCCCGAGCCGCCGTGCAGCCGTTGCGCCACCAGGCCGACGCTGCGCTGACTGGCGTGGACACTGTGCTGGCCGACGACCCGCTGCTGACCGACCGCAGCGGATTGCGCCGCCGCCGGCCCCTGCTGCGCGTGGTGTTAGACTCCGCGCTGCGCATGCCGCTGGATGCAAAATTGGTGGCTTCGGCAAAGGAAGATGTGGTAGTTTTTACGGTTTCAACTAACCAGACGCTCGCCACTGCATTGCGTGAGCGGGGTGTCCGTGTTGAAGTGCTGAAAGATGTGGCAGGCCGCGTTCCGCTGGATAAAGTACTGGAGAAGTTGGGAGCGGAGGGAATCCTGACTCTGCTTACCGAAACCGGCACGCGGCTGAACACGGCTCTGCTTGCCGAGGGGTTGGTGGACCGCGTGCATCTCTTTGTCTCGCCGCAGATCATGGGTTCGGACGCGGTTCCGGCCTTCAAAGGAATGGCCAGCGCTATTCGCATGGCAGAGGTTGAAGTAGAGCGTTACGAGAATGATCTAGGGCTTTGTTCACTGCTTAAGGATCCGTGGCCCGAGGGGGCAGGGAAGTGACGGTTTGATCCCCAACCTTGGACGCATGAGCGAACCAGCGGCAAAGGTTGGGTAACGTCGATGAGTGCTTCCTAACTCGGCTGGCGCGGGCGGAAGTGGCAGGTGCCGCCAGCCAGTACTGGAGTCCAGATTGACGGATCGGCGGGCTGCTCGCTGGAACCGAGGAAGAGAATGCCATCAGGGGCGAGCACCTTGTGAATGCCGGCCAGCAGAATCTTGCGGTTCTCCTGGCTGAAGTAAAGCATCACGTTGCGCAAAAAGATGATATCGAAGCGGTCATCGCTGCGATTGAAGGGCAGGGGCGTTGCGCAAAGGTTGGCCGTGCGGAAGTTGCACATCTTGCGTATATCGGGCTTGACCGTCCAATCTTCACCGGCGTGGTCAAAGTAGCGCACCACAAAGCGAGCGGGCAATCCGCGGTTGATCTCAATGCGGTGGTAGCAGCCGGAATGAGCCTTCTCGACAACCTCGCTGCAGATATCTGTGCCTTCGATGCGTATATTCCACCCAGCAAGCATGGGAAAGTGTTCCGTCAGGAGCATGGCCATGCTGTAGGCTTCCTGGCCTGTGGAGCAGGCGGCGCTCCAAATGCGCAGGGTGCGCAGGTAGCGGCGGGATTCGATCAGCTTGGGCAATAATTCCGTGCGCAGCAGTTCAAAGGGCCGGCCATCGCGAAAGAAGCTGGTTTCGTTGATGGTCATAGCTTCGGCAATGGAACGTTCGAGAGTAGGATTTTTTTTGCCTTTGAGATGGTGGACCAGTTCTTCCAATTGGGTCATGCCCTGACTGCGCAGAACCTTTGTGAGCCGGGTGTCGAAGAGATAATCGCGCGAGGGATCAAGCACGTTTTGCGAGAGCCCGAAGACGAGCTGCCGAAGATAGCCGTAGTCAACGCCGGATGCAGTTTGCATGACTAGACCACCATTTCCCGAAGCTCGCGGGCTTCCAAGTGCGTCCGGCTGGCAAGCCGAAGGATTTCAGGGGCAATCGCGGTGAGGGGTAGAACCTTCTGCGCCAATCCCGCATTGGTTACGGCGCCGGGCATTCCCCAAACCGTGCTGGAGGCCTGATCCTGGGCCATGATGCTTCCACCGCGGTCGCGGATGACGCGGCAGCCGAGCATTCCGTCCGAGCCCATCCCGGTCAGTACCACTGCCAAAGCGCCTGCGCCATAGACGGCGGCCACTGAGCGGAAGAGCACATCGACGGCAGGCCGGCAGTGGTTCTCCGGTGCTCCCTGGGTCAGGTGCAACGTGTTAGGTAATCCGATCCGCGCGGAGGCCAGCACTTCCATATGCCAGTTTCCCTTGGCGATATACACCGTGCCGGCGCAGACAGGCATTCCTTCGGCAGCTTCCTGCACCTGCAGTGGACAGCGGCTGTTCAGGCGCTCGGCAAAAAGCTTGGTGAACAGCTCAGGCATGTGTTGCACAATCAGCACGGGCAGCGGAAAGTTGCCGGGCAGGGCTGGAAGCAAAATGTCCAACGCCGCCGGTCCTCCAGTAGAGACGCCGATGGCTAGAGCCACCGGGATTGAAGAAATCGGTTGAGCTTTGGGAGGCGGAGTCAGTGAGGCAAAGAGCGGCAAACGAGGAGTGGCGGCCTGAACTGGCTGTTGCTGGGAGGTAAGCGCCTGAATCTTGGGAATAAGCTCCAGCGAGAGTGCTTTGGTCGCGGCTTGGCGGTCGACTTGTCCGGTCGGTTTGCCCACATAATCGGAGGCGCCGCAGGCCAAAGCTTCGATGGTCACTTTGGCGCCACGCTGGGTGAGCGAACTGCACATGATGACCGGCATCTTGTGCCCCTTGGCGCGCAACTTTCGGAGTGTCACCAAGCCATCCATCACCGGCATCTCCACATCCAGCAGCACCAGGTCCGGGCGCACGCTTTGGATGGCGCTCAACGCGCTTTCACCATCTCCCGCCGTGCCTGCCACTTCCAGGCTGGGATCGGCGCAGACCACCGAGCGTAGAAGGCTCCGCATTACCGCCGAGTCATCCACAATTAAAATCCGGGTTCGCTGTCCGGAAGCCATCGTTCAGGCCTCCACCAGACCAAGCATGGCAAGCTTTTCCGTCAGTGCTTCATCGTCGAAAGGTTTCATCAAATATTCGTCGGCGCCGGCATCCAGGGCGCGGAGGATGAAGTCGTTTTCCGCTTCGGTGGTCACCATCATCGCTTTTACTTCACTGAATCCCTCGGCGCGCATCTGCTTGAGCATCTCCAGACCATTCATAACAGGCATATTCCAGTCGATCAGCGCAAGGTCAAAGGTCACGCCTGACTTGAGTTGATCCATGCCGGCCTGGCCGTCACCCGCCTCCGCGCACTCAATTCCCTTTTCCTCAAGCAGGCCGCGCAGATACCCCCTCACGAATCGGGAATCATCGACAATCAAAGCTCGCATGGCTACCTCCATTCAGTTACGGACTTGCGACCAATTGCCCTAAGCTGCCCGAGCCGCGCTTAATCGCATCGGCTCCAGTTGCTCTGGATCTAGCATCACCAGCAGAGTGTCCTTGAGTTTGTAGGCGCCGGCAAAGAGAACTCTCCGGCGCTCATCCAGAATCGAAGGGTTAGGTTCATGGTCGGAGGAGGAGACGGTGAGCACCTCGCCGACCGAGTCCACCAGCAATCCAAAGATTCCGCCTGCGCTCTCTAGAACCAGAAGGTCTTGCCGTCCCTCTTTGGGCGGCATATTCAACAACTGGCGCAGACTCACGGTGGTCAGGACATCGCCGCGATAGTGCACCAATCCGCCGACAAAAACCGGCGCCAAAGGAACCGGCTGCGGACGCGCCGCGCCGACAATCTCCAGAATATGGGTAATGGGTACTCCGAAGAGTGTGCTTCCCAACCGCACCGTGCACATCTCCACCAAAGAAGCCGCCACGGCCTTCTCCTTGCGATTGATCGAAGCTGTTGGTGCAAGCGCTGCTGCAACTGTACTCATGCCATTGCCTCCACACTCTGGCTCCATTCAGCGGAGGCCTGTTCTCCGGCAGGCAGCGGAGCCACACCGCCCAGATCTACCACCCCGGTCACACGATTCTTGAGCAGCGTAACTCCGCTGGTGCGCTGCGCCGTGCCGGCCTCGAAGAGGTCGCCGCCGGCAGCCACGTCCAGCACATGCGAAACGGCAATGCCCACGTGACGATTGCCTTCGCGGCAGACCACCACAATAATCTGTGCCTTGGGATTGTCCTGCACAGCAGCCAGAACGCCTCCTGAATCCTCGACCGGCAGCAACTGCCCTTCGAAGTTCAGCACCGGCCGATAGCCGATGTACTCGATGCGCGAGACCGGAAGTTGCTCGATGCGTAATACCTCGGTCAACGGCACGGCCGCCTGTCGGCCAGCCGCTTCCACCAGCAGGTACTCAAGGCCCTTTGCTGAATCCGCCTCGACTTCGCTTTCAACCGCCTGCACCAGCCCTTCCTCACGCATCGCGATTCCAGCTTTCATGGCGATTGAACCGGGATCAAGAATCAGTGCCAAATCGGCGTTGCCCAGCACCGTGGCGCCGGAGAAGAGACCAATGCCTTTGAGAACCGCGGAGAGTGGCTTGACGACGATCTCCTCTGGATCTGCCAGTCCGTCCACAACCAAGCCAAAACGGCGGCCGTCGGGGTCCAGAACGGCTATGAAATTGTCGCGCTCAGTGGCAACTTTATGCTCAACGCCCGGCATCAAAAGCCGGTCCAGAAAGACCAGCGGTAAAAGCTTGCCGCGCAGCCGGTACAACGGCGCGTTTTCAATCCATTCGATCGCCGAAGCCGCTTGTTCCGGAGGAATGTGCACCAGCTCGGAGAGCGCGCCCTGGGGCAGCGCAAAGCTCTGATTGACGCTGCGGACGATCAAGGCGGGAATAATGGCCAGCGTGAGAGGAATGCGCATCCGCAGGGTTGTGCCCTTGCCGGTACGCGAGTCAATCTCGACCTTGCCGCCGATCTTCTCCACATTGGTGCGAACGACATCCATCCCCACACCGCGTCCGCTGACATTGGTGACTGCGGCGGCGGTTGAAAAGCCGGGAAGGAAGATCAATTGCAGCAGTTCGCGCTCCGCCAGATGGGAGGCGCGATCCGCGGTAATCAGGCCGCGTTCAATGGCCTTCTGGCGTACACGATCCACATTGATGCCGGCCCCGTCGTCCGAAACTTCGATGATGACGTGGCTGCCCTCCTGAGCAGCCCGCAACTTGAGGATTCCCTCAGGGTTCTTGCCGGCGGCCAGGCGCGCATCCGGCAATTCAATGCCGTGGTCCAGTGAATTCCGTACCGCATGAGTGAGCGGATCTTTAATCGCCTCCAGAAGGCTCTTGTCCAGCTCCGTATCCTGGCCCTCGACTTGCAATCGCACACGCCGGCCCAGCGATTGCGAGAGATCACGGACAATGCGCGGCATCTTCGAAAAGATATTTGAAACCGGCTGCATGCGAGCCTTCATCACCGACTCGCGCAAATCGGCCGTCACCATATCCAGGCGGCGGCTGAGCAGGGTCATATTGGGATCGGCCGAGGTGGCCTGCAAAACCTGATTGCGGGTGAGTACCAGCTCGCCTACCAGGTTCATCATCCGGTTCAGTAGCGTGACATCGACGCGCAGCGTGCTCTCAGCCGCCGTGCCGGCAATGGGAGTCCGTTGACGCGCCGGATCGTTCTCTGCTTCGGAAGACGTGGAGGGCGCTGCACCACTGGCCGGCTCAGTAGACGCCGACGGGGAGGCGGTTGTTTTCTGGGTGTCCTCGGCCGGTTCCGGAGCGGGTGCCGCGGCCGAGGGTTGCTTGGGCTTGATCTCCGCCGGATTGATAGCGGGAGGGGCGGCCGATGAACCATGGGCGCTGGCCTTGGCATGGGCCAGTTGCTTGACCTCGGCCTGCGCGGGAAGTTGCAACTCCTCCAGACGGCCGATCAACACCACATCCTCACCTTCGCCCTCGGCGTCTTCCGCTTCAATGGTTTTGAGAATCGAGCGCAGCCCATCCAGCAGTTGCAGCAGACCGGTGATGACCTCACGGTTGGCAATCAGCTTGCCTTCGCGCACCAATCCCAACAGATTCTCGCCGGCATGGGCCAGCTTCTCTAACCGTTTGAAGCCCAAAAAACCAGTGGTCCCTTTGATCGTGTGCACAGACCGAAAGATATCTCCAATCAATCCAGCATCCTGCGGCCGCTCCTCCAAGTCAGTCAGACAGCGCTCCATGCGGTCCAACCCCTCTTGGCTCTCGATCAGGAACTCCCTCGTTAGCTCATCCATCGCATTCACTCATCCACCGGCCAGGATGACATTCCCCGGCACAGCGAGTACTCATCTCCCTATATCGGTAGGATGTGCTTCAACTTGAGGTACGGAGTTTTGAAATAAAGGGTGGAGGAGGATGCAGAGGCCCACACTCAACTTATCTCTGCAACCCTGGAATGCCAACCGCTCAACCGCAATTTCATTGTGCGGCGCCGGCGCTCTCCTACCTTCTTGGATGCGATTGTTCTTTATTTTGTTCGATTTTGATCTTGATTTTTGAATAAAATCTATGTAAAATAAGAGAGTGGTTTTATGTCTGGACCAGCCACCAAACCCCGGCAGCAGTCCAAGGTGCACGCGTAACCTCTCCACATAAGGACAACAAATCGATGGCAAAACGTCGTGGAAATCCGAATTGGGGCAAACCGGAGCCGATTGGCCCGGTTGTGCCCACTGTGACCTCCTTTGAACAGATCGTCAAGGAGTTCAAGCTCAACCCGGATCAGTACATCCGGTCCACCCGTCTGCGGGAGTGGGCTCGCCGCAATAAAAACTCCAAGTACATCCCTGAGGCTCTTCTGGAAGCCTGGGGCTTTGAGATTGAGTCTGCGTTATAGACACGCTGTTCTCTTGGAGCTGCCTCTGAAAAGCGCCGTCCGCTGGGCGGCGCTTTTGATTGTCGAATGCGACTGCGGCGTAGTTTCCTGAGTCCGCGAACCGATCGCCCGCCTTTGGTTACCTGTGTTTCCATTGAATCAACTGGCTGCCACACTTCGCTTATGCGCTACCAGAAGCGTTGCGCTCAGCGTCCAATGCATAAGTGCTATACTTTAGCCCTAAGACTGCTGTTCCCGGCCTGTTACAAGTCGGAACCGCTTAGCAGCCCGGAGGTTTTTCCCGCTTATGACTCCTCGCGCACGCCGCGCCCTCTTCGCCGTGGTTCTCTTCTTTGCCGTTTGCGCCGTCGCGGGCAGCGTTTTGCAGCGCGGGGTCGGCGCGCAATCTTTGGCCGACGAAGGCCAGGTGCGCGACAATCTCAAGGACTTTTTGGATGTCTATGCGCTGGTCGAGCAGAACTACGCCGAGCCGATTGACGGCGACAAGGCCGACACAGCCATCTACGACGGTGCCATTCCAGGAATGTTGCGCGTGCTGGACCCGCACTCCAACTTCTATGACCCCAAGGCCTACGCCAAGATGCGCGAGGAGCAGCATGGCCGTTATTACGGCGTCGGTATGCTCATCCAGCAGCAGAATGGCAAAGTCTACGTCGTTACACCGTACGAGGGCACACCATCTTATCGCGCCGGCATCCACCCCGGTGACATCATCTACGCGGTCGACGGCAAGATCGTCAACGTGGAAAGCAAGGATCCTAACCAGTTGACCTCTTCCGATCTGGTGGCCAAGGCGCTCAAGGGGCCCAGGGGAACCAGCGTGCAGGCGACGATGCTGCGTGAAGGGCAGCCCAATCCACTGGTCTTCAATCTGGTGCGCGATTCCATTCCGCATCCATCGGTTGACCAGGCCTTCGAGATTCGTCCCGGTATCGGTTACATTCACCTTACGCAGTTCCAGGAGGACACCGCTGAAGACGTGGCCCGATCGATTGACAGTTTCGGCAACCTGAAAGGCCTGATCTTTGACCTGCGCAACAATCCCGGCGGGCTGCTTGACCAGGCGGTCGGGGTCTGCGACCATCTGCTCAGCAAGGGCCAGACCATCGTAAGTCAGCGCGGGCGGCCCAACTCCGAGAACACCGACAAGTATTATGTGGCTACACACGGGAACGCAGGCAGAAGTTTCCCCATCGTAGTGGTTGTGAACAGAGGAACGGCCTCAGCCGCAGAAATCGTCTCCGGCGCCTTGCAGGATCACGACCGCGCCCTCATTGTCGGCGAGACAACCTTCGGCAAGGGCCTGGTGCAGACCGTCTATAACCTGAGTGAAAACACCGGCTTGGCGCTTACCACCTATCACTACTACACCCCCTCCGGGCGACTCATTCAGCGCAACTATACCGGCGTCTCGCTCTACGATTACTACAGCCACGGCGGCACAGCGCCCAGCGATACCGCCAACCGCGAGGTCAAGCTGACCGACGCCGGACGCACCGTCTACGGCGGCGGAGGCATCACGCCGGATGAAAAGGTGGAATCCCCGAAAAACAACCACTTCCAGGATGAACTGCTCTACAAGGATGTTTTCTTCCACTTTGCGCCCGTTTATCTGGCGCACCGCACGGTGGACGAGAACTTTCAGGTGGATGCAACCGTGCTTGCCGAGTTCAAAAAATACCTCACCAGTCAGAACATTCCCTGGACCGAGGCCGATTTGAATGGCGTGCTGGACTGGGTCAAGATCGGCATCAAGGAAAAGATTTTCACCATCCAGTTTGGCCAGTTAAGGGGATCGCGCGCGCGGGTCGAATGGGATCCGGAGATTCAAAAGGCGCTTAACTTCCTGCCCGAAGCCCAGGCCCTGGAAGACAATGCCCACAAAGTGCTCACCGAAAAAGCCGAGGCGCGTAGTGAGCAGCAGTAGAGGATATTCAACCGTGAGGCGGCTCAAAGGACAACTTCAGGATCGATCTCCGTCATGGCCATCTGCTGCGTATGATGCTTGCAATCCGGGGATCTCTGAACCAGTCACAACCACGGACAAACACCCACGCAGAGGCGAAAGCCCGGCATTTAGTTTGAGCCATTTGCGGCACAGTTGAAGCCTTGCCCTATCGAGACATCTCCTAATACCGAGTTTTCTGAATGGAAATTCTTGGTAGGCGAATCAAAATATTCAATAAATTTCTATGGGAAAAAAATGGAATTGCCGATACAATTTGCGCATAGGGAATTTACACCACCGAACCAGCGACCGATGGCAACCATCTGCAAGCATCCTAAAGTCCGCATCGTTTCTCGGCATGAAGACAGCGAGTTTGTCGAGTGCCTGGATTGTGGCGATGTCTTTGACTCCGACGAGTTCCGCGACATGGAGATTGAAGAAACCGCCGAAACAGAACCCAACCTTGAAGACGCCTGAAACGCGGCCAACCCGTTTTATTTGGTGGCTTTCCCGTTCACGGTCTGAGCGCCGACGCGGCGCGCCGCAACCCAGGAATAGTGCAGGCCCGAGGCAACCGTCAACGTCATCGTGGCATACAATGCCCAAGCCTTCAGAATGGCCACCCAATCGAGCGAGACCATGCGTTGCCGCAGCATGGCCTGCAGCAGCACGGCAGCCACTGCCGCTACCTGCGCCAGCGTGTTGGCCTTGCCCAGCAGACTGGGAACAAATTCCCGCCGCCCCGTGGCCGCATACAAAATTGCGGCCACCACTAGAATTCCAACATCCCGGCTGAAGACCAGCACCGTCACCCGAAGCGGGATCAGGCCGATATGCATCAGCACCAGAAAGAGCGTGCTGAGGAGCAATTTGTCAGCTACCGGGTCCAGGTACTCGCCCAACAGGCTGCGCTGCTGCAGTAGTCGCGCCAGCAGGCCGTCCAGCGCGTCGGTGAGTCCCGCGGCCACAAAGAGCCCAAAGCTCAGCTCATAGCGACCCTCCAGGATGGCCGTTACCAAAAAAGGCGCTAGGCAGATGCGTAGCAACGTCAGCAGGTTGGGTGCGGTGCGGTAGCGGTGAAATCGTATGCTGGCAGCGTCGTTCATGGCGGCTTCAGGAATCTAACTTCCGATAGTACATCATGGAGGGTATAGCCGCCCACTTTGACATGACCCTGCCGAGTTGTTAGGATTCATAAGGGGTGGCAAGCCAATCAATGGCGGTTTGATGCCTCTTCAGCGTCCCCGTCGTCTAGCCCGGCCTAGGACACCGCCCTTTCACGGCGATAACACGGGTTCAAATCCCGTCGGGGACGCCAATTAAATCAAATACTTAGCCAAAATCCCTCAGATTATCTTTTTGTGCATCCTTTCAACAGCGCTCGCGAATAATCGCCCACGAGCTGAAACGCCAACCATTGTGGGTATCCGAACCCTGCGAGTGCCTCATCTCAAACCATGTAACAAGGCCTATAACGTACTGATTATACGAGAATTACAACCCTAACCAATCAAGGAACAATATTGTACAAATTTAACCTCAAAACGCTCCTTTCACCTGAATAGAATCTGTGAAGACCCGAAGATAGACACTCGCGGATAGGCAACAAGTGTGTATGGCAACCCGCCGATTTGACTGTCTTCCAAATCACTCGTATCCGAAAGGAATCGGCAACCATGTTCACTCGGCTGCACCTGCTCTCTGCCTTCACTCTCTCTGCCTTTCTTGTTGGTTGCAGCGGTGGAGGCGCCGGCTCATCCTCTTCTTCTGCTACGCCGACGATTACCTGGCCCGCTCCGGCAGCTATTACCTATGGGACGGCATTGAGCGCCACTCAGTTGAATGCAACCGCCAACTATCCCGGCACGTTTGCATATTCGCCAGTTGCCGGAACAGTGCTTGGCGCGGGCTCGCATTCGCTTTCCGTGAAGTTTACTCCTAGCGATTCCAGCAAGGTTCAATCAGGAACGGCGACGAACACGATCACGGTCAATCAAGCTACACCCGCAATCACCTGGAATACTCCGGCAGCCGTGAGTGTGGGCACAGCGCTGAGCGCTACGCAATTGGACGCGACAGCCAGCTTTGGCGGCACGAGCCTGCCGGGCGCTTTCGTCTACACGCCTGCTTCCGGCACGGTGATGAACACGGCCGGATTGCAGACGCTCTCGGTTACATTTACGCCCACCGATTCTTCCGACTTCAATTCCGTCACCGCCACGGTCTCGCTGAGCGTGACGGCGGTCTCGGGAGTTACCTCGATCACGGTGACGCCGAATGCGGCGGTCATCGGCACCCAGCAACAATTCACCGCGACCGTGAAGGGGACGGGCACGTTCAGCCAGAATGTGACGTGGAGCGTGACCTGCAGCTCGTGTGCAGGCCTGAGCGCAGGAGTAATCAGCCAGAAGGGCTTGTATGACACGCCCTTCCCTGCCCCGGCCACGGTGACCGTGACGGCAACCAGCCAGGACAATAATTCCATCAGCGGTAGCGTAACCGTCGCGTTGAACCCGCCGGCCACGGCCGCGGGACCGGCCCTGACGGTGGATGCAGCCGATCAAACGCATGCCATCAGCCCGGACATTTACGGGATGAACGCGTTTGCCTACAACGAGACGGTGGAGAAGGCGATCAATCTGCCGGTGGACCGTTGGGGCGGCGATGGGGGCACGCGCTACAACTACAAGGCCGATGTGAACAACACCGCGTCTGACTGGTACTTTGAGAATCACGTTCAGGGCGGCGGCACGCAGGACACGAGCAAATTCAACCAAACGTTCGAGTCAGACAAATCGGTGGGCGCCAAAACACTGGGGACGGTGCCGGTCTTGGGCTGGGTGGCGAAGGACGGCACCACGTGCAGCTTCCCGACCTCCACGTATCCGCAACAGACCGCATATGACCCCTGGGATGCAAACTGCGGCAACGGGGTCTATCCGCAGGGTGTCAGCGGGTGCACGCAAGCCGGCGGATGCAACATCACGGGGAACGACCCGACGCTGACTGACGAGGCCGTAGGCCCGGACTGGGCCGGCGGATGGGTGACCTACCTTGTGAGCAAGTTCGGCAGCGCGGCGAACGGGGGCGTGGCCATCTACAGCCTGGACAACGAGCCCGATTGGTGGTCCGCGGTGCATCGCGACGTTCACCCGAACCCGTTTACCTACGATGAGGTGACGACGGAAGGGATTGCGACGGCCAAGGCGATCAAGAGTGCCGATCCAACTGCCGCGGTAAGCGGGCCAGTCTCTGCGGGCTGGACGGGATACTTCACCTCCATGAGCGATGTGGAACGCGGATGGGGCACCGGGCCGTGCTATCAGTGGTGGAGCAATCAAGCGGACCGCAAAGCGCACGGCGGCATTCCGTTCCTCGAATACTACCTCCAGCAGATGAACAGCGCGAGCACGGCCTATGGCGCGCGGCTGCTGGACTACCTGGACATGCACACCTACTTCGCCGCGACGTATCAAGGCAGCGCAACGGGGGTGGACGCCTCCTCGGACACGCAGGGGCAAATTACGCTGGTGGATTCTACCCGCGCGTTCTGGGATCCGACGTACACCAACCCGAACTACACCCAGCCGAATTACCCCACCGACAGCAACTACACCACAAGCTGCAACGTGCCGCTGCAGGCGCCGCAACTGATCCCCATGGCGCAGAAATGGATTGCGAACGACTTTCCCGGTACCAAGCTGGCCTTCACCGAGTACAACTGGGGCGACATTAATTCGCTCAATGGGGCATTGGCGCAGGCAGACGTCCTGGGAATCTTCGGAAAGTACGGCCTTGATCTTGCCACCCTCTGGGGACAACCGGCTCCCGCATCGCCAGGGCTGATGGCCTTTGAGATCTACCGCAACTACGACGGAAAGAACAGCATGTTCGGCGACACCGCGTTACAGTCCGTGAGCGCAGACCAGGGCAAGCTGTCGGTGTATGGCGCCGTGCGGAGCTCGGATGGGGCGCTGACGATTGTGGTGATCAACAAGACATACGGGACCCTGACCTCGACGCTGTCCCTGGAGAATTTCACGAGCTCGTCGGCGACGGCGCAGGAGTACCAGTACAGCAACGCGAACCTTGCGAACATTGTGCCGCTGGCGGCGGTGGCCATTGTGCCGCCGAGCGGCAGCGGCACGACGAGCACCATTGCAGGGACTTTCCCGGCGCAGTCGATCACGCTGGTGGTGGTGCCGAAGTAGGGCGGATGCCCCGGCCAGCAAATGCGAAGGGGCCGGGGCATCCGCTCGGGGTGCCGAGTGCTGGTAGAGCAGAAGGCAGGCACTCTAACCCTCTTCATCGCCGGCACCATCAGCGGGCAATGGGGGCTATTCCGCTCCACCGACGGCGGCGCTTCGTGGATCAGGATCAATGACGATGCGCACCAGTATGCCGGAATCGACCACGTCACCGGAGACATGCGCACCTTCGGCACGGTTTACTTCAGTGGAAGCGGAAGAGGCATTCTCTGGGGGACTAGCGCGAACTAGCCACGCCGGTTTTCGCTCGGCGGGTCTCCGTGTTTGACTCTGGAGACCCGCGTAATTTTCATGATGCCAAACCCACATATTTTCGTGTCATGCGGCCAGATGGTATTTTTGCGAGAAACAACTACTTGACAAACACTGGATTGATTACCGATCTCACAGTTTGCTGAAATGAAATCCATTGGCAGGAGCCGTCGCTCCGGCTGCATCCCGGCACGAAGACAGGTACGCGCTCGGGAGGATGATTGGTGTTTAACGGCAGGGCCATGCGCATCTGATCAAGAGTTTGTGCCGTGTAATAGGTGCGAACTGAATACTCCTTTGAACGATGCTTTTTCCATAGCTCGAAGACCAGCGCGCCGCCGGGCGGAGTGTCGTTGCGGCGACCGTCTTCGATCCAATCAAGCCCCAATGCCCCGGCGATATTTGACAGGTTTGTATCGTGGCCGACTAGAATCAGCACGCGGTCGCCGGGCTTGGTCAATGCCCCGGCAACCGGCTCCTCTTCCGCCGCTTGACGCATCGAATCAAGAAGATGCGCGAGCAGATTGGATGATTGGATGCGCGCAATGAATGGCGTGCGCCGCTCAATCTCTTCGCTGGCCTCGTGGAGTTGAATCAGTTCGCGCAGCTTGTTCAAGTCCACGCGACCCCAGCCCACATTGGCTGCATCCAAGCCTTCGGAATATTCCAGCAGGAAATTCTCGGTCATCGAAGATGCAAGGCTGAGCGGCGTGTGCAGATCAACCAGGTGATCGCCTTTCCCCGGCGCAATTGAGGAGGGAATATCGAAGAGCGAAAGCCGCTCTGGTTTGCCTTCGCAATTTGCGCCGGAACAACCGCGCAATACATCTTCCAGCGCTTGCAGTTGTGGCCGGTAGGCTTCGATCAGTGCTTGCGGATTGCCGCCGATGCGTCCTGCAATCGCAGCCGTTGCCAGCAGCCTCTCTGGTTGGCCCACGTTCGCACTTTGAAAATGGAAGAGCGGATCAGGCGTTCCCTCGGGCAGAGCATTGACTTGGATCGCGCAGCCTGGGGCGAGTCCCGCAGCCAGCGCTTTGCCGGTCTCGCGCGTGCGCTGATCGGAGTCGGCGATGATTCTGATCTTTAACGCATCGGCGCAACCACTTGGTGCAATTAAACCCTGCGCAGCCAGCAACTCTCTGTCATAGGCGCCTAAAAGCGTCATCAACTGCGCGCCGTGCTCAGTCAGATAGCCAGGAGGAACGCTCCAAGCCGGCCACGGCTCACGGGAGTACGGGTTCAGTTGGTCGGTCTTGCCGGTGGGCGAGCGCACGCCGTGGCGGCTGACGATGACCACAAACTTCAGTTCTTCCTCAGATGCTTTGGTGCTCGCAGCGGGCTTTTGTGCGTGCAATGCAACGTTGGAGCCACTCAACAGAGTGAATGCGACCGTCAGGATGCAGCAAATGGGACGATTCATCATTGAGTGATTCCATTCTTGACGGTTGCATAGACTCTGATTTCCGACGCATGGCCATCGGCGCCCGGCACGGCCACGTAAAGCAGATTCCGCGCGGGGGCGTAGAGGCCCGTCTTGGCCCCCGCCGCGGTCTGCACCACGCCCAGCGAGTGCAGCGTTTTCGAGGCGTCCACTTGAAAAGCATCCACCTCGCCTGTGCCGCTGATCAAATAGACGCGACGCAGTGCAGAGTCATAAAAGAGATCGTCAACTCCGGCTGCGGAAGGCAAACTAGTCACTTCCTTGCCGGTTTTTGCATCGAGAGCAATCAGCATTCCTGGCTTGCGGCAGGCCACAAAGAGCAGTTGGTCCATCCCGTCAAAGGCCAATGGGACATTGTCAGCCGCTTTGGTCAGCTTCCAATGCGCGGTGATCGCTTTCGTCTTTGTGTCGATGACCGCAACTTCATTAGACTCGGCGACATTCACAAAGACGCGCTGGCTCTTCGTATCAATCTCCAGCGCCTCGGGATGCGTGGCGACAGGAAGATTCGCCAGCAGGCGAAAGCGGCGCGTATCGATTACGGCAACTTCTGCTGGTGTGGCGGCTTCGCCGGTTCCATGGCCCACAAACAGCAGGTGATGAGCCTCGTCGAAAACCATATCGTCGGCGTCTTCCGAAAGCTTGATGGTTCCGGCTAGAGACAGCGGCGCCCCTTTGTATACGCGGAGTTCGCCCAGCGCGCCGTCGGCCATGTAAAGGCAGCCGGTGGCCGCATCCCAAGCCAGTCCATGAGGCTTGCCGAGGCCGGTGATGATCTCCAGAACCATGTTTGTCTTCAGATCAATCACTTCTACCGCATGAGCACCAGTTGCGGCAACAAAGAGGCGGTTGCCCTCTTCATCAATCGCCAAGTGATCGAATTTGGTTGAGGCGCCAGGAAGCCCAATCGTGCGGTTAAGAACCAACGGCAGCGTGGATTGCGCATAAGAGGCGGCAAAGCTGAAAAAAAGGCAAAGAGCAAAGATTTTTTTCATATTTTCATCCAAAATTCAAGTGGTTAAGAAACGGGCGTCCTAAGAGTCCCAAGACGCCCGTTGATTGGTTGACTTATTTCTTTTGGTTAGAGGTCCAGCGCAGGCTGGCGCTGTAAGTCGGCTTGTAGAATTCTCGCTGCGTCATGTATTGCTCGCTGCCATTGTAAAAGCCAAAGACTTCATTGTTGAGGTTGAGTCCATTCAAATCCAACTTCAGATTGCGATAGAGCCTCACGCTTGCCTGCGCGTCAATCTGCAAGTGCGGGTAGAAGTAGTTATCGCCGAAAGGTCCGTTCAATGGTCCTGGTGAGTTCAAGCCGCTTCCCGCGGGAAGATTGTTGATGTACTGGTAAGCGTAAATGTTCGCGCCGTTGTAACTGACGCCCAGGTGAGCGGAGTAACGCTTGTATTCGTAAGAGGGCTGCACATTGTAGGAGCTTTTCGCTTGGCCCACCAGCGCCGGATTATCCGTGCGGCCCGGTACGCCCTCGGTGTCGGATGTAGTGAAAGTGTAATTCACATTGATTCCCAATCCGCTGAAGCCGCCGGGCAGCATCGAAAACTGCTGTTGCCAGTCGATCTCCGCGCCGGAAACGTGCGCGCCGGAACCGTTTACGTTTTGCGATTGAATATCAATCGATTGTCCGGAGGTTCCAGCATACGGTGAGGTTGCGGGAATCTGCGTATATTGCGCGAAAATCGGATTAGTTAGCTGTTTGTAGAACAATCCACCAGCCAGCAATCCAAGCGGTTTGAATTGATGCTCGAAGAGAAGATCAAAATCATTGGCGTGCGTTGGCAAAAGATTCGGATTGCCTACCGTGATGGCCGGATTGCCGCCATCATTGATGCTGACGTAAGGAATGAGATCGTAGGGATTGGGCCGGGAGATGCCACGCGCATAAACCGCGCGGATGTTTGTCGAATTTGAAAAAGAATAACGCGCCTGAATACTTGGCAGCGGATCCCAGTAACTTCCATTTGTTGCGACCGGACTATCAGAGATCCAATTCTGATTCGCATCCTGATTGACCACATATCCAAGAGTCCGCAGCGTGGTTGTTTCCAGACGCAAACCCGTCTGAAGCCGGAATTTGTTCCAGTTGATGGTATTCATGACGTAACCGGCCGAGACGCGCTCCACCAGGTTGAAGTTCGCCGGATCAGAGCTGAAGTGGGTGTCATTCACATCCAGCGAGAAGAGATTCTGATTGGCCAAATAATAACTGTTGATTCGGTCGTAATCGGTCACCGGACCCATGTGATAATTCCCGTTATAGTAACCGGTATCGTTGAATCCGTTTTGAAATTGATCGGCGGTCACGGAGCCGTTATAGTCGTAACTCGGCGTCCATGCATACTGGAATTTGTGGGCATTGCGAAGTTCTCCGCCGAACTCCAGCGTGGATGGGTGCGCGCCAAGATGATAATTCAATCCCAGGCTGCCCCACTCCTGCAAATTCAACTGAACTCCCTGTCCGGTAGTGGTGATGAATTCGCTCATCGTGTAATTTGAAAGCGTAAAGGTATCGTCCGCGGGAGTGGCATTCGGCTGCATGCAGGCGGCAGACCACTGCGGCAGATAGATGCTTTTGGAACTCGTGCCAAGATAGTTACAATTGGCAATGTCATAATTTTTCAGAGCCTTGGCAGTAGACCATTTGATTTCTGGATTTCCTCCGGCATTCAGTTCGCGCGAACGCGAGACAGCCGAACCCCACTGCACCCAGAATCTGTTGTAGATGTGGCTTCCATCCACGGATAGGCTGCCGATGGCGAAATCCGGCTTGCGGCTTGATTCATAATACTTCGGCTTGTCATTCGTGTTGATTCCGTAGTACCACTTGTCGCCCCAGTCTTTGAAATCGGACAGTAATAGATGCGCGGCGAAAGTCGAATGTTCATTGGCTTTGTAATCCGCGCCCATGGTTACGCCATAACGCAACCGCTTGTAGCGATAATCGCGCAGTGTAACGCCGTCATAGTAGGGATTCGCGCTGCCGTCGGGGTTCACATCCGGCGCCGGCTCAATGTCATTGATGCCGCGACCGTTGTAATCGTATCCCGCGCCCAGGATCAAACCAAATCGTTTGTTGGCGCCAAAGCGCTTGCCCAGCGTGGTGTCCACCTTGCCAACGTAGCGGTCCCCTTCAATCGGCGTAACCCCGAGCGTTGCGCCCACGTTGATGGTCGGTGCTTCGCCTGCCATTTTCGTAACCAAGTTTACTGATCCGCCGATGCCGTCCGCGTCCTGATTGGCGGAAAGCGTTTTGTTCAGCTCAATCGACTGAATCATATCGGATGGAATCGTAGCCAGATTGACCTGACGAATGGCCGACTCAGGCGACGGAACCGTTACCCCATCGATGGTCAGATTGGTAAAGCGTGGATCAAGGCCGCGTACTTGAACATAAACGCCTTCACCCTCATCGCGCTGCAATGTAACGCCTGGCATGCGGCCGACCGCGTCAGCAACGTTGGCATTGGGCAATGACACAATCTCGCTCTCCGGCATCACTTGCACAATGTTTGGCGCCTCCATCTCTTCATTGATCGCCTGCAACTGGTTTTGGCCAGTCTCGGCTGAGACCATCACCTGTTCGTTTCCCGCGGCCACGGTCATGGAAATATCCAGATGAAGGGTCTGTCCCGCGACGATCGTTACGTCTTTCGTCGTTGCCGTGAATCCCGGACACGTGACCTGCAAAATATAACTTCCCGGGGAAACTGCGGTGAAAGTGAAATCACCCGCCGAATCCGTTTTCGCGGACAAGCCTGTTGGCGCAAGTTCTATTCTGGCATTCTGAATAATGGCGTTGGTTGTGTCCGTGACATGCCCGGAAACTGCGCCCTTGGTTGACTGTGCATATCCAGACTGCGCACCGATCAGCAGCATCAGGAACGATAAAAACAACAAGCGTTTCATAAGGTCTCCTCGCACAGCCGGAGATGCTCTTCCGCGCAAAACAGGGTTGGTCTCTGGCTGGCTACAGGATGAACTTTAAGACGCTTTGTTAAACGCTTGTTAACAATGCAGTGAAAAAAACCTAAGATTGGATGCGCTATTTTTACGATTGGATGAATGTATCGTGAATATGCGCTTGAAGTGAGTTCATTCGATCAACTTCGCGTTAGGCTGGAGGATAGGCAACTATGCTGATTTTGATCATTGAAGACGAGCCGCGCATGCTGGAACTGCTCGGAAAAGGCCTCTATGAAAGCGGTTTTACCGTGATGACGGCCTCAGACGGCGAAACTGGACTGGCGATGGCCACGGCGCACAAACTGGACGCAATTGTGCTCGACATTGGCTTGCCCAAGATGAATGGCTATGCGTTGATGCATGCCTTGCGTACGGGTGGTTGCCGCACCCCGGTACTGATGCTGACCGCGCGCGACACCGAAGATGAGATTATTCGCGGGTTGGATGTAGGCGCGGACGACTATCTGACCAAACCTTTTTCATTTCCTGAGTTAGTGGCGCGCTTGCAGACCATCACTCGGCGGCGTGGACATGCGGAAGAAACGATTCATGCCGGCGATCTGGTGATAGATCCAATGCGGCGCACGGTCTCGCGCGACGGCAAGTTAATCGAGCTTACACGCCTGGAGTATCAACTACTTGCGCGCCTCGTGCAAAGTATGGACCAGTGCGTCCCCCGTCAGGCGCTGATGGATTTTGTTTGGGGCAAGGATCATGAGGTTGGAGGCACGGCTCTGGATGTATTGATGAATTCCCTGCGCTCCAAGATCGATGCGCCAAACGGCAAGAAGCTGATTGTGACCGTGCGTGGCTGCGGTTATCGTTTTAGACGATTCCGCTATGCTCCCAAGGAGGAGCGATGAGAGCTTTGCCCATCCGCGTGCGGTTAACGCTCTGGTACTCGCTGGCCGTTTCGGTGACCATGTTTGCCATTGGCTGCGCCGCGTTGTGGATGGTGCATCGCGCCATCAACGATCTTGAAAGCGAAGAACTGCAGCAGCGCGTCCGCAGTGTTCGCCGCTTCATCGAGAGTCGTCCGCTGGGAGAAACAAGCGTTCAACTGCGCGAAGAAATCACCGCAGATTACAACGTCAGTCACGGCAACAAGTGGCTGCAGGTAATTGATGAAAACGGAAACTGGATTTATCGCTCGCCGCATGTCGCCGAGGCGTTTCCAACGCTTGCGCTGCCCCAACAGGTTGCGCGGAATAGCTCCTATTTTACCTATACGGCAGAGTCCATCTCCGTTCGCGCGTTGATCGAGGTGATTGAAGTTCATGGCGTTCGTTACACCGTGCAAACCGGCCTGACTCTCACCAAGACCGTGTCTGTTCTTTCGAATTTTCGCATACAACTCTTTGTTTTGATTACCATTGGCCTGATCGCATCTTCATTGGCCGGCTATTTCATGAGCCGCAGGGCGCTTAATCCAATTGCCGCTATCGCCGCCGAAGCGCGCCTCATCAACGATCGCAACCTCGATATTCGTCTGCCCGTTCCCAGCGCAAAGGACGAAATCTCCGACTTATCCCGCACCCTCAATCAAATGCTTGAACGCATCGACAAGGCTTTCAAAAGTGTGCGCACCTTCACCGGCAACGCCTCGCACGAACTGCGCACACCCATCTCACTGCTGCGCACCGAGATTGAAGTAGCTTTGATGCGGCCGCGCGACACCGGCCAATACTGCGCCATCCTCGACCGCCTGCATGGTGAAACCATAATAATGACCAATTTGATCGAGGATCTTTTATCGCTGGCGCGCGCCGATGGAGGAGCGGAGACCGTCGCTCTCAAACCGATTCTTGTTGAAAAATTGATTCACCAGGCCGCCGGTTTCTGGAAGCACGCAATGGATCGTGCGTTGATTGATTTTCACGTCCAGTGCGACTCAGCCAATCTGGCTCTGCTCGGCGACGAAGTTCTGCTCCCCAGGCTGCTATCCATTTTGCTGGAGAACGCCGCCAAATTTACCCCGCCGGGGGGTGCGGTTACATTGCTCGCTAAAGCTGAAGGGAACCGCGTTAATCTTTCCGTGACGGATACTGGCATCGGCATCCCACCTGAGTATCAAACGAAAATCTTCGATCGCTTTTACCGCGTCGCTGCTGCCAAAGCAACAGCTCCCGCAGGGTCCGGCCTGGGACTGGCTCTCGGCAGTTGGATTGCCGACCGCCATGGAACGGAGTTGTGTGTAGTGAGCAAGCCAGGACACGGAAGCTGCTTTTCATTTTCGCTGGAGCGGGCCGAATCGGTAGTCTCAGTGAATAGAGCGCCTGTTGAACAAAGCGATGCGGCGTTGCATTAAGGCAAAGTTCCAACCCATTTACACTCTCACCAGCCAACCTCCCGAAAGCCCTCGATGCCCAACGAATTCTTTGGCAAAGACGCTCAGCAGCTCGAATTTGAAAGCCCATGCGCCATGACATTTGTTCCGCAAGTTTGTGGGTGCAAACAATCAGAATTTTGCGAATTCAACCTGGATATCTCCGCGCGCCTCGATGGGCACTCCTTTTCTTGTGGCAGGTAGGAACTTGTAATGCCAGACAGCGGCTTCGGCTTTCTGATCAAGGCCAAATCCAAGCCCGCGCCTCACGCGGACCTCTTTTGGCAATCCGTCCACGCCCACCAGAACGGTGACCCATGCAACTTGCACATAAGGATGCTTGGTAAAGGGATCGGCAAAGTCCGCGTCTACCGAATGGATCACAAAAGGCGCAGTGTAACTTAATGGCTGATGATGCTTGTCCAGAATCTGCGATTCAGAGGGCGGTGCAAGGTCTCTCTCGGCGATGAGAATCTCCGGCGTAGTTGGGCTGTGATTGGCACGAAAGACGACCCGCACATCGATCCAGACAGGAACAGGCTTTCCAGCCAGCGTTCCCGGTTGAAAAACTGATTGCTTAACCGCCAGGGTGGCGGCTTGGTCAAAGGCTTCCCCATGCGAGTGAAGAACTTGAATGTTCGCCGGAACGCCGTTGGTGCCGATGACCATGGCCAATACGGTCATGCCCTGAACATTCCGAACAGGCACACCAGTTGGGTAAAGTACATATACGGTGCGAATTAGCTGGGGCGAAGCGACTTCGGGTCCAACATAATAGATGCCGTCTCGATCAGGGATCTGATGGAAATGTGCGCTCGTGGCAACAGTATCCTGCGCCCACACTGCAATCGAAGCAAACGCCAGGAGGGCATAAAGACATGGGCTTTTTAGCATTTGGTTCTCCGATCCATTATTGCCGCGCTATCAGCGACTCATTCATGACAAGTACTGATATACGCGATACTATTGCCGAAGACATAAATGAATAATAAAGACCGCGCAATAAAAATAAAGTCCGAGAAAACAATGCGCATATGCATAATTTACCTTGCCGGAATAATCGCAAACCCGATCTTAAAGATATATCTTCATGACTTGCTTATGTAATTATCATTTATAACTCATAACTTTGTTTATAAACACACATATGATCTTTATGGCGCTTATCATATTGTCTAAATAAGTTGATTCGGGCGACGAAATTCCAGCCCATCGAATCAAGCCTTTACCCTTTTGAGCCTATAACAAAATCGGGTCTGAAAGCGGGCCTGATTCCAATCGCACTTACCCGTGAATTGTTTACGAAATCAAATCAAAATGCTTATGAATTTCGAAATCAAATCCATGACGAAAGCGAGAGGCCGAATGAGAACAATTTTCTGGAAAGCCATTGCCGCAAACGCCCTATTCTTTTGCAGTGTAGCGCCATTGATGTCTCAGGCGCAGCAGTCAGCAACGAGCGCAACTCCCAGTCAAACTGCCATGATGGAGCATCCGGCCGCGGATGCAATCGTGCCGCCAACGCCAACTGCAGCCGCACCCGCTTCTGTCGCGGTCTCGGCCAGTCACGATGCGGTCCTCAAGGAATTGAATGAATTAAAGGCCAGAATCGCGGAACTGGAGGCAACAGAAAGCGCCGAACAAAGCGCTGGTGCAATGCGCACCGCAGTGGGAGCAGTTACGAACGGAAGTCCAGAGCTGTTGACGCAAACGACGCCAGTTTCTGCGACACCTCTACCAGCGCCAGCGCCGGCGCCCGCACCTGCCGCGGCGCCAGAGATCAGCGCGGAGAGGCTCACAAAGTCATCACCAATGCCCGGTGACTGGACATGGCTGAACAGCAACGGGCACGCTGTCGATAGTCCGATGTCCACCAAATACTTCACGCCGGAGATTCGCTTCGATGCGAACTACATTCTGGACTATAACCATCCTATCGACGACTCGATGGGCGGATCGACGGAGATGTTCCGCTCCGATGAGTGGCAATTGGAGCAGGTGAGCGTTGGCGGCGACATTCGCGTCGACAATGTCCGCGGGCGCATTCTCACCATGGATGGCCTCTTCGCAACAACCACGCCACGCAACGATTCGAGTTATAACCGTGGGCAGTGGAATCTGGCCAATGCCTACCGATATTTTTCCGAGGCGTGGGGGGGATATCATTGGGATGTAAATCACGGCTTGAATGTGGATGCCGGCATTTTTGTTTCCTACATAGGCCTCTTCAGTTATTACAACTTTGATAACTGGGCGTATCAGCCTTCGTTTGTCTCGTCTAATACGCCGTGGTTCTTCAATGGTGTGCGCATCCAATGGTGGCCCACGGAGAAGCTTAAGATCGAGCCGTGGATCATCAACGGCTGGCAATCGTATGCGCGCTATAACAGCAAGCCGGGGCTGGGTGGACAAATTCTCTATCGTCCCAAGCCGTTTTTGGATTTTGTCTTTAATGATTATGGAATGGGCGAAGACGATGCAGGCTATCCTGGGCGTTCGCGCATCCACGCAGACTATAGCGCTCAGGTCAAAGTCTATGACAAACCAAAGCAGTTCTTCGACAAAGCTGCATTTACAGTTACCGGCGATCTTGGCTGCGAATACGGCGGTGGTCCTGCCGCTTACGCGGGAAACGGCGTGACAAGTTTTAGTCCCACAGGAGCGACTCCCGAGACAGGTACGGGATCAACCTACGCGGGAGGTGTCAACTGCCACAACGATAAGAACGGTCGCCCCAAGCAGGATTTTGAAGGCTGGATGACTTATGGGCGCTTCTGGTTCAAAAAGGATCTGTATGCAATCACACTGGGAGGCGGACAGATGAGCAACCCTGGACGTTACCTGACCCTGCTGCCGCCGATCAATGGCGCTACGGCAACCACCGGCACTCCATACTTTACTGAAAACGGAGGCGATCAGTCAAAGATGCATGATGGCACTATCACTTTCGATTATATGCCCAGCCAGTTCATTACTTTCCGACTGGAAGAGAGCTATCGGTACTCCAATGTTCCATACTGGACTGGTCACGGCGGCATCACGCCTCCAGGCGGCAATAACGGCAATGCAGCAGACTATCAATGTGCTGCTGGAGGCGACTCGGGAGCCGGCTATGTTCCTTCCGGTACAGGAGTTGGAGTGTATTCGACAGGTCAGGCACAGGCCATTGCTTCCTGCTTCAGTCAGAACCTGGGCAATGGGGCTCCAGCTGGATCTTTAAGCAATCTTTGGTGGCCGGATCTACGTACAAACCAGACCTCAACCATAATGGCAATCATGGTCAGATTCTAGGTCGTCAGTTTAGCGAGATTGCGCTAAGCATTCATGTTATCTCGTAATAACTAAGTGCGCGACGCTTGAGACTCCCATCTGAGTTAGCGTCGCGCGCGAAGTCATTGCATGGCAGGTGAAACATTTGCAGAGATTTGAAAACCAGAGGTAATCCGCATCCTCGCAAATGATAAAGGAAATCGAAGACAAAATCAAAATGCACAAGTCCTCCCAGCGGCACTGCAGCAGACGCACATATTACAACACTTTCTTGCGAAACTCTTCATGCGATCCTCATGTAAAACAAATAGAAATAAAGAATAAGCAGTGTAATCCACGATTCCGTGGGCTCTTTTCTAATTGAAAAGTGGAGAGGAAGTTATTGCCTTTTGATAACCTGATAGGTTTTTCATCTTGACAATAATACTGCTTTTTCTTTTCGGTTTCCTTATGCGGTGCGGCATCAGAATCAAGTAACTTAGCGGGATAGGTGCCAGAGGCCGCTGCTTGAAAAAGCCAAATCTTGAATTGCGATGTTCTAACTGTCGCGGAGGACAAATATGACGAAGAAGAGTCTCAAAACTGTAGCTATGCTTGGAGTGGCGATCTGCGGATTTGCTTTGCAGCTTGCATGTCATGCCCAAAGTTCAAGCCCTGATAGCGAAAAGACCACGCCGCCGTCTCCAGCGAGTTCAGCGCAACAGGCTGGCAGCAGTAAAATCTTGCTTGCTTCAGCCAGGGAGGCGCAACCTGATGACTCAACTGCAGTGACTGTAGATGCTCTAACCACAGCAAAACCGGCAGCGCTTCAAGGTACCAGTCTATCGAGCGACGATCAGCGCCAGGCTCTGACCAAGGAACTTCTGGATTTATCCAAAGATATGGTTACGATGCAAAAGCGCATTGCGGAAGTTGAAACCGAATTGAAGATGAAGGGTTCCATGTTAACCGGCGAGGGTGACGCCGGTATGGCGCAAAAGCTCTCTGACGCGACTAAGTCGCTGGTTTCTCCAGGAGCTTCGTTGACGCTTGCGGAATTGCAAGTTACTCCTTCAGCGGCAGCTCCCGCACCAGCTCCGGCCGCTACTCCCGCGCCTCCTGAAATCAGCGCGGAGCGTACCACAAAAGCGACGCCATTTCCGGGGGATTGGACTTGGTTGAATGACAACGGGCACCAGGTTGACAGTCCAATGGCCACCAAGTACTTTACGCCAGAGTTTCGCGCTGACGCCAACTACACCATCGATATGAATCATCCCGTGGATGATACGCTGGGCGGCTCAACAGAGACTTTCCGCTCCGATGAATGGCAGGTGGAAAATGTGAGCCTCGGCGGCGACATCCGCATCGACAATGTGCGCGGGCGCTTTCTCTGCCTCTGCGGCGGCCTATGGTCAACCACCACGGCGCGCAATGATGGCAGCGTGAACCGCGGCAGTTGGGACTTGAAGGGCGCATACCAGTACATGGCTGAAGGTTGGGGCGGCTACCACTGGGACGTGCAGCATGGACTGAATGTGGATGCAGGTATCTTTGTTTCTTACATCGGCCTGTTCAGTTATTACAACTTCGATAACTGGACTTACCAGCCTTCGTTTGTCTCCTCTAACACGCCGTGGTTTTTCAACGGGCTGCGCATTCAGTGGTTTCCAACAGCCAAGCTGAAGATCGAGCCGTGGTTTATCAACGGCTGGCAGTCGTATGCAAGACCGAACGGAAAGCCCGGCCTGGGCGGACAAATTCTCTATCGTCCCACACCGTGGCTTGACCTCGTCTTTAACAACTATGGCTTGGGCGAGGATGATACAGGCTATCCGGGACGCTCGCGCATTCACACCGACGACAGCGTGCAAGTGAAGTACTACGACAGACCCAAAGAATTTCTGGACAAGATGGCAATAACCTTCACCGGCGATCTGGGCTGCGAATACGGCGGCGGCGGTCCAAGTTATGCAATCACTGGGCAGACGAGTTTCAGCCCCCAGGGACTGTCGCCGATGATGGGCACGAGTTCTGATTACAACGGCGGCGTCAACTGCCACAATAGTCGCAACGGCAGGCCCAAACAGAGCTTTGAAGGTTGGATGATGTACAACCGCTACTGGTTCAAAAAGGATGTTTGGGCAATTACGCTGGGTGGCGGCGAGATGAAAAACCCCGGCCGTTATCTGACTCTTCTGCCTCCCATCAACGGCGCCACGGCGGTAACCGGATCCCCATATTTTACGGGGAATCCGGGAGATCGCGCCAATATGCACGATATGACTTTCACGCTGGACTACATGCCCAGTCAATTTATCACCTTTCGCTGGGAAACTGGCTGGCGCTACTCCGACGTTCCTTACTGGACGGGACATGGCGGAATAACTCCACCGGGAGGCGATAACGGAAACGCGGCAGACTATCAATGCGCGGCTGGCGGTGATTCTGGCTACGGTTATGTCTCCAATAACTCCAATACAGGAGTTGCCGTAGCTGGCCAGCCATTAGCGATTGCAAACTGTCAGGCTCTCAATCTCTCTAACGGTTTTACTGCAAAGGGCGATACGAGAGCACTCTGGTGGCCCGATCTGCGCACCAATCAGACCGTAGCCACGATGGCCATCATGGTCCGCTTTTAATCGATCAAGCTGAATCAGCGAAGCATTCATTTCTTTGCTGATTCAGCCCTTTGCAAAGGAGTCGAATATGTTGTCACGCAGAAAACTTGTTTCCGCTTTAGCAATCTTCGGAGCGGCTTGGTCGGCGAGCAGATTAACGGCTCAAGAAAAGGAAACTCTTCCCAAGCCGGATAAACTGGCGCTCGGAGAGGATGCAGTCAAACAGTTACTGCTTCTAATGGATACGGACAAAAACGGCAAGATATCCAAGAAAGAGTGGATGAACTTCATGGAAGCGGAGTTCGACAGGCTGGACACAGACAAAAGCGGCGATCTGGACGTAAAAGAAATAGCGCAATCCAGGCTGCGCGCAACTCGTCGTACAAATACGGGTAAATAGGCCTGACCGGTAGACACTGGATGCACTGTATCTCAAACGCGAATTATTAACCAAAGCCAGTCCGGATAGTTCAATCGAAATCGAATTATCCGGACTGCGATTAATGCAAAACAAGGATGACTCACTTAATGGAATGGATCCTCAATTTCGCCTGGATTGCAATGGCCGCACTGATGCTCATGTTGTGGATGAGTCATGCTCCGCAGATGGGCGCATGTCGGCGAACGCAACTGGTCGCATTAGCGGTTGTCATTCTGATTATGTTTCCAGTCATCTCGGTTACCGACGATCTGCTGGCGGCGCAAATCACTGCAGAAACAGACGGCAGTCAGCGCAAAGACCACGTGGGCGCTCCGCCACACTATGCGCCGCATACAACTACTAATCTAATCTTGCCTGTCTATATGCAACTCTCCGATACTTTGCGATTCGCGAAGCGGATAAATCTTGCCAGTCAACTGATTGTAAATCCCGCCAAACACTCCGTGCTGACCCGTCCCCCACCATTTGCGTAATTACTTACTCTTCATTTTATGCCAGATTGACTTCCTAGAATCGCGGTGGAACATACAGCGTACAGGATGTCCGGGGAATTTTTTTCAATTCATTTACGGGGCGGTTCAACCTTGCGAAAACAGTTAAATTTAACTAGCTGTCAACAGGTCGAAATCGCTTATCCCAGAATGTGAGGCGATTCAATGACAAGTAAATACCTCTTTATAACTATCGGTTGTCTTTCTGCAAGCGTCCTAATAACTGGGTGCAAAAAAGAGTTTAGTGCATCTGACGGTGCGCCGCCCCCAGCTCAGGTAGTGCAAGCCGGCGATATGAGCCAGGTTACGGTTGATAAACCAGAACAGTTCCCGTTGATCGCATCGGAGCAGCGCGAAGCGTCTTTCGAGTTAAAGGTTACCGGCGCGGTCTTTCCCGACATCGCACGCGAAATCCCAGTCATTTCGCTGGCGAATGGTCGCGTAGTTGATATTAAAGCTCGTCTTGATGATTATGTGAAAAAAGGTGATTTACTGTTTAAGGTGCAAAGCCCTGATGTAGCCGGAGCCTTTGATGTTTATCTCAAGGCCGTCAACGACGAGCGCATGAATCATCTGCAGTATGAGCGGTCTAAGACTCTTTATGAGCACGGTGCCATTTCACAATCCGCGCTGGAACTGGCTGAAGATGCCGAGAAAGACTCTGAGGCTGATTTGACTGCTGCGGAAGAAGGACTCAAAACTCTGGGCGTGGATAAGAATCATCCAAGCAGCATTGTGAATGTTTATGCGCCCATCTCTGGAGTCATCATTGCGCAGAATGTTACTCAAGCCGCAGCCGCTGGAGTCAATCTTTCTGGCTCGGCAACAGCATTCACCATTGCCGATCTCACCAGTGTTTGGATTATCTGCGATGTTTACGAAAATGACATTCCCAAGATTACGATTGGCCAGTCCGCGCAGATTCATCTTACTGCCTATCCCGACAAAGTTCTTACTGGCCGTGTCAGTGACATCGGCCCGGTTCTTGATCCCAGCATTCGCACCGCTAAGGTGCGCGTCGAGATTTCCAATCCCGGCATTCTAAAGTTAGGAATGTTCGTAACAGCAACCTTTGAAAGCAAGAAAAAGGAACTAAGTGCCGTCGTTCCTGCAACCGCCGTTCTGCACCTCCATGACCGTGATTGGGTCTTTATTCCGGCAGGCGGCAAGCAATTTAAGCGCGTTGAAGTTCACACCGGCAATATGCTTCCCGATAACAAGCAGGAGTTGCTCTCCGGCATTCAAGCTGGCCAGCAAGTGGTCTCCAATGTTCTTCTGCTTGAGTCCATACTGGAGGCGCAATGATCCAAAAATTCGTAGATTTTGCGCTAAAAAACCGCTTTCTCGTGCTGGCAATCGTGATAATGCTATTTGTATGGGGGGGAATCTCTTTTCATAACCTCCCTGTCGATGCCTATCCCGATGTTGCGGATAATTATGTCAATATCATTACGCAGTGGCCTGGGCATTCAGCTGAGGATATTGAAAAGCAGATTACTGTCCCTTGTGAAATCGCAATGGCCGGGATTCCGGACATGAAGAATCTGCGTTCTTTCAGCCTGGCCGGGATTTCAAGCATCATGATGAACTTCAATGATGACTCGGATAATAGCTGGAATCGCGAGAGAGTTCTTGAAAGACTCTCCAGTGTCACATTGCCTTCAAACCTGGTGCCCCAGTTACAGACAGATTGGAGTCCCGCTGGACAGATTTACTGGTACACCATTGAAAGCAAAAATCCAACAGTTGATGTGATGGAGCAAAAGGCGATTGAAGACTGGACGCTTGAAAAACAATTTAAAAACATTCCGGGCGTTGTCGACGTCGCCAGTTCTGGTGGCACGACCAAGGAATATCAGATCCGCCTCAATCCGGATACGCTGATAAGTTATGGCCTGAGCATAGCACAGGTTGAACAGCAGCTCCAGACCAATAATACCAACGCCGGCGGCAGCTTCATTGTTGCCGGATCACAGCAAATCAATGTGCAGGCGCAA
Source organism: uncultured Occallatibacter sp. (assembly GCA_964644105.1). Taxonomy (GTDB): domain Bacteria; phylum Acidobacteriota; class Terriglobia; order Terriglobales; family Acidobacteriaceae; genus Telmatobacter. Next base: position 34,469 of record CAZXVX010000001.1, on the reverse strand, counting down.
GGCCTGTATGAAACTATACAACAGATTGAAGACACTCTGATTAAAACCCAGGGTGGAACTCCCATACGTGTCAAGGATATTGCCGAAGTTGAACAGGGACCGAAGATAAGGCTAGGACAGATTTCAAAAGCATTCAAGCCATATACGGTAGACAAAAATGGAGTAAGGCATTACGAGGATGGCAAGATTATAGACAACCAGGATGTGGTGGAAGGCGTGGTTTTGCTAAAAAAGGGAGCCGATGCCGATCCTGTCCTGAAGAAAATTGAGGACAAAGTCAAGGAACTTAACGATCAAATCCTTCCCAAGGGCGTGAAGGTTGTGCCTTTTTTAGATCGCAGTGAACTGGTTCATCTAACTACGCATACAGTGCTACATAATCTGACGGAAGGAATCGTTCTCGTATCGATCATTCTGATTCTCTTTCTGGGCAATGTGCGCGGAGCGATTATCGTCGCGGTTACAATCCCGTTCGCTTTGCTTTTTGCCTCTATCTGCCTTGACTTGAGCCATATCCCGGCAAACCTTTTGTCATTAGGCGCGCTAGATTTCGGCATGGTTGTGGACGGCGCAGTGGTTATGGTGGAGAATATCGTCCGCCACCTTGCGCGAAAAAATGGGACGCGCAGCGTACAAGATAAGATCAAGGAGGCCGCGCACGAGGTTCAACGGCCGGTATTCTACGCCATAGCAATTATTATCACCGCCTATCTGCCCATCTTTACTTTGCAATCGGTGGAGGGACGGCTCTTCAAGCCGCTGGCGTGGACAGTTGCTTTTGCCTTACTTGGAGCGATGCTTTTTTCGGTAGTTGTAACTCCAGTTTTGTCTAGCATTCTTTTTAGAAGAGGCGCAAAAGAATGGCATAATCCGGTCATGGAGTTTCTCAAGACTCACTACAAAAACGGTGCTGCATGGGCCATTCATCATCGTTGGATTACTTTAGGCGCCAGCGTGGCTGGCTTTGTGATTTCTATCGTTCTTTTGTCCAGTGTAATAGGTTCCGAATTCCTTCCTCATTTGGATGAAGGATCGCTGTGGGTGCGCGGCACGCTTCCTATGTCCACGGGGCCGGACGCCAGTTTGGCAATCTCCAACAAGGCCCGCCTTATCATGGCGAGCTTTCCGGAAGTAACCGATGTTGTAGATCAGATAGGCCGACCCGATGACGGAACGGACTGGACTGGATTTTTTGATACCGAATACAATGTCAACTTGAAGCCCAAGGAGCAGTGGCGACCGGTTTTTCATCAGGACAAAGATGCTTTGATTGCGTCCATGAATCAGCAACTGGAAAACGCGGTTCCGAGTGTGATTTGGGGCTTCTCTCAACCGATTGAAGATAACATGGAAGAAGCTGTCAGCGGCGTCAAGGGCGAGTTATCGGTCAAAATATACGGAGACGATTTTACGACGCTTGGCGAAAAAGGCAATGAAGTTGTCAATGTCATGAGCAAGATTCCCGGTGTAGCCGATCTTGGGTTACTTCCCATCATTGGTCAGCCCAATCTAACTTTTACCGTGGATCGGCAGGCCGCTGCGCGCTGGGGCATTAATGTTGCCGATATTCAGGATGCAATTCAAACCGCGGTTGGCGGAACGGTCTTGAGCGAAGTGCTGAAAGGCGAGGCGCAATATGATCTTGTGTTGCGTTATCAGAAACAATTTCGCGACACCAGGGAGGCAATTGAGAACGTACGTTTGCTTGCACCTACCGGTGAGCGCGTTTCGCTGGCGCAATTGACCAGGATCGGGACCACGGATGGAGCGGAGGAGATATATCGCGAGGGAGAACAGAGATATATTGCCGTAAAGTACAGTGTGCGCGGTCGCGATCTCGGAGGAGCCGTCGAAGAAGCTATCTCCACGGTCACCAAGTTAGTTCCGCTTCCCAAAGGGTATCACTATGTGTGGGCCGGCGAATATGAGAGCAAGCAGCGCGCCGATAGACGTCTCGCACTGATTGTTCCGCTTACCGTGGCGCTGATTGCTATGATCTTGTTCACCATGTTCAAGTCCTTCAAATGGGCAGGACTGATTTTGGTCAATGTGGCCCTGGCGCCGGTGGGTGGAGCGCTGGCTCTGCTGGTAACTGGCACTAACATCAGCGTCTCGTCAAGCGTCGGATTTCTCGCGCTCTTCGGGGTTTCCGTGCAAACCGGAGTTATCATGCTGGAGTACATCAACCAGCTCAGGGCGCGCGGTTATACGGTGGAAGGCGCGGCGATTGAAGGAGCTGTCCTGAGGCTTCGGCCCATCATGATGACTATGCTGGTGGCAACTTTGGGACTATTACCTGCCGCCCTATCGCATGGCATCGGCTCTGACTCGCAGCGTCCCTTTGCCATTGTCATCGTGGGCGGTCTTATGGTTGACCTCATTTTGAGCATCTTCCTATTACCGACTCTGTATGTATGGGTTGCGCGTGACACGGATAAATTGCCAGCGCCGGAGGGAACCCTTGATGTCTAGGATGAAACTTATGTTTTTACGCAGCGGCGTAGTTATTTTCATGGGCTTGTTCTCGCTGGCAAGTTTCGCCGGCGCGCAGCAGAGCATGACGTGGGAGCAGGTCAAGGCGAAGTTCGAGACGGTTAATCCATTGTTGAAAGCGGATACGGCCAATGTGGAGGAGATGAAGGCCGCCGAGATTACAGCTTTTCTCCGCCCCAATCCGCAATTCACTTTCTCAACAGATGGAACTCAACTGGCTCGTCACAACGGTGTGTGGCAGCCATTGGCCGGAACGCAGTTTCAGCCTAACTTCAGTTACTTGCATGAGCGCGAACGAAAGCGCGAGTTGCGCTTGGAGAGCGCCAAGGAAGGCACACAGATTAATGAGTCACAACACGTTGACCTGGAACGCAATCTGATCTTTGGACTGCGTTCGGCCTTTGTGCTGACTCTTCAGGCCAAAGCGGTTCTGGAGTTAGCCAAGGCCGATCTGGAGTATTACGACAAAATCATCGAGATCAGCCGCGAGCGCTTCAAAGCCGGCGATCTGGCTAAGATCGATCTGGTGCGGATCGAACTTCAGCGAGTGCAATACGAAGCAGAGATTGAGACCGCCATTGTCAATCTGCGCCAGCAGAAGATTCAGCTTTTGCTGCTTCTTGACGACCGCACGCCGGTCGATAAGTTCGATGTTATTGGACCTTTCGAGCTTGGCCCGGAGCTGCAGCCGATTGACAATTATCACCAGGTTGCGCTGGATAACAGGCCAGACCTGCGGGCGGCGATCCAGGCCATCGAGCTATCGCAAACCAATCACAAACTCGCCGTCTCCAATGGCTCGACTGATCCAACCTTCGGTGCGTGGTGGACGCATAATCCGTCCTTTAGTAATCCAAACGATTATGACACTCTCGGCCTTAGTGTCAGCATCCCGATCAGGATATTCGACCGCAATCAGGGTGAAAAAAAGCGCACGCTGATCGACATCGATAGAAGCCAGCAAGCCGCCGAGGCCGCGAAAGCGCAGGTTTTCAGCGATGTTGATAATGCCTACGAATTGGTGCGCAGCAATATTGCGCTGATCAAGCCGTACAAGGCACAGTATCTCGAGCAGTCCGTTTATGTGCGCGATACGGTGACATTTGCCTATCAGCATGGGGGCGCGTCGCTGATGGATTTTCTCAATGCGCAAAGCGACTATCGTGTGGTGCAACTGACCTACTTGCAGTTGATCGGCGCGTATATGACGGCCGTGGGACAAATGAATCTTGCCGTTGGGCATGAGGTGATTCAATGAAGCGAGAAGATGTGTGCGCTCGAATCAAGGAGATTGGCATTCTGCCTTCCGTCCGGGTTAGTTCCAAGGATTTGGCGCGATTCGCAGCGGAAACGGTTTATGCGGGAGGAATCCCGATCGTCGAGATCACCCTGACGACACCGGGCGCGCTGAGTGTAATCAGCGACATGGCTTATCGCTTTTCGGATATGGTTGTCGGAGCCGGCACGGTGTTGGATGATGAAATGGCGCGTAGCAGCGTCAATGCGGGAGCGAGATTTCTGACTACTCCAGGATTCGTTCCGGAAGTTGTGTCTTACGCAAAGAAGGTAGACGTTGCCATGCTGACGGGGGCTTTGACGCCCTCCGAAGTTATCGCCGCCTGGAAGGCAGGATCGGATTTTGTCAAGCTATTTCCCACTGGCCACGTGGGCGGCGTTCAATACCTTCGCGCAATAAGACACCCGCTTCCTCATATTCCTTTTATTGCCACCGGCGGAGTGAACCAGTCGACAGCGCTCGACTATATTGTTGCTGGAGCCAGCGCGATTGGAGTTGGCGGAGAGCTTCTTCCCATCGAGGCCCTGACGTTTCGCCAGGAAAAAAGAATTCATGAGCTGGCGCGCAGGTTCCTCACCATGGTTCAAGAGGGGCGGGCAATGAAGGAAACGTACTATTGAAACTCATTTATGCCGTATATTCTTGCGCAGAATATGCGGGGTAAATATAATAACTTTCCTGTCATTCTCTTCATGCGTCCCTCATGTTATCTCGGGATACTAGATATCAGGAGGAAATGCACATGACTCGAAACCTATTCGCAATTAGCTTTCTATCAATCGCATTCGCTGGTGTTGTATGCGCACAGTCGACGGCTTCTTCCGGCGGGACTAGCGCCCATTTCACCCATCTTCAACTGAAAAGGATGGTGGCCGAAGCGCATACACCGGAACAATACAAGGCCCTCGCAAGCTATTACAGTGCGAGGCGCGATGATTACCTGCAACAGGCTGCGGAAGCGAAGAAGGATTGGGAACTTAAAAGCAAGGGAGTAACCGGGAGGATTGGCAAGTACCCACGACCCATGGACTCGGCACGCAGTTTTTACGAGTACAACATGTCCAAGGCTTCCGAGGCCGGAGCGCTGGAAGCGAAGTACAGCCAGATGGCCGCTCCTGGAACTCCTGCGTTGGTTAACTAGGAGCAACGGACTCTGCATGATAGTCCTGATGCAGCGCCAGATAGGGGAAAGAACGCGAACTGGTTAATATTCCGTTTGTGCTCTTTTCCCTATAGCATCTTCATATATTACTTATTTTTTCTTTATGTTACTAACCGGCGCTTGCTTTTTAAATTCTTTTCTTTCCCTTATATATTATTAACGCAAATCAAATTATGCTATCAACAGCTCTCAATGATAGCTGCTCGAGCGCGATGCAGGTCCTATGAACAATTCAGTAGCGCTGAAATGGTCGAGAACGCCGCAGAAGTTACGAGTTGCGGCACAGAGCCTGGCGATCTTCGGGTTGCTAGCCATCCTGACATATATTGGATTTATTACTAACTTCAACCCGCTGGCGATCAGTTTTCTGTATCTTCTGCTTATCATCGCAATTGCAGTAACGTTTGGATTTTGGCAAGCGACGTTTACTTCACTAATTGCGGTTCTTTGCATGGACTACTATTTTCTTCCGCCGGTTTTTCACTTTGATTTGAATGATCCGAACGATTGGGTCGCGTTGGCGGAGTTTGAGATAACCGCGCTCATTGTGAGCAGACTTTCCGCAAGAGAATTAAGAAATGCGCAAGAGGCTGCGCTCCATCGCGTCGGAATGAAGCGGCTGTATGAATTGAGTCGCAATTCACTTCTAATTGATCCGCGCCAGGCTCCCGGCCCTCAACTTGTTCTTTTGATTGAAGGGATATTTAGCATCAATGCGGTGGCTATATTTGATGCAAACCTCGGACGTCAGGATCAGGCCGGTGAATGGGACGATGGGGAGGAGAATCTGGCGAAGGAATGTTTTCTGCGCAATCTTTCGCTGGACGATCCACAGGCGCAGATTTCACAGCGTATTTTGCAAGTTGGGTCGGGATCCGTTGGCGCTTTAGTGGTTCGTGGAGAGTTGAGTCCACTTATCGTCGATGCTCTTGCTTCGCTTGCCGCGCTGGCAATTGATCGCCATCAGTCCTTTGAAAAAGAAGAACGGGCCGAGTCGGCAAGCAGGGGTGAGCATCTTCGCGCGGCCGTGATGGACGCGCTGGCGCATGAGCTGAAAACGCCTTTGACGGCAGTTCAGACTGCCAGTTCCGGCCTTTTGGAGCTGGGTGGATTGAGCGACTTGCAGCGCAATCTGGTCACGCTAATCGATGAAGAAGCCACGCGCTTGAATCAACTTTGTTCGAGGTTGCTGCAGACGGCAAAGCTGGAAGCGGATCAGTTAAGCCTGCAGACAGACGAAGTCAACGTGAAAGAGCTTGTCGAGGAGGTGCTATTTGCCAATTCGCCTCAGTCAGATATCGGCCGTATCAAGGTGGATATGGATGACCCTAAACTGACAATGCATGTGGACCGCGGGCTTCTGGAGATGATTCTCTCGCAGTATCTCAGCAACGCTTTGAAATATTCAACTCCCTCGACGCAGATCGATATTGCTGCGCGAACTAGTTGTACTGAAGTGATCCTTTCCGTGCATAACATTGGACCGACGATTCGCATTGAGAACAGGGAGAGGGTTTTTGAGCGCTTTTTTCGGGATACAGACGTGAGGAATACTGTGCCTGGCACTGGCATTGGGCTCTCTGCAGTAAGAAAAGCAGCAGAGGCTCATCACGGTCATGTGTGGGTCATCAGCGACGAACTGGAAGGAACGACTTTCTTTTTATCCCTGCCAATTAACCCGAAAAGGAGTTTATGAATATGGAAACCGCGAATCTGACAGAAGGCAGCGTTCTTGTGGTAGACGACGACAGTTCGACTCGCCGTGCGTTGCGAGCGACATTAACTGGCCTGGGCTTCACGGTAGTAGAGGCGGCTCGCGGCGAAGAGGCATTATCACTGGTGCGTGTCTCGTGGTTCGATGCGGTACTGCTGGATGTGGATATGCCAGGAATGGGAGGTATGGAGGCCTGCCGCTGCATCCGGCGCGCCATCGCACGCTTGCCGATCCTGATGTTGACAGTACTCGATAGCGAAGACGACAAGGTGCTGGCACTGGATGCGGGTGCCGACGACTACATCACCAAGCCCTTTCAGGTGCGGGAACTCTCGGCGCGATTGCGCTCGGCTGTGCGTCGAAGAAATGCTCAGGACACCAATCAGGACGCGCCCCTTCGTCATGGCCAGTTGGAGCTGGATCCAGTGAAATACCGGGTTTTGAAAAATGGGCGGCCGATTCACCTGACTCCCAAAGAGTTTGAGATGCTGCATTACCTGATGATGCACGCTGGAGAACCGATTCCGCACGCACGCCTGCTTAAATCCGTGTGGGGACCGGAGTATGGCAACGAGCTTGAATACCTCCGCACCTTTGTCCGCCAGTTGCGCAAGAAGATCGAAGATGATCCACATCATCCCCAGTACCTGCTGACGGACGCGTATGTTGGATACCGGTTCAATGAGCACGTGAGCGAACCACAAAACACTCTCTCGCAAACTGTAGTTTAATGTACTTTCATTTTCGCCATTTCGTCCAGTTATAGATGCTCCAAAGAAGATATAGGCCGCAACTTTGCAAAGGGCGAAATAGAAGTGCTAGTAGGATGGGCAGTGAGAGATGCAAAATGCTTCGTGAAATTGAATTACTGCACTTCCAGGTCGATGGTCCCTGTGTAGGTTTCGGCAACAATTTCCGTGGAAGCGCCATTCACGGTCATGGTTATGGTTTTGTCCGAAGGCGCGACAATGTTAGAGGCTGAGGTCAGCATGAGCTTGGCCAGGTAAGACGTATGACTGACCAACCAGATGCTGGCTGCACCCAGTGTGAGCGCCACGACCGAACTTCCGCTTTTATGAAGCCGCCAAGCGTGGAGCCGTGTTTGTGCATACTTCATGTACGCCGGCGAGTTTGGAGTTTGGCAGCCCAACAGCCGCAACTGACAGCGCGTGCAAAGTTTTAATAAACTTTGGGGTTGCAAACCGATGAGTTCGTATTCTGACCCATTCCATCTGTCTAAGCCTCATTTCCGTTGCCCCCTGCCGCGATGAAATGACATAATCGAGTCAATCCCTGCCCGCAAAGCAGTTGGGTGCCTCGAACGCCCCCTAAAAAGGTGAATTTGCCGAGACCATGGATCAGGTTGAACTTCAGGAACAAATCGGCAGAATCCTGCGCAGCGCCAGCTTCGCAGGCAAAAAACAGCTGAAAATGCTGTTGGAGATTCTCTCTTCCGATTTGCAGTCTCAAGCAACTCTGAAACCGGACCGCATCATTCAAAGGCTTTGGCCGGAGGAAGCCAGGTCAAAGACTTCCGCTGACTTGGCGACCGAAAGAACCAGGCTGCGCAAGGCTCTGGAGCGCTACTACAGCTCGGAAGGGCAGTTCGATTCCATTACCATCTCTCTTCCTAGCCGTGTGGTTAGCGGCCAGGATGGCACGAAGGAGCGGCGTTGGATTGCTGCGGAGTTCAGGATTCCCGTCGAAAGTCCGCATTGTCCGCCGGATGAGACAGATATGGTCAATCCAGCCGATCCTCCACCTCTCAGCCCCATTCCGCCTGTGCCTTCGCCTGCGCTGAAGCGCTTGCATTGGATGGGTATCATGGCAGGAATCATACTCATTGGCCTTATTCTCTATTTCGTTCACCAAAATTCGACGGCTGATCGGCGTCCGGCCTCTGGTCGCCTGGAAAACAAGACCTTGGTGATCTTGAATGCGGAAGGCCAGGTACTCTGGCGCAAGAACTTTCCTGCAGGATTCTGGTATGACTACTACCACCCTGGCTTCCAAAATCTCTACACCCAGGATGGCGTGGAACCGCATCTTTGGTTTGGCGATCTGGACGGGGACGGCCACACCGATGTTCTATTCACTTATCAGCAAGACACTGATCGAAAGTCGCATTCAACCACGCTGATCTGCTATACGGACCGGGGCAAGGAAAAGTGGCGCTGGACTCCCGGAAGAGATCTGCCGGAACTTAGCGGTTCGCCGGCGGTGTACCTCACCATGGGTTTCGGGGTGTTAGAGGCTGCGCCGGGGCATCCGCGGCGCATTGTGGTCATGAGCCGGCATGAGTTTTACTATCCAACCCAGATCGCCCTGCTCGACGCTCACGGCAAGACGCTAAGCGAGTATTGGCACTCCGGCCATCTTTTTCATTTCGCGCTAGCTAGCCACAAGGGGCGTGAGCAGATCATCGCACTTGGAATCAACAATGGCTATCACCAGGCGACGCTGATCGTCCTTGATCCGGACCGGCTCGCCGGCGCGTCCTCGGAGATAGCGCGCCCCGAGGTGCAGATTCACGGCATGGGGGTGGCGCACGAGAGCTTGCGCCTGCTCTTCGCGCGCAGCGACTTGAATCGCGATACGGCAATGTATAACGAGGGTATGGAACTAGTAATAGATGCCAATAGCATCCAGATTGAGGTGAAGGAGTGCTGGCTCACCGCGCCCAGTGGATGCACGATCCTCTATGCATTTGACCGGAATTTCAACCTTCTTTCCGACGGCATGGATGACACTTTTCTCAACGCACATCGTGAATATTACGCGAAAAACAAAATCGATCATCCCTTCAGCAAAGATGAAGAGGCGCAATTCCAGAAAGTCCGGTGCCTGGAAGGCTGCGCAACGGAGTTTGTGCCCGTGTTGACTCCCGCCGGAAAACCAGAATAATTGTACAAATACATCTATTTGACTTTGACCGCATCTCTGCGAGCCAGAGTTCAAATGAAACTCCAGATAATCTCTGCTCGATTCATGTAAAAAGCGGAAAGGTTTTAAGCGCACTCTTGAACACAACTGAATTCGGGACGACTACAGCCTCAGTTCAAATACATCGTCCGATAGAGCGTATCTCGCTGCACGGGCTTGAATCCGGCATCGCGGATGATGCGGCGCAGTTCTTCTTCCGTCGTACAGTTACTTGTCCCGGCGGCCTTGACGACATTTTCTTCCAGCATCACGGAGCCAACATCGTTACCGCCGAAATGGAGTCCTAACTCCAGCACTTTTAAGCCTTGCGTCACCCAGCTTGCCTGCACATTCTCGATGTTATCGAGATACAAGCGCGAGATAGCCAGAGTTTTAAGATATTCGACCGAAGTCGCTTCCTCCCAGCCGCGCCCGCCGAGGGCGGTGTGCTTGGGCTGGAAGCTCCATGGGATAAAGGCCGTGAAGCCGCCGGTCTCCTCTTGCAGACGGCGGATTACTTCAAAGTGATTGATGCGCTGCTCGAATGTTTCGCCCACTCCGAACATCATCGTCGCCGTGGTGCGCATTCCCAACTGGTGCGCGGTGCGATGCACGCTGACCCAATCTTCGGTGTTGCATTTGATGCGCGCAATGCGATGGCGAACATCGTCGTCCAAAATCTCCGCGCCGCCGCCAGGGATGGAATCCAGCCCCGCCGCCCGCAGCCGGATAATCGTCTCGCGCAGGCTCAGATCGGAGTAGCGTGCAATGGCCAGGATCTCCGAAGAGGTAAGGCAATGCAGCCAGATTTGCGGAAAGCGCTGCTTGATGCCGCTAAAGAGCCGCTCGAACCAATCGATCTTGAGGTCGGGATGAATGCCGCCCTGCATCAGCACGCCGGTGCCGCCCATCTCCAGCGTCTCGGCGATCTTCTCGTAAATCTTCTCGAAGTCGAGGATGTAGCCTTCTTCCGATCGGGGTCCTTTGAGCGGCCGGTAGAAGGCGCAGAAGGTGCAGTACTCGGTGCAGAAGTTGGTGTAGTTGATGTTGCGGTCGATGATGTAGCTAACCACACCCTCGGGATGCAGGCGGCGGCGCACGGCATCGGCCTCGAAGCCCAGGCCGATCAGGTCGGGGGAGCGGAAGTGGTCGAGAGCCTGTTGGCGGGTCAGACGGGGGAAGTCGGTCATGGATTCGATTCTACCAATTTATGAGCCGGAATCGGATTTGGAGTTGGGTTTTGGCGCGGGTTGCGGCTTTTTGGCCGGCGCCGAGACGCCCATGCTCAGCAGGAAGAGATTGAAGCCTTTGCGCAGCGATTGGAGCACGCTCATGGTTGTAGTCCTTTCAACTTTGTTCCGGTGGCTTACGCGGTTCGAATCTCCTGGAGCAGGTCGGGGTGGCGGTCGAGGAGTTTGAGCAGCTTGACCAGAGCCAGCGAGGGACGGGTGCGGCCATTCTCGTAACGCGAGAAGGCGTTGACGCCGCCGCCGAAGATCTCCGCCGCCTCGCGCTGATCCAGAGCCAGCTTCTTGCGCACGCTGACGATGTAGCCCGGATCGACGATGGCGGCGTTGACCTGCTGATCGAAGGCCTGCATCGCGCGCATAAATCGCTCACTATCGGCCATGTCGTGAACGGATTCACCGCAAGCGGGGCAAAAGTCGCCGGTTGTGGTAATCATCGTTGTTTCATTCTTGTAGGTGTAGGGAAGGTCGCGGGTATCGTGGATTAACTCCGCTGCGCCGCACTCTGGGCATTTCATGGTCATAGCTCCTTGAACGAGACAATCAGCACATCGTCAATGACGGTTAACTTGAGGTAGATTGCGCCCGCCTTCGTGATTGGGTGATACACATCTTGCCAAATCCGGTGGTCGGCATGGGTGGTCATTGATTTGTAAAAATCTTTCATGGTCAATGAAGAAACCACGGCAATCATTCCCTGGATATTGATGCCGAGTGCTTTGGCACCAAATCGCGCGGATTGCGTGGGACGCACCTTGCCCGCCTGAATCAGCTCCTTGACGCGGACAAGCGGACAGTGTGGAGTGCGTTTCTCCATGATTGGAGATTACCCTTCTTGGTTAATTTTAGCAAGTAGGTTAATACGCGCAATTGTGACGTCACTTGCCGGATTCTCTCTTAGGAGCTGCATTGCGCTTCGGTTTCGGATTTTTTCCAGAGGCAGAAAAGCCTATGCTCTCAAGAATCGCTCCGATTGCCTCGAAAAAAGCGCCGATCAGTTCAGTCATTGAGTTTCTCCGTCTTCCATCGTACGATGAGCGCTACTTTGTCTCAAGAGCCGGAATCTTCGTTACCTCGGCAGCCGGAACTACCGCCGTCTCGCCACGCAGAATCTCCACCGCCTGCGGCGGCAGCGGCTTGTCGGCGTTGGCCAGCAGCAGGCTTACATTCCACATTTCGGCCTCGGAGAGTTGCCCTGCGTAGGCCGGCATTCCGGTCAGGCGTATGCCGTTGGCCACCTTCCAATAGGTTTCGCCTGGGGGGTCGTCGCTGACGCCGATGGTGCCGTTATGGTGGTGATCCTCCCAGAGCGGGGGCGCGGCCGGGTACATGAAGCCGCCCGTCTGCGAGGGCTTGCCGTGGTAGCCGTGGCAAACGGCGCACTTCTCGCTGTAAATGTGCGCGCCGGAGACCAGCGCCGCCTCGTCAGGCGTGATCACCGGGCTCTTTTTCATCTCGCGGTGGATGCGCGCGTGCAGCGGAATTCCGGTCAGCAGCTTCTCCTGAAAGAGTGGCGGATCGGTCACCGCCACCGGCACGTTTCCAAAACGCAACCAGGTCAACAAGATGATCGGCACCAGCACCATCCCCAGCAACACCCCCAGCAACATACGTCCCGTCATTGTCTCCGCCTCCACTAACCTTAATCGAAATGCATCTGATCTCCTCCGGTCGAGATTCCGCATTCATCCCTCCGGAAGAGCCAAATCAAACCCCGCTGCGGCAGCATTTTTCTTTTGATGCAAACGCAATGAAACAGTTTGCATATGAATCGCACCATTCAAGGTAATCTGGATAAAGCTGTCTGATTTTGGCACAGTTTATCCACGTCGCTTGCGGCGATCTCTCCACCAAACCATATTAAAGGAGTTCCCCCATGGCAGATCATTCCAACATGAAATTGGGTCGCAAGGCCATCAAGACCGACACGCGCACCCTGGCTTTTGCCAAGTACCTCACCCCGGCGCTTCCTCCTCCGCCCGCTGCCGCCGACTGGACCAAAGGCATCACCAGTTGGGGCATGATGCTGAACGATACCCTCGGAGACTGCACCATCGCCGGCTGCGGTCACGCCGTGCAGGTCTGGACGGCCAACACCGGCGCCGAGGTTACCATCCCCGATCCCACCATCGAGAGCTACTACGAGCAGTGGGATGGCTACGTCCCCGGCAACCCCTCGACCGATAACGGCGGTGTGGAACTGGACGTGCTAAACGATTGGAAGAAGAACGGCTTTGCCGGCAATGAGCTTCTGGCATTCGCTGACCCCAAGGCGTCCAACATCGTCGAGATTCAGCAATCGATCGCTCTTTTTGGTGGCGTCTATATCGGCCTCAGCCTGCCGTTGACCGCCCAAACCCAGGATGTCTGGGATGTGGTCAAAGGCGGAGGGGCCAAAGCCAAGCCCGGCAGTTGGGGCGGCCACTGCGTTTTTGTGCCCAAGTACGACGCCAAAAGCTTTACCTGCATCACCTGGGGCGCGCCCAAGACGATGACCTTGGCCTTTTGGAAAAAGTACTGCGACGAGGCGCATACCCTCTTCAGCCAGGATTGGCTCACCGCCAACGGATCACCCAACGGCTTCGATCAGGCCCAGCTTCAGGCGGATCTATCCAAAATTGTGTAGAGACCCACAGGGCCCCTTGGAAATTCCCATCTGGATTTTGAATAAGCGTCAGGGCGGGACAGCAGTCACGCCCTGACGCCTGCCAGCAAACCAAGAAATAATTGTAAGCTGATATGAATAAATAAGTTATTCAAGTGTGAGCGCGTAGATGTCGTCTCTGCCAATGTCACGCAGCATGAGCGGAGTGTCTTCGGGATCGAGAGCCATCCAGGAAGTATAGAATCCGGTAAAACGCGCTCCTTTTAAATCGGCGATTTTTTCTTTCCGGTTGTTGGCCGCGGAGATGCGCGCCAGCAAGCCGTCGCCATGCCAATCGATAAAGTATAGGAATCGCCCATCGTGCGACCATTCTGGAAATGCGACACTTCCGGAGTTCAGCACCGACCAGCGTCGGGTTGCGAGAGAAAGAACGCGAAGACTCAAAGAATCAACCGTCATGGCGGCGATGGAGCCTCCGTCAGGCGACCACCGAGGTACGGTCAGGCCGTCGGACTCTGGCAGAATCGTGACGTGTTTGGTTGCGATATCTAGGATGCGCAGATCGGATTTTGAGCTGGCTCCCACGGCATTGATGGTGGAGAAAACAATCTTGGACCCATCCGGCGACCAGCACGGATCAGTTTCCGCATCGCGATCGTCAGGCAAAAGCCGCCTAGGTATTCCCCCGCCATCGGTTGGAAGCACGAAGATGGAGCTGACATTTTCGGCAGTGCTATCCACGAAGAGAACTTGGGATCCATCCGGCGACCAGCGCGGGGATTTGGGATAGACGGGAGGCGAGGTCAATTGGACAAGATGGCTTCCATCCAGGTTAGCTCTCCAGAGAATGCCTTCCGGAAAGCTTACATACATAATGCTCTTGCCATCGTTCGAGTAGCTGAGGAACTCGACGGACAGGCCATCTAGAAAAGGTTGAAGCTGGCCGGTATGCGGATCAAGCCGGACCAATTCACCCCGTTTGGTGCGTCCAGAGGCGATAATCTTACTTCCGTCTCGGCTGGGAATAGGCATGTCCCAAACGGTAGGGCCAGATGTCAATTGCACCGGAACCGAAGGCGAATGAAACTCCGGCAGAAAATCGTTCTTCAATACCCATAGCTGATCGTCCGAGACAAAAAAGAATCTCCCATCCTGACTCCAACGACCAGACCACTGCGTGGCGGTCTTGCTCCATCGGGGCAGCAGTTGGTGAAGATTGCCTCCATTGGCGTCCATCTGCCAGAGCAGGCCGTCTTTGGAAAAGCGGATCAGCCGCCCATTCGGCGAGCAGGCTAAGGACTTGACATAGCCGCCTGTGGAGATCAGCTTTCTGGCGTCTGAACCATCTCGCAGGCTTTTGTAGATGTCGCCATTGGCTGTAGAGTAAACAATGCTTTGTCCGTCAGGAAACCATGCGGAATTCAGGGCATTGGCAATCCGCCGTATCGCTCCGCCCATCAGCTGATAGCTCCAAAGGGAGTCGCCCGGACCCTGGCCTCCGGCCTGGGAAACAACCAGCAGGGTTGCTCCATCTGGAGAGACATCGCCCGCCCAAACATATTGCAGCGGAATGTCTATCGGAGCCGCTGCTCCGCCGGTCACCGAAACTTCTTGGATCAGATCGGGCACCTCTTCGGTGTAGTAGATACGGTTGCCGTCTGTTCCACCGATAAACTTTGTATTGCCATCGTGAGTGATCTGCTGGTAGCTTGCCACGCGCGGATTCGCGGGGGCAAATATCCTCATGGACAGTAGAACGGCCAGCGCGCCGGCAACGACCGTGCCCAACAGAAAAACTCTTCGGCGGGGCGGGGAACCAGCCCCTAGAAGCTTGGGAGCTGGCTGAGAAGCTTCCTCCTCAATGGTTTCCTCGACCACCACACGGGTTACTTCGTGGACTCTCTGCAGCACGGCCTGAGCTTCATGCGGAGAAGAACGCAGAACACTTTCGACCGGCGCGGTGAATTGATAACCCTTGCCCGGAACCGTCGCCACCAGCGAAATTGACTCACCAGCCGCGGCCAGCGCCTTGCGCAAAAGGAAGACGTGCTGCGTCAGGTTGCTTTCCTCAACAAACGAACCTGGCCAGACCGCTTGTAACAACTCCTCTTTGGTCACCAGCCGCTGCGGATGTTTGGCTAGATAAAGCAGCACATCCAGTGTTCTGGCGTTCAGCGGAACAGGTTGACCGTTCCGTGTCAGCAGCCGCTGGCCGGGGTCAACTTCAAAGCCTTCGAACAGCAGAATACGAACTTCTTGCAACACGCTTGTGAACCCATGAATAGAGCAAGGATGATTTTGTATTTCCTTCAGCAAAAAATCCACGAAAAGAAAAAGAGGACGTACTTTGATGGGATTCTAGCAGAATCACTCCTTCCAGTTGTTAAGGACTATGCATTCAAAACAGATTCAATGGCGGAACCGGCGCGCAGCTTTACCTCTGCGCCGCAGGAAAGGATTCGGTGTGTCCATGTGAATACTAGCGCATCCGAGGCAGATGTACTGTCCTTCAACATACAGATAAATAAACAGTTAAAAAGATTGAGATCAATTGAGAAAAAATGAGATTGTCCTTGAGGACATTTATTGCTCCTTCACGGTTGAATCGTCAATGAAGGCCGAAAGAGGGGCGATTCCAAACGGGAGAATCAATGATTTCAAAAGACGACCGGAGGCCGAAGGCCAGTGCGCAAAGTGAAGAAATGAAAATCATGAGACGCATCGTGCGGCGCGTCGAAATCACCGTCGAGCGGCGAGAGATCGCCCAGGCGCAGGGGGCAATCGGGGAGGTTGGCATTTGCAGGTATTGCGGGCAGTCTCTGCCGTGTGAGACGGAAAAAGAGCTCGCCTATGCGTTTACTCGACGACTGACCAGAGGTCAGCAGTAGGCGGACCGGAGAAGCCGGCCTGACGGATTTGAACGGGAAGCGATTCCCACAGCGAGCAAAACTTCAATCAAGGACGAGGGAAAGCAATGAACAACTTTGGAAATACGGTATGCAGGTCGATGATGGCGGCGGCAACGCTGGCCCTGTTTGCAACGATTTCACTGGCTCAGCAGGCTTCTCCTGCGGCGGCTGCAGCCGTCTCTGCCGTCAAGGCGCTTCCGGCCCCAGCGCAGTTATCTTCTGCCGCCAAGCCCGGTCAGGAGGGACTCAAGGTTCACGGCCACTGGAAGATCGTCGTCAAGAATCCGGATGGCAGCATCGCCTCAACAACAGAGTTCAACAACGCTCTGGTAACGCCTGGAGCCGGTGATTCCGCGCTGGTCAACTTTCTCACGGGAAGCTGGGTACCGGGCGATTGGGGGATTTTCTTTGTGGATAATAGTGGCTGGTGCAAGACCGGAATCGGATGCCTCCTTGTAGACTCCACCAGTTCTGGACCTCTCGGTGCGGTGCAGGCCAACCGAATTAGTGCGCCTGTGTACAGCGGAGCCAGCAATAAGATTATCGCGGCGACAGCGACCACTTCCGCCACTCTTGTCATCAGCGGAGCGGCCACTGCGACGATGAATACCAGCATCATTCAGGTTGGCACCGTGACCAGTGAATGTTTGATGGTTGCCGCTCCCACCGGACCCGACGATACAAACGCGTGCCTTGCGATTACAAGCGCAACTTCGAATGCCAACTTCAATGGCACGGGCGCTGAGGAATTTACATTGCATGTTCTTCCCAGTGCTATCCCGGTGGTCGCCGGCCAAATCGTACAATTCACCGTCACCATCAGCTTCTCCTAGAGCCGCCAGAGCCAGACCGGCATGAACGGCAAAGGCAAATCAAGACAGGAGACGAGCGATGGCGGGCATGATGGCAAGACAAAGGAATACGTTCGTGCAAACGCGGGCGACGGACGGCTGCGCCACGGTCAAAGGTCGCTACGCATATCTTCGTAGCAGGACGGCGGCCATTTTTCTCTCGGCAGCCGCTTTCGGAATGGTTTCACCCCCAATGGCTACGTGGGCGCAGGCCGCTGCGCCCCAGCCGATAACCGCCAACCAGGCCGCCACAGCGCGCGCCACCAAGCTGTTCGCCAAGCTGCCCCTGCTCTTTGAAGAGAATTCCGGGCAGAAGGACGCTCGTGTTCGCTATACGGCGCGCGCTGAGGGCTTTCAGGTCTTTCTCTCGGATCGTGACGCCACGCTGGTGCGCAACGATGCAGGCCGTGGCTTTGCGTTGCGCTTGAGTTGGCAGGGTGCAAATACCGTCGCCGCGCCATGCCCCGAAGAAAAGAATCGCGCCAAAAGCAATTACTTTATCGGCAACAACAGCGCACAGTGGCGCACCGGAATCGACAACTACCAACGCGTGCGCATTCCCTCGCTCTATCCCGGCGTCGATTTAGTCTATTACGGCAATCATGCGCGGCTGGAATATGACCTGGAAGTTGCCCCCGGCGGCGATCCATCGGCCATCCGCCTGAAGATGGACGGCGCTGAAAAGCTAAGCATCGACCCGCAAAGCGGCGACTTGATTGCCGAAAACAACGGCAGCAGCTTTCGCTTTCTGAAGCCGCTGCTCTATCAGCCGCAGGGCGATCACGATCGCGAGATTCAGGGCGGCTATCAGATCGCCGCGGACAACACCGTGAGCTTTGCAGTGGGCGACTACGATCACACCCAACCGCTGGTGATTGATCCTATCGCGCTGATCAAGCTGGGCAAGCTGGACGAGGCCTTCGAAATAAAAAATCCTGTCATCAATCAGCCTTATATCAACTACTCCACAGTCTTTGGCGGCGAGACGCAGTTTATGGGCGTGGCGGTTGACTCGAACGGATATGTGTATCTGGCGGGATCAACCATCAGGAATACGGTGCCCGCCACCTCGGGCGCCTTCCAGAGCACTTGCGTACTGAACAGTGTGAACAACAACTGCATCAGCTATTTTGTCGCCAAGTTTGACACCACGCAATCGGGCGCGGCTTCGCTGCTTTGGTCGAGTTACATTGGCGGCGGCGACCAGTATCTCAGCCTGGCGCCGTATCAGATCAACGGCAGCGAGGGCTACTTCATGCCCAACGATCTGACCGTGGATAGCGCCGGCAATGTTTACTTTGCCGGAACCACTGGGTCGAGCAGCTATCCGACCACCACCAACGCCTACAGCCAAACGCCAACCTTTGACAGCGGCAAGTGGTTGACCTCGCCGGTGCTGACCAAAATCAGTCCTGACGGAACAGAACTGCTCTATTCGACCTATTTCCCAAATAAAAGCGGATTTGACGGCTACACAGCCACCTACGGTTCACTGAGCATGTTTGCCGCCACCGTGGCAGTGGACGCGAACCAGGTGGCCTACGTCGCCGGCATGGCGTATCCTTATGAGGTTTCGACCGATGGTTCGTCGCTGTCGACTACCGTTGCGACCAGCACGGAGAATCCCTATATCTTTGCCATCGACACCACCAAGAGCGGCTCCAGCGGCTTGAAATACGCCGAATATGTCGAGATGGCGACTCTTTCTGCCATCGCCGTGGACAGCTCCAGCAACACCTATATTCTGGGCAGCGAATATACTTCCCTGAGCAGCTTCCCCGGCGCCGCGCAAGCGCCGCCGATGAATGGCTTTCAGACGGCATGCCTGGCGCCAACCACCAACTATTGCGCCTTTCTGCTCCAACTGGATGCAACCGGAAAACCGTCTTACTCGACCTATATCGGCGCGGGCTTGGATAACACGGATATTCTGTCGCCCAACGGGCTGGCCACCGAAGGCGCCGATACGGTCTACGTTGCGGGCTGGAATCCCGGTCCCATCACGCAAACCGCCAATGGACTCTCCGCATACTCCAGTTACACCGGTATGCATGGCAGCTACAACTGGGGCGGCGCATTTCTCTCCAAGATCGACACCACGCAGTCTGGCTCCAATTCACTCACCTATTCGACCTGGCTCTTCGGAGACAGCGAGATCGATGAGCTTCTGACGTCGGTGGCCGACTACGGCAACGGGGTTGTGGCCGTGACCGGAACCTTGGATGACGAAGACAGTTATCCTGAAGTGTTGCCCTACGCGCAGATCAATCCCATCCATCAAACTCCATCGATCAACAGCACAGTGATTGGCTCGCAAACCGTTCCCTGGGTCATGATTCTTGACACCCTGCAGTCGAACACCGACGCGCTGTTGCTCTTCTCGCAACTGGAGGGCATCCAAAGCCCATACACCGTCCTTTTTGATTCGTCCGCAAATCTGATCGTCGGCGGCTACGCCAACATCGGCTCTTCAAGAGATCCATTTCAAGCGACCACGTCCTCGTATGCGACAACCGGCACTAACAGTTGGGGTAGCCCGCTGTTTTTTTACAAGATCGCGCTCCAGGCGCCACCCGCGTTGACCATTACGCCCCCCGGCCTGAGCTTTGGCTCCGTGCGCGAAGGCCAGCAAAGCGCCACACAAACGCTAAAGCTGACCAACTCCGGCACATCGGCAATCACCATCAGCACGATCGGCTTCCCCACAGACTATTTCCAGGACACGACCGTCACCAACAGTTGCAGCGGCTCCGTGCCCGCCAGCTCTTCCTGCTACGTTGGCGTCTATTACCTGCCCTCCTCGCTGGGCTTGAACGACGCAACCATCACCTTCACCGACACCGACTCCAGCAGTCCGCAGACGGTGAGCGTCAGCGGCACGGGTATCGCCTCAGCGGTGCTGTTTATTTACAATGCAAACGCCGCCACCAATGCCGATTTCGGCAGCGTGCAGATGCCTGGATCGAGCAGCGCACAGGTGACACTGGAAAATACCGGCACGGATAGCTTGAATATCTCGAATATTCAAATCACCGGCACGGATATAACATCTTTTTCCCAGACCAATAACTGCCCTGTACAAGTGGCTGTCAGTGGTTCCTGCACGATGACCGTCGTGTTCACTCCCGCCGCGGCCGGTTCACTCTCAGCCTCGCTTTCCGTCTCCGACGACGCCCCCGGCTCCCCGCAACCCTTTGGACTCACCGGCACGGGAGTCGCTCCACCCGCTTCAGTCCCCATCGTCTTCAGTGAAACCATTCACGTAACCGACACGCCTCTTCTGGCTGAATCAGTTTTGATTCCGGTTCTGGAGACCATTCACACCACCGACTCGCCCGCGCTTGCGACAGCGGTGATGGTGCCTGTCGAAGAGGAGATTCAGGTCACCGACGCAGTCCTGCCGTTGGTATCCGTCCTGTTGCCTGTTCAGGAAATTGTTACCGTCAGCGACGAAATATCGGTGATTGCGCAACCCATAGCCACCAGCACGGAACTCACCGTCAGCAGCAATTCTGTGGATCCGGGTCAGGATGTCACTTTGAAGGCGACCATTAGCACCACAAGTTCCGCTACGCCAACCGGATCGGTCAGCTTTTATGACGGCCTCACGCTGCTACAAACAGTGGCGCTCTCGGGCGACACCGCCAGTTACGTGACGACCCTGTCGGCAGATTCGCAACACTCTTTGACAGCCAGTTACAGTGGTGACGTCCACTTCTCGATCAGCACATCGGCGGTGGTCAAGGTAACAGTGGGAGCGCTTGACTTTACCTTCACGCCCAGCGGAAGCCAGAGCGCCACCGTCTCCGCCGGCGACTCGGCCAGCTACCAGTTTATCGTCGCCCCACTTTATGGAAGCTATGCCGGCACGGTTAGCTTCTCCGCCACCGGATTACCAACAGGCGCGAACGCCGTCTTCTCGCCAGCCTCAATCGCCGCCAACGGAGGTCAACAGACCTTGACCATGACCATTCAAACATCCAGCTCATCGGCGCTGATACAGAAGATGCGCACGGGAGGAAAATTCACTCCTGTGGCGCTGGCGCTTTTGTTGCCTTTCCTTGCCGGAGCAAGACGCTGGCGCAAGCTGGGTGGCAGGCTCGGCTGGACACCGCTTCTTTGGGTTGTGCTGCTGGGTGCGGCGGCGGCGATTGGCGGATGCGGCGGTACGGGTGGCGGTTCATCCCAGACATCCTATAACGTCACAGTAACTGCCACTGCGGATGGATTGCAGCACTCGGTTGTGGTGAGTTTGACCGTCAATTAAACAGAGAAGGAAAGCGGAATCCGCGCTTGGAATTGTGTTTCATCCACATTGCGCGAGGATTTGGATCTATTTGGGCAGGCGGATCGTCCCGCCTGCTTCCAATGCAAAGACCCTGCCGTGCCAGTGGAGCTTGTTGCTGAGGTAACTGGCCGCCCAGAGCAAAAACCCGATCAGGTCGCGCAAGGGATACATGAATCCCAGCAGTACCGCGGAACGGCTGCGCACGGCCAATCCACCCACCAGCATCGACTGCGCGGTTTTGAGCGCCAGCGTAAAGACCAGCAGCGCCAGGCCCAACAGCGGATGGCCGGTCAGCGCACCGGCCATCAGCCCCAGCAATCCAAAGGGAACCGAGAAGGTCAGAAGCGTGCCCAGGTGGCCCATCGGCCGGGAGAAGCGAGTGCTGCGCATCCAGCTCAACTGATGCTCAATGGTCTTCCAAAAGCCTGAACGCAGAATCAGATGTTCGATGATGTGGTCCGAGAGCGCGACGGTTTCACCTGCTTCGGCAACCAGAAAGCCGAGCATATAGTCGTCAGCCGCGTAGTTTCCCAGCCGCTCAAAGCCGCCGATGCGCTCAAGCGTCTCCTTGCGTACGGCGGCCGAAGGCCCCAGTGT
This sequence comes from uncultured Occallatibacter sp., assembly GCA_964644105.1. Taxonomy (GTDB): domain Bacteria; phylum Acidobacteriota; class Terriglobia; order Terriglobales; family Acidobacteriaceae; genus Telmatobacter. Next base: position 12,384 of record CAZXVX010000001.1, on the reverse strand, counting down.
AAAGCGCACACCTTCGAGCATCGCCGCCACCAGCACGCCGGAGGTCATCTCGACAGACATACCCAATCCCTCAAGACTCTCGCCGAAGCCGCCGTCAATCGCCAGGCCGCGATAGATGCAGGTAGCCGCGCCCACCTGGGGGTCGCGGAAGGGCGCAACCATCTCGCGCAAGTACTCCGGAACCACCGGAATATCGGCGTCGGTGGCAACCAGCAAATTGTACTTCGCCGCCTTGGCCATCAGGTGCAACGAGTAGCAGCGGGCGTTCATCCACGGCGGCTCGCCAGAGTTCAATATCGTCACCGGAATCTTTGGGTAGCGTTCGGCCAGCTTGCGTGCCACGGCCAGACCTGCGTCCTCGGCTTTGCGCGCGCAGAAGATCAGCTCATACTCCGGATAATCCAACTTGAAGTAGCCCTCCAGACACTCTTCCAAGTAAGCCGGAGAGCCATGCAGCGGCTTCAAAATACTAACCGGAGGTACGTAGTCGAAGCCTAGCCGGCGTCTCTGCCGCCTGCCAGACTGATATTTACCGAGCGCGACAAAGGCCATTAGGGTAAAGATTGTGGAGGTGAGGATTCCGGCGGCACTCAAAAACAACAGAAAATATCCCACGAAAACGGCTCCTTTTGCCGCATTGCAACTCGGATGAGAACGCTGAGGTTCACTCTATCGGATGAGAAGGGCGCTGTCCAGCCCAGCCGGTATCCGCCCCATCGCGAATCGCGGCCCCCTTGAACAAGGATAGGAATCAACAGGTGTATGGCAAACAAAATGAGAACTCACTCCAGAGGGAACATCTTTGCCATTTTGAACCGGCGTTCACAAAAATAAAGGTCGACTTTCAAAGGTGTTGACCCCAGGTTCTCAGCCGATTGAGAATTTTTTGACAGACGGATTCATAGGATTGCCTGCTTTGAAAGCTGCGACCTGAACCGCGAACGCGTCGGCCTCGTACAATAGAGAGTGATGACAGGCTTTCGCCGCGCACATTTCGCCGTAAACGGGCTGCTGTTGGCAGCTCTTGTTTTCTTTCCCCGCGCCCTGAGGGCTGAGCGGGTCGAGGATCTGCCCCAGCCCACCGATTACGTCAGCGATTTTGCCCACGTGCTCTCGCCCGAGGCGATTGCCCGGCTGGACCGCCTCTGCGTCCAGCTCGACCACTCCGCGGCCAATGCGCAGATTGCAGTGGTGACCGTTCATACGCTGGACGGTATCGATTCTGTAGACTTTGCCAACGCATTGGTCGACAAGTGGAAGATGGGCCGCAAGGGTTCGGATCGGGGCGTGTTGCTCCTTTTTGCGATCGATGACCACCGCAGATCCATCAAAATAGGTGATGGTTTGGAGGGCATTCTGCCCGACGGCAAGACTGGCGATATCGGTCGGGAGATGGTTCCGTATCTAAAAGCCAATGATTTTGACAGTGCTGTAACTCTTGGCGTAGGTGAGATTGCTCAAGTGATCGCAGCCGACGCTAAAATCACGCTGGACGATGAGCCGGTCTTGGCTCGTCAACCGGCAAGGCCGCACTTCAATGTCGGAAAGCTGATTGTCGTCATTATCATTCTGCTCTTCTTCGGCTTTCGCGGTCTTCTAGCATTCGGGCTCTTTGGCGGATTTCGCGGCGGACCGTGGATTGGCGGCGGAGGTTTTGGTGGCGGCGGTTTCGGCGGCGGAGGCGGCTTTGGCGGTGGAGGAGGCGATTCCGGCGGTGGTGGTTTTGGTGGCTTCGGTGGCGGAGGTTTCAGCGGCGGCGGTTCGGATGGAAGCTGGTAGGAGTTTTTCCAAGCATTCAATTTGTCTCAGGGCACGTTTTAGAAGTTGCGGAAAAACTGAACAAAAAGTCCAGAAGCGTCAGGGCACGACTTTAGTCGTGCCGCAAGCGCCACAAAAAACGTCGGGCTTTAGCCCCTGCAAGAATGCCCGATGCAAATCAAAATCTGAACAAAGGCTTGCCTGAAGGCGAGCCGGAGGAGAAAACACAATATGAGCAAGAGGCTTTGGATTTGGCTGGGAGTGGCGGGCGTCGCGGTTATAGTTCTGCTGATGGCCGTAAGCGCGCGGAACACAATGGTCGCCAAGGATCAGGATGTAAAGACCGCGTGGTCAGACGTGGACGTGCAGTTGCAGCGGCGGCTGGATTTGATTCCCAACCTGGTGGAGACGGTGAAGGGCTTTACCAAGGAAGAGAGCACGGTCTTCGGCGACATTGCCAACGCCCGCGCGGGAATGTTGAACGCGCAAGGCCCGGCAGGCAAGATCGAGGCCAACGGCAAGCTCGATTCGGCGATTGGCCGTCTGCTGCTGCTCACCGAGAATTATCCGCAACTGCGCTCGAGCGAGCAGTTCATGCGTCTGCAGGATGAGCTGGCCGGAACCGAGAACCGCATCAGCGTGGCGCGCAAGCGTTATAACGAAGCGTTGCGCGAGTACAACACCTATGTGCAGCAGTTCCCCAACAGCCTCTGGGCGGGCAGCCGCTTCCCAGTGAACAATGCCTTCTTCGAGGCCAGTGAAGCGGCGCGCACCGCTCCCGCAGTGAAATTCTGACGAACCTCTGATTAAGTGTGCGTATTGAAAGGGCACGACTTCAATCGTGCCGCAAGTGGCTCAAAATAAGACTGGGCTTTAGCCCCTGAGGGAAGGTTTTGCATGAAGCGGGTCTTCATCAGAGATTCTCTAAGGAACAAACTGCGAGAGGTTCGCAGCTTCTCACGCTGTTCGTCTTATAGTTGTATATGGTGAGGTGGCGTTGTGCGTGGTCGCAATTTTATCGAATTCATATCCAAGACCTTTCGCAACGTCCCTGTCCTTCTATCGCTGTTGACGTGCCTGATGCTGGCATCGCTCGGTGCGAGAGCGCAGAGTTTGCCGCAGACTTCCGTGGCTCCGCAACCAGGCAAAGCCGTAATGCTGGACCGTGTGGTGGCTGTCGTCAACAATCAAGCGATCCTGGCCAGCGATGTGGACGACGAGATGCGCCTGGCGGTGCTGGACCCCGCGCAGGCTGGGATGGGCACTCTTACGGCCGAGCGGGCGCTGGAGCAGTTGATCAGCCGCGCGCTGATTCAGCAGCAGATCCGTCAAGAGGACGCGCAGGCCACGGAGCCGACTCAAGCCGAGATCGATGCGCGGCTCAGTCAGATTCGCAACCAGGTGCCGGCCTGCGTTCACTTGAACTGCGCCTCGGAGGAGGGTTGGAAGGCCTTTCTGGCCGCGCACGGCCTCAAGCCAGAGCGAGTTCGAAGCTATCTGCGTTTCCGCATTCAAATTCTGCGCTTCATTGAAGAGCGCTTCCGTCAGGGAATCCGCATCTCGCCGGAGGAAATTGAAAGTTACTACAAGCAGACGTTGCTGCCCGAATATGCGGCGGGTGAAACAGCTCCGATCCTCGAAGAAGTGGCGCCACGGATTCAGGAGATACTGCTGCAGCGGCAGGTGAATGCGCTCTTTGAAGATTGGCTGAAGAATCTGCGCAAGCAGGGCGATGTGGAAGTCATTGATCCGTCGCTGGAGACTTCGGAAGCTCCAAGTACTGGCAAAGGGGGCGAATGAGCGAGCCTGATTCGACCACCCCTCCTCCCGCCGAGCCGGTTGAACCCAGCTCGATGAGAGGCAGCAAACCTCAAGCGATCGAGGAGCGAGCAGTTGGCCCCGCCACAGGTGGCGCTCCATCTATTCCGCGCCCTTCGGCGGAATGGGTGGGTAGCGATGAAGCCCAATCCGTTGCTGCTGATCGAATCATCGCGCGGAAGCCAAGCCGTCTGCGCCGCTTCTTTCTGCGCCATCTTCCCTTGGCGGTTGCGGCGGGAATCTTGCTGCTCGCTGCGGCTCTTGTGGGGCTCTTTATCTATGCCAGTTCGCCCAGTTTTGAGAACTTTGTTCGACGGCGAATCGTTCACGAAGTGGAGACAGCCTTTGGCGGCCGGGTTGAAATCGCATCCTTTCACTGGAATCTGCGGCGCCTGGAGGCTGAGGCCGGAGGTGTGGTTATTCATGGCCGCGAGGCCTCCGGCGAGGAGCCTTACCTGCAGATTAAGAATGCGCGCGTGCGCTGGAGCATGCTGGGTTGGTGGATTCCCCACTTCCCGCTTCGCGATCTGGAGATTGTTCAGCCCCGGTTTCATTTGATCGTCTACCCGGATGGCTCTACCAACCAGCCGCAGCCGCTCAAGCCGCGCAAGCAGAGCAAGCCCGCGTTGGACAGTTTTTTTGATCTCAAGGTAAACCACATTGCTGTCGAGCAGGGCGATTTGAACATCGAGAATCGCGCCGCGAGTTTCGATTTTCAAGACCGGTACATTCCTCTCGACTTTGCCGCCAGCGACCTTTCCCTTCGCCTGTCTTATGCGTCGGCGATGGCTGGCAATCCGGAGTTCTATCGCGTTGAAGCCGGAGTCCGGGATTTGAGCCTGACTCGTGGCGCAGCCGCCGGCCATCATCCTTTAGAAGCGCAAGTGCAGGGATCTCTGCAAGCCACATTTGATCTGTCGCGCACAGTGGCTACACTCCGCTCCCTGCGCATTACCGCACGAGGCCGTGGTGTAAAAGATCGAACTCTGGAGATCTCCGGCAAGCTCGACCACTTCGACCACCCCCACTGGCAGGGCAAAGCCATCGGAGAACTGGATCTGCGTCTGGTGAACGCCATGACCGGCTATCCTTATACGCCCCAGGGTCTCGCCCATTTGGATCTGAATGGGGCGGGCGAAGCGAGCCGCTTCCGCATCGACGGCGGCCTGCACGTCGAAGATGGCTCCTATATTGGAACAGGTGTCGTGGCCACTGGTTTTCAGTTGGATGCGCGACTGCACGCCGATCCGGAAGCGTTGCTGGTCAGCTCAATCGTTGCGCGTTTGCGCGAGGGTGGAGAGATTGATGGAGACCTCTCGCTGGTTCACTGGCTTCCTGTGCTTCCCGCCGAGGCTGCCTTCCAGCCGGCCGTCGCAAGCAACGGCAAATCGCACACCGCTCCCGTCCAACCCAAGCCATCGGCCGACGCAATCACCATTCCCGTCAATGGCACAGTGACCAGCACATTCAAGGGTGTAGCGCTGGACACAATCCTGGAGATGGTTTGCGATCCTCCCTTTCAACACCTTGGCCTGGATGCGCTCGTCAGTGGTCCAGCCAACGCGCTGTGGATCAACGGTGACAAGAACACACTCGCGGTAAAGGCGATGCTTAAGCTGGCGCCGTCCACGCAAGCGGCGCCTGGCAAATCTGGGGTTCCTGGCGACAAGGCTGCGTCGCAGGGGGGGACTCTGGTCCCCACCAGCGGTCTGATCGACGCAACCTATACGCAGCGCGACGGCTCGGTCGACATGCGCAAACTGGAGCTGAATCTTCCCTCCAGCCAGATTTTGGCGCGTGGACATTTGGGGGCTTATCCCCTCATCAGTTCCTCGGCCTTCGCCGTGGACTTCCATACGGGCAACTTGGGCGAGTTCGATACCGTTTTGCGCGATCTGGGATTGGCGCGCAACGGCAAAACAGGAACCGCGGCACTGCCGGTTGCATTGAACGGCAGGCTCGATCTGGTGAATGGATTCTGGTCCGGCTCGCTGGTCGATCCACGTATCTCCGGCGAGATGAAAGCAACCCAAGTGGGCGTGGAATTAGCGGCGATCAACAGCTCTGCTTCAGGTCAGAATTCCAACCTGAATCAATTCATTCAATTGGAATCCATTGAGGCCGCCGGCAGTTATTCCGCCGCTCGTATTGACTTTTCTCGTGGCCTCATCCGCAAAGGCAATGCGGAGGTTAACTTCAGTGGTAGCCTCAATGCAAATGCCTTGCCCGTAGCACATGGTGCTGCCCCCGTCCCCGCCTTCGACACGAATTCCGTCTTAGAGCTCCGCTTGCTGGCCAGTAAGGTTGATCTGGATGATTTGAGCCATCTCACCGGTCAAAAGCTTCCCATCACCGGTATGCTGGGCGCTCAGCTTCAACTGAATGGCCCGATCCATGCGCTGACGGGCTCCGGATGGGTGACGGGTGACAAAATCAACCTCTTCGGCGAAACTATGGACCGAATTCGGGCGCAAGGCACGCTCTCCAGCCAGACTCTCAACTTGACTTCAGTCACCGTGGTTGGAGAAGGCGGCAAGATATCGGCCACGGGCAGTTATCATCTGCCATCGGGTCGTTGCCAGATGCAAGCCAGCGGTTCGGAGTTCGACCTTGCGCGCATTCAACTTCTGCGCAGCAACGGCTTGAGCGCGGCCGGCAAGCTGGGCTTTAGCGCTCAGGGCCAATGCACGCTTGACGACCCACGCATGGAGGCTCATGCAACCATAAACGGTCTGGCGTTGAGCGGTGAGCCGCTGGGCGCCGTTGAGGTGGAGGCGCATAGCGCCAACCGCACCGTCGCTTACGATCTGACCACGCGTATGGACGCCGTGCAATTGGTAGCTCACGGACAGACGGCGCTCACCGGCGACTACACCACGCACGCCGTAGTGGATTTTTCGCGCTTCAACGTTGGCGTGCTCTTCGATCTGGCTCATGTGCAGGGCTTCAGTGGCAACTCCGCGCTAGCCGGCACGCTTACCCTTGATGGCCCTCTGGCGCACTCCGATCTGCTGCGCGGCGATGCGCGTCTGGAGCAGTTGGCGGTTTCCGTGGCGGGAGTTCCTTTGCAAAGCGAAGGAAGAGTACATGCCTCCTTTGACCACTCAGTCATCCGACTCGATCCCTTCCACATCACCGGTGCGGAGACCGATCTGCACGCTGAAGGAAGCCTCTCGCTCAAGGATAAGCAGCAGCTCGACTTTGCCGCCCGCGGAGCCATTAACCTGAAGGTAGCCCAGACGCTGGACCGTAACCTCACCGCCAGCGGAGACGCCGCCTTCCAGGTTGAGGCGCACGGTCCGCTGATGAATCCAGCCCTGCAAGGGCGCATCGACTTCAAGAACGCCGCGCTCTCCCTCGAAGACATCCCCAACGGCCTAAGCCAGTTGAACGGAAGTTTGGAGTTTAATCAGAACCGCCTGGAGGTCCGTTCGCTCACCGCCATGAGCGGTGGCGGCCAGCTCACACTTGGCGGCTATCTGGCCTATCAGCACGGCCTCTACGCCGACATCACCGCCACCGGCAGCGGCATTCGCATCCGCTATCCGGAAGGTATCAGCTCCCTGGCGGATGCCCAACTCCACCTGCAAGGCGTCCAGAACAATCTTCGCCTCTTCGGCGAGGTCATGATCACCCGCTTCACGATCAGTCCCGACCTGGACGTTGCCGCCCTCGCCCAGCAGACCGAAGCCGTCGAGACCATCGCCCCCCTCGACGCGCCCTCCAACCACATTCGCCTGGATGTGCACATCGCCAGTTCGCCGCAGTTGAACTTCCAGAACGCCTACGCCAAGCTGGCCGGTAACGTCGATCTGCATCTGCGCGGCACCGTTGCCTCGCCCTCGCTGCTCGGCCGCATCTCCATCACCGAGGGCAGCGCCCTCCTCGCCGGCACACGCTACGACCTTCAGCGTGGCGATATCTTCTTCACCAACCCCGTCCGCATCCAGCCCTCCATCGACCTCAACGCCACCGCCCGCGTCGAGGACTACGACATCACCCTCGGCCTCCACGGCACGCCGCAAAAGATGAACGTCACCTACCGCTCCGATCCCCCGCTCCCCGAAGCCGACGTCGTCGCGCTCCTCGCTCTCGGTCGCACCGGCAGCCAGCAGCGCCTCTATATGCAGCAGCAGCAAGCGGTCACCAACCCCACCGACGCCCTGCTCGGCGGCGCGCTCAACGCCACCGTAAGCTCCCGCGTCCAGCGGCTCTTCGGCGCCGGCAGCGTCAAAGTCGATCCCAACTACCTCGGCGCCCTCGGCAACTCCACCTCCCGCATCATCGTCGAGGAGCAGCTAGGCCGCAGCCTCACTCTCACCTACGCCACCAACGTCAACACCACCAGCCAGCAGCTCATCCAGGCCGACGTCGCCATCAACCGCCACGTCTCCCTCCAGCTAGCCCGCGACGAATCCGGCGTCTTCTCCGTAGTCCTCAAAGCCACCCAGCGCTTCAAATAATGCGCCAAGCCCCAGAAAACAAAAAATTCCACAAACGAGCGCAATGGGGTATTTTTGTCAATGGAGCTTCTTCATTGGTTACACGTTATGATAAATTAACCCTCGGAGGAATAAATTGCTGAGCGCCGCCGCCAAAGCGCCGATACAAGTTTGCCCGCCCTTTCTTCGTTGGGCAGGTAGTAAACGCAAGCTTTTACCAAAATTGAAGATTTTTTGGACAAAAGATCATAAGCGCTACGTTGAACCGTTCGCAGGATCGGCATGTCTTTTCTTTGCCTTAAAACCGCCTAAGGCGATTCTCGGTGATTTGAATCCGGAGCTGATATCAACCTATATCGAGGTTAAGTATCGTATATCTGCCGTTCTGAAAGAACTGGCTACGTTACCGCCATGGAATAAGGAGGAATATCTAAGACTGAGGTCGCTGAACACGTCTGATCTTGAGCCGCATGTACGTGCAGCCCGTTTTATTTATCTCAATAGATTTTGTTTTAACGGGATTTACCGGACAAATCTCAAAGGTCAATTCAACGTACCATACAGTGGAGATGGATGTGGAGATGTGCCGCAAAATGAAGTTTTCCAACTTTGTTCGCGTCGTTTGCGTGGAGCAAGGTTCGTTGTTGGTGATTTTGAAAAAGTCCTGAATCAAGCAGAGAAAGGTGATCTGGTTTACATGGACCCTCCATATGCCGTTCGGGCATGTAGAGTTTTTCGGGAATACGACCCCAGCGCCTTTACACACAAAGACATCGTGCGACTTCGCAACTGGATGGAACGATTGAATATGGCTGGAGTAGACTTCGTTGTGAGCTACGCGGAGTCTGATGAAGCGGATATTCTTAAAAAAGGATTTTCGTACGAAACAGTTGCTGTCAGGCGCAATGTAGCGGGTTTCGCAACGCATCGGGCTATGGCAAATGAGTTGTTGATTTCGAATATTTGAAAGGCGTAACAATGCCAGACGATTACGGTGTCAGAGCAATTGGCGTCCTGAGTTTGCCTACAGGTAAGCTGAAGGCGAATCCGCATAATCCGAGAATGCTCTTCGATCGCGAGGATCTAAAGGTACTTCGTGAATCAATCGAACGAGTCGGAATTCTTGTACCATTGACAGTTTACCAAGAGAAGATTTCGGGGAATTATGTCATTCTGGACGGTCAACGTCGATGGATATGCGCTCAAGAAGTCGGACTTAAAGAGATCCCCGTCAATCAGGTCGCTGAGCCAACACTCGTCCAAAATATTGTGACCATGTTCCAGATCCACAAGTTGAGAAAAGACTGGGAGCTGATGCCAACAGCCCTTAAACTCGAGCTTCTGATGCGTGAATTAGGTGAGAAAAAAGAAAGGCGTCTTGCAGAACTGACAGGTCTCGATGAGGCTGTAGTTGTCCGGTGCAAGAAGCTCCTTTCTTATAACAAACGCTATCAAGATACGATGTTAGACGCAGACCCTGATAAACGAGTGAAGGCCGACTTCTTTATAGAGCTGTACCCAGTCAGAAACGACCGAGAAGTAGTGAAACTACCATGGTTTAAGAAGGATAAATTTACGGATGATATGCTTCGAAAGGTTGAGCAAAAAGGAATTAAATCCGTAACTGATTTCCGAATTGTTAAGCAATATATCAACAACGCTGTGAAAGCGAAAAAGATTTCAACAATTTCGAAACGCCTCCAGGAGTTTGCCGAAAGTCCAACATTGACGCCGGATCATCTCAATATTGAATCTGCGAAAGTCGAGGCAGAGGCGCGAAAGCTATTGAAATCAGTGGAAAGCTTGTATGCGCAAATAAGCGACATTGATATTGATCAGTATTACGGCGAGGAAGAAATGTGGAAGAGTCTTGAGTCCTTGGCCCATCTTATTCGCGAGAAGCTGAGAGCTATGGGTCGGAGGGAAAGCAAATGAAGCGTCCCTCTGCTCCCGGTACACCAATAGATGCCAAAAGGTATAAACGATGGATCGATCGTTTTGGCTCTTACCGAGAAGGAATCATTAACGTTACAATTGACAGTTGGTTAAAGCAATTTGCTAGCCGGGATCGGGATCTTGCTGCGCGTGTTCTGGATTCGGTTGATTTCTATGGACAGAGCCAAATTCTCAAGGCCTATCGTGAGTCTCTTGATTCGCTTGTCCAGCACGGCTGGCACAAAGATCCCACGACGCGAAAGGGCAAATGGAGATTCGCGGCTATGTCTCGTAGCGCTGGGGAGAGCGGGGACGCAATGCTCTATCAATTCCGGCTTGCGAACGGTCTTGACGGGAAGAACTTTAATGAGGTTTTCGTTTCACTGAGCGACCTTTTTCGGTTGCCAATGTTATCGGAGGATAACCCACACAGACTAGGTCCAGATGATGTCGTAGTTCTTCTCGACGACTTCAGCGGAACCGGAAAACAGGTATGCGATGCTTGGAATGATCCGGTGACATCTTTTGGACCTCTTCTGGCCGGAGTAGGAAAGGTATATCTGATTTTAATAGCGGCTTCACGGGCTGCACGACTGAAAATATCGAGCGAAACATTGATTTCGCCGATGCCAGTGCATGAGCTACATGAATCAGACAATGTGTTCTCTGATCAGTGCCGACATTTCACAGATACTGATAAAGTTAGGCTCCTTCATTACGGCAAGATTGCAAGTAAGCCTAAGCCAAAGGGATTCGGTGACTGTGGTTTCGTAGTAGTTTTTCAGCACAGGCCTCCAAATAACTCAATTCCTATCCTTTGGGCGGATCATTCTAAGTGGGCGGGACTGTTTCCTCGACATGATTAAGCGCTCTCTGGGCAGGTGGCCCGCTCATCTGCCCAGAAGGATCACCATAAGCCATGAGAAACTGTGCCCCGTTCATCGCGTTCTTTGCGATGAGCGGGAGGGTGGGAACCACAAACCTAACCAGCGGGCTTTTTCTGATCCCTGTTCCCTGTTCCCTGATCCCTGACCCCTGTTCCCTGACCCCTGTTCTCTGACCTCTGCCCTCTAACGCAGATAATTACCACCAATCGTGTACCATGATCTTGGGTGAAGAGAAAACCAATCCGGACGGCCAGCGCATCCGGTACTGAATAGTAAACAATAAACAGTATAGATAGTTACCAGAAAGACATCAAAACACCCCTTTACCCCACCCCCCCTCCCACCGGTTGCCCGATATTTAAAAAAATGAAACAGGTAAACTGCTTAATATCAACAAGATAAAACTTATTCTGTCATATAATAAGTAACTACAAACCTCGTATTTATGCTTTTTTTCGGGCTGAAACGACGTCTTTTCTCCCCATTTCTCGCCCAGAATCACCATTCTCGTATCCATCTTTCCGTCTCTGACGAGTGGCGTAACCCCAAACGTTGCAGGCAATTTTTTTCGAGTTCTTGCGGGAAGCGTAGGAATCACAAACCTGAACCAGCAAACCTCCTCTGATTCCTGATTCCTGAACTGCCGGAGTTTGCCCTTCAAAAAGTCAGGTGGTTTTCCCATTCAAAGATTCAAACAAGAAAATGGAAATATTTTTTCAATCCTACTTTCGGCAGATGCACGACGTTCTTTGAGGAGCGTAAAGTTCGATTCGGCTCGAAAATCTCCATTTGAATTGCTGGATCGGGATTGTCTGGCAGAACAATGGCCGCTTGAGAGCAACGCATTCGCAGGTGCCAGCAGGGAAAACGGTTTTGCAGGATGGCGGAATCGCTCTGGGCGCCAGGTTTTTAAACACTTCAGGAGGTGTTTGTGCAACGCATCAACATGAAGCATGTACGCGCTTTGCTGCTCGTCATTCTTGCTTTTTTCGCTGTGAGTGGGTATTGGGCCCATGGGCAGGGAACTAGCGCCAGCTTGACGGGTACTGTCATTGATCCCTCTGGGGGAGCCGTTCCCGGAGCCGCCGTAACCATCACCAATGTCGACACCGGTTTGAAGGTGGCCGTCAAGACAAACAATGAAGGAATCTACTTGATCAAGCCTCTTCCGATTGGCAATTATTCTTTGTCCATCGATGCCACAGGCTTTGACCGCTATCTGCAGTCCGGCATTGTGCTGACGGTCGGTCAGGCGGCGACGCAGGATGTGCATCTCAGGGTTGGCGCGGGCAAGGCAGAGACGATCAGCGTGGTTGCCGATGCCGAACTGATCAACACCTCGACGGCTGAGCTGGGAACAACGATCAATGAGTCCGCCATCTCTGAGTTGCCGCTCGACGGCCACGATCCTTCATCGCTCGTCTTCATGATCCCCGGCTCGGTGGACGTCCAGCATCATGGTGGCGAGACCATCCAGACCGGATTCAGCTTCCCGACCGAGACCGGCGCCGGCATCGGCAGCGGCCGTAACGGCAGCACGTTCT